>NZ_DS989904.1:4147986-4447986 GCF_000155595.1 Synechococcus sp. PCC 7335 | reverse complement strand
ACTAGCAGAAAGCGGCTTTCCTCTTTTGCCTTCAAAGTACAGAGAAATGTCGCGATGGGCTTCTTCAAAGATACTGTCGATCGGCCAGCCGCAAAATTCGACAGAGTTAATGAATGATGCGATATAGCCGTCTATTATCTGCTGAGTATAGTTTGGAGTTGGCGTGATGAACGTAAGTCCTGTATGGCTGGTGTCTTTTGATGTAGAGACTGATTCAAAATCTAAACGAGTCTCGACGCCCATCATGCGAGGAGTAAGCCGCGCATAGCCATCCCAGTACTCCGTCTTCCATCCGAGGAGAGGTTCAATCGTTACGAAATCGTCATAAGACATTAGGATTTTGGGATAATCCATAGAATTATAGAGAATAGTGCAATGTCTACCCCAAGGCCAGAGGATGTGTCTGAAGCGGTTGTAACCCCTGGCGTAGCCGCTTCAGAGACCTCTCGCGATACAGACGCTTTGGCTCCTGATGATACCAATGCAGTTGATGGGACAAGTACAGACGCCCAGACAACTGAAGCATCAGCAAAACTGAATCGAGATGCTAGTTCTGCGCAAAGTGTTGTTAGAAAGGTTAGGGAAGATTCAACAATTTCACTTTCTACAGATCTTAGTAAGAAGCTATCCGAAAACTTGAATAGCTAGGTAATATCTAGTTTCACCCCCCTAGTTTGTTCTGGTAGGACATTTTGTTCTGGTAGGACATATAGTGCGACTATAGCTGCCCCGGTTGACCCGGAGGCGATCACGTTTACTATGCTCGACGCTGACGATTAGTTGACTGGCTCTTCATGTGTTAATGCTTTTAGGCAAGTTTGAATCATGCCGATAGTGACGGCGGGTAGCTCTAGTTGTGGGGTTAACCCAGTGGATTCAATGACTTCGAATAGCTTGATAGCTGTGGGGTTTTTCTGGGCAAGTTTGCGGCCAAGCTCTGGGCCGGTAAAGGAGGCGGTTTCGCCCCATAGTAGGGCGGTTGGAGTTGTAAGCTGAGCGATGTAGTCGGCTAGATCAAAGCACAAGTCACCTCGGACGAAGGAAAGGGCTGTGTATTCCGCCTTGGGCTGCTTAGCAGATTGTAGATAGGCTTCGACGATGTCGTCTGAAATGCGCTTTGGATCAGCGAACTGTCGGTTTTCTAGAAAGCTGCGGATGCCGAAGGGGGTAGCGATCGCACCCGAGTACAAAAGCTTGTCGAGCACATGGGTGCTGATGATTTGTGCGAACGGACTACGGGTGTAGTCATTACCGAAGTCGGAGAGTCCGGCGGGCGTCATCAAGATAAGAGATTTGAAAAGATCGGGTTGGGCGATCGCTATTCTGATCACAAAGGCCGCCGTTAGGGCTGAGGCAACCACCGTAACCGGTTCATCGCAGGTCGCTTTGACAAAGTCGCTGAGACTGTTGAGATAGTCTTCAATAGTATAGTTGCGCTCTAGATGCGCGGAGGCTCCCCAGCCGATTAGATCGGGGGCGATTACGCGGTAGTCACTAGCGAAGGCCGGAAATACCTTTGACCACTCATAAGCAGAAGAACCCCCACCAAAACCATGCAGGAAGAGCAGGGTTTCCCTCTCGCTAAGGGAACGGTTAGAGGGATAGTCAGGTAGTGCAGGCATGTAGTAGATCATCTGCCCTAGCCTGGTCATTGCGCTCTTTTTATCAATATAGGGAATGTCGAGCATCGGTAGACTACCAATCGTGACTGCTATCAAGGTATTTCCCTAAATCGTATTAAAAAGGTAGTCTGACTGACTGTAGCTAAAGAGATAACTTTAGGAACGTCAGTACTTTCGCATATCGATTGCATAGTAGCGATTTAAACACTCTTCCATGACCTCGTGGTGATTGAAGGCTAGCGGCATCTTTAGCGCTGCTTTCAGCTCAAACCAACGGGCTTCTACTACTTCGCCTTGGGATACTTGAGGTGCTAGCCTTGGCAATTCGGCCTCATCTACATAGAACATAATTGGATATTTTAGAGTAACGTTCTGTCGACGCAATGGCGTACTGTACACCTCGTAAGGGTGGGTAAGATCTCCTTCAAAGCGAAAGTCCTCTAGCAGCTGCGGAATATCTAAGCCGAGTTCTTCCCACACTTCTCGGTATACAGCTTGCGTCGCCGTTTCGTCGTAGTCTAGATAGCCACCAGGTAGCCCCCACTGACCTACCCCATCTGGTAAATCTTCCCCTCGCTTACCTAACGGAACATATCGAATGCCTTTGCTAACGAAGAACAGAACAGGCAACACGGTGACGCTACGGCTAATCCAGATCTCTTCACCTTCATGGTGAATGCAGCGGTTGGGCGTACTTTTAAACTTCACAGATTTCTTATATAAAAACGATATAGAGTACCTAAAAGACGCCATTAAAGAACGCCCTCTAGGTACTCTATAGTAATCTGCCAGAGTAATCTGCCTGTGCTGAAGTTATGCTGAAGCGGTAGCTGCAGTCTTAGCAGCTTCAGAGTCTGTGTAGGTAGGATAATCTGTGTAGCCTTTAGGGCCAGGGCTATACCAGGTTTCCATAGGGGCGTCTGGGTTTAGCTCTTGGTTGTTTGCAAAGCGAGAGACTAGGTCGGGCGTGCTGATGTATGGACGACCAAAGGCAATTAGGTCGGCATCTCCAGATGCGATTGCCTGCTCTGCCTGTTCTCGGTCGTACCCGCAGTTGCCAATGATTGTGTTATCGAAGACTTCTCTGAACTCAGCGAGTGTCATGGGTTCACCTAGTTCATGAAAGCCAAACGCTAGCCCATCCATGATGTGTAGATACGCTAATCCGTATGAATTTAGCTGCTGGGCGACATAGAGATAGGTCTCCTTATAATCTGGCGAACCCATATCGTTGAAAGAGCCGTTGGGCGAAAGTCTGACCCCGATGCGATTGGCAGGCCATACAGTTATGACCGCTTCGACAATCTCCCTGAGAAATCGATACCGATTTTCTAGGCTGCCGCCGTATCTATCTGTGCGTTTGTTGGTCTTAGACTGCAAAAATTCAGCAATTAAGTAGCCATTGGCAGCATGAACCTCCACGCCATCAAAGCCCGCTTTTTTTGCATTTTCGGCGGCCTTACGATAGTCTTCGACTACGCCAGGAATCTCTTCTGTTTCTAAGGCTCTAGGCACTTCGTAAGGCTGCTTGCCTGTCGGCGTATGAGATTCAGACCCTTCTATTCTAAGAGCGGACGGAGCAACGGGGAGCTGGTTATTTTCTTGAAAGCTGCTGTGAGAGGCTCTACCAGTGTGCCATAGCTGTAAAAAGAATGGGGTTCCTTTGGCCCGGACAGCTTCAGTTACTTGCTGCCAGCCTTCTACTTGAGCTTCGTTGTAGATGCCAGGCGCATGGACCCAGCCATTGCCCTGTTTAGAGGGTGCAGTACCTTCAGAGATGATCAGGCCAGCGTTAGATCTTTGGGAATAGTATTCGGCCATCAGCGCGTTAGGAATTCTCTCTTCTCCAGCGCGACCCCGAGTCATTGGTGGCATAACCACACGATTTTTGAGAGAAAGATCTCCCATTTGATAGGAACTAAGAAGATTGGGAGAATTGGTTGAAGAAGTCATAAGAAAGCGTGTAGATGAACGGGGCTTATAGTGCTCTTTGTTGTCGGATCTGTCTGATGATCTCAGATAAAAAACAAGTCTATGATGTCTTGGAAATGTGAAAGGAGAATTAGACAGTGATTAAAATCAGCGAGTTTTCTTTGATGCTGATTTTAGCTATGGGCTCTCGCCATTCGTTGATTCTAGCCGCAGATTTCTTGGACAAGGTCAAGCGATCGCACCGCTTCCCACCAGTCTTTTAGCTTTGGTGTGTTTGTCATAATCTGGTCGAATTGTGGCGTTTTGGAAACGTAGAAGAAGATTGGAATTAGATAGAAGTCAGCGATAGTCAACTCGCTACTCAAAAGGCATGGATCGCCAGTAACCAGGGTTTCAATTGCCTCTAGGGCCGTTTTCGAAGGAGCGATCGCGCCTTCAACCGCTGCTTGATCTATCTCTTTTCCTTGGCTTGGCTTGACCAAATTCTCAATAGTTAATACGCTCACAGCTGGCGCGTACAGATAGTTGTTGATGATGCTGATAATCTGATACATGCGCGATTGCAACCACAAGTCATCCGGTGCAAACTTTCCCTGGGCAAACTTCTCATTTACAAAGTAAGTAATCGCGTTGGCTTCGTAGAGCGTTTCTCCTTCGATCTCAAGTGTGGGAATTTTGCCAAAAGGATGTTTCTTCAGATAGCTATCTGTCAGATTGTCACCATTGAAGATACCAACATCCTTGATATCGTAATCGACCTCTGCTGCTGATAGCACCAGTTGAGCTGTACGTACGTAGGTGCTGATAGGCGTCCCGTAGAGTGTGATGTTCGTCATAGAAAAAGTTTTTAGTTTTTGTACTCGCTTTTTTTGTCTACCACACTAATACGTCTACCACATTAGTAATAAATTAATAGTAGACCGGTCGTCTACATAAACACATCCTATGGAATTTGGCTCCATCAAAATTCTAACTAGCGGTAGATTTACCTAGAATATGATGGAATAGTGTTTCTACAAATATCTGCATCGGTGCTGTTGATTGAGCTACCTTTGATCTTAAGATGGCTCCTTGCCACCCAGCTAGGATGACCTGAGCTAACTTGGTAGGATTAATATCAGTAGAAATCTCTCCTGCATTTTGGCCTGCTTCTAGACATTGGGCAATCTGCGCTTCCCACTCTGAAAAAATTTGGTCGAGGCGATCGCGAAACACGTTGCTTTGAGCTGCTAGCTCCTGTGCCAAGTTGCCAATCAGACAACCGTTTACGCATTTGCAAGCCTCCATCTCTGCTTGCCCTGCCGCAAAGTAGCTGTTTAGACGCTGAAGCGGAGAGAGTTGGTGATTGTTGACGGTTTTCTGTAGCTTCAATTGGTATTCAGCAGCAAAGTCTTCGATAATGGCAAGGCCAAACTCTTCTTTATTCTTAAAATAGTAATAGAAGGAACCTTTGGGAACGTCTGCTGTCGTCAGAATGCTACTGAGCCCTGCCGCATTAAATCCTTGGCGGACGATGATTTCGCGGCCAGCTTGGATGAGTTCATTTCGCTTAGTCGTTTGTTTCATCCAACGGACAAATTTTATCTTTGCTTTGGTCTGTTTATTTTGTTCTACTTCAAATATTCAATCTTCAATTTTTTAGTCTTCAGTTATCGTCTTCAGTTATTCAGTTCGATAGCTGCCTTTTGATAGAGATAAAAGACAGCTATTCTTACTTTCCTTGAACTTCTATTGGATGGACCTATCTCGAACTTCTGTTGTATCGCTTGAACAGATCTTCTGCTGGAGACATCAGCCTAATCCAACCTATCTCCAATCGCTGCTTCTAGCACGTCTGCCATACTCGTTCCATTCGCCTTTGCCTTTGCCTTTAGCTTGGCAAATAGTTCGTCAGAGACGCCTACTCGGTTGCGGCGACGTCCAGAGCCGACTGCCTTAATCGGTTCGTAGGTTTCAGCAAAGGTGCGAAGGGCTTCAAAGGTGTAGCGATCACAAAAATCACCAAAGCTCTCACCTTCATTCCTGTTTTGCTTGAAGCAGGCGAACAAAGGTTCTAGCTCTTTTTCTAGGTTGGCTTCATGCATTCTGTCCATATAAGGACGAGCTAGCCGAGTCTGATTAGGACTTCCTCCTAGCCATAGCTGGTAGCTGTTTGGCGCTTGACCGACGAAACCAAGCTCTGCCATGTATGGACGTGCGCATCCATTCGGACAGCCGGTCATTCGAGTCACAAATGTCTCGTTCTTAAGTCCTACTTTATTTAGCAGTTTGCGAATACGACCTAGCATGCTAGGCATAATTCTTTCAGATTCAGTCACCGCTAGGCCACAGGTTGGCAACGCTGGACAAGCCATTCCATAGCGCTCTAGCGAGTCCACTTTGCTATGAACGGTGATACCGTTCTTGTCTAGAATCGCTTGAATCGCCACCTTATCTTCTGGGTTAACATCACAGAAAACGACGTTTTGGCTAGGGGTGACTCTCATTGAAAGGTTGAATTTCTCAACAATTTCTCTAAGCGCTAGCTTGTTGCGTAGTTTGCCTTGGTTATGAACACGTCCGTTGCGAACATGTACACCGACAAATAGCTTGCCATCCCCCTGCTCGTGCCAGCCTAGATAGTCTTCGTACTTCCATTCAGGTAATGAACGAAAGCCATCAATCTTCTTACCGAATCTCTTTTCGACTTCTTGAATAAATTTAGGTAGGCCCCATCTGTGGATCAAATACTTCATCCGAGATACGCGGCGGTTGTAGCGCTCACCGTAGTCTCTTTGGGTAAAGACAATTGCCTTGACTAGATCATACACATCATCTTTGTCTACATAGCCAATATGATCGCCTGTGCGCGCAAAGGTTTCTTCCTTGTTGTGAGTGCGACCCATGCCGCCACCGGCTATCACGTTGAAGCCTTCTAGCTCCCCGTTACTATCAGTGATGACCACAAGCGTAACGTCTTGGGTATAGGCGTCAACAGAGTTATCTCCGGGAACTGTCACTGCGCACTTGAATTTACGCGGCATGTACTGCACACCGTAGATAGGCTCAACTGGATGAGGCGAGCCTTCTACCTGTCCAGTCTCGCTCAGCCTAGCGGCGACAACTTCGGGATCTTCCTCAGTAGTCACTGCTTTTTCACCATCTAGCCAGATCTCGTAATAGGCAGGCGTTTGGGGAGTGAGCAAGTCGGCAATATTGGTCGCGTACTTGCGGGCAAGGATATACTCGGGCTTATTTTTGTAGGGAGCAGGTGGAGCCATGACATTGCGGCTAAGATCGCCGCAAGCGCCTAGTGTAGAGCCCATACTGCGAATGATATCGGCAAGTGTCGCTTTGAGATTTTTCTTCAGGATGCCGTGAAGTTGAAAGGCTTGCCGGGTGGTAGCGCGTAAGGTGTGGTTACCGTATTTGTCAGAGATATCGTCGAGTGTGAGGTATAGCTCGGGGGGAATGTAGCCGCCAGGGTTGCGAAGGCGAAGCATCATGGAATAGGGCTTTTCCTCGCCACGTACAACTTCGTCGCGATTGTACTGCTGGTAAGAGCCATGAAACTTTAGGATTTGGATGCCAGCTTCGGTAAAGTGGGTAGTGTCTTCTTTCAGCTCGGTCGCCACGGGTTCCCGCAGAAACTGGCTGCGCTCTTTAATGCCTTCGAGCTTAGAAACTTTTTTCTCGGCGGGTTTAGTGGGCGTGTAGACCATGGGTGATTTGGAGGAGGTGATTGAAGCAGGTCGTTTTACAGATGATCTGATTAGCCACAGATGGCCACAGATGACTTCACCGTGTGGATAACTGCGATAACTTCATTGTGAACGAAACTGTAGGGAATGAAATTATCGCAGTATTCTGGTCAAATTAATCATCGGTAATCCGGGCGGGATTGCGGTGTATTGATCAAAATTTTAACACCGAGATTCTCCCTAGCAGTTCATTGCTCAAGAAATCGATATCATTTTGGATCTAGACTTATAGCAGTTCTGCACCTAGCTTTCGAGGGACACAGATTATGGCAGATGCGCTGCTATACAGCGAGGAGATGTTTGTTTTCCTCACACCTGATGCAACTGAAACGTTCTTAACGCCTGCTGAACTGTTAGCAAAGCTTAAGGAAGTCTTAGCGACTTACGAAGGTGAATTGCCCCGTGAACTCACGAAAATAGCCTCTATCGAAGCGCAGGCAAAGTATTTGATAGAGACTCATTGCGAGTTTGAGACCGCACCAGGTGAGTCGGTGCAGTGGTACGTGGTAAGACTAGAAAAATAACTACTCTACGAGAAGGTTAATACGAGAAGGTTGATATCTATACCTTCTACTCAGTTGACTGAAGTTCTACTCAGTTGACTGAAGTTAGCTGATGGGGCAATGACACGAGCAAGACATCTACACAACTGAGTTTTTGTGGCCCGTTTACTTAGGCGACGACTGCTTTCATCGCTAAGGCTACCTTTTCTTTCTGCTGCTGAGTGATCTCTGCTGTGATTCCAGGACCAAAGAAGTTTTCAATTTTTGGCTGCTTTTCCTGCCATTTTTCGATGGAAACGAAAGGGGAGTCAAATTCTAAAACCAATGTGTATGCACCCTCTCTTTGCTCTTCATGTAGTCCTGATAGCACAGGGCGCTGCGTGTCGTTAGGGCTAAGTCCTAATCGCTCTAGCGTTTCGTCTAGGTGAGCTTCTTGTCCATAACGGTAGCGAGTGACGTCCTTGCGGACTTGATTTTGGGTCTGGGTAGCCTGTTCATTACGCAAAGCAATAACCGCTTCGCTAGTAGGCTGAGTATAGGGTACGGGCTCTAGTTCAGCGGCACGAAGCGCTAGGCCCCCTAGCAAGATAGGAACGCCATAGAAGAATCCAACAAGATTAAGGGTGGCATTTTCTTGAGCGTAGGCGACAAAGCCGACGAGAGTGAGGACTGCGCCAACGACTAGGAGAACAGTGCCGAGAGGAATCTTGCGCATGAGGTTTGTTTAAACAGGGGTTCTAGATTAGTTTGGTGGTTCAAGCTGGGAGGATGGATTTTGGCACCGACGCGCTCAACCTGAAAGGGTTTTACTGCCTAAGAGGGTTTTGCTACCTGAAAGGGTTCTACCGATAGTGCAGGTGCGTTTGCGCCCAAATTTGCTTATCCTGTTAGGTGATTATCTCATAAAGAAATGTAACTTAAGCTGGAGAATCACTCGGATATGGAATTTTCTGCTCTTCAAACCCGGATTGAACTGATTCGGACTAAACGTCAGTCGTTACTAAAGTTGTTAGAGCAGCCTGGGATTGGTACTCTGCGTATTGATGTCAATCAAGCTCTAGAAGAAATCGACGATCTGCTAGAGGAGTTTGACCGGGCTTTTCCAGCTCAAGCCACATAGCTCAACATAGCTCAATAGCGCTACCTATTTAGCGTTACTTAGCTATCCAACCGTTCGGTTATGCTTAGCCCAGTTGTTCTTGTGGGGGCATCTATTGAGAGAGGTGCTTCCGTTTTGTTGATATCAATAGAGTAAGTCCAGCGTAAGTCTATAGACTCGTAGGTATATAGACTTAATAGATGTCTAATTTATATTCGATTTACAACAATGGGAAATACGTTTACAGCTGAGGTATTGCATCGGGGAACGACTCATACGGTTGAAGTTCCGAGTGACAAGCCGCTTTTGGATACGCTTCAAGCAGCGGGTTTGGATTTGCCTTTTTCCTGTAGCGCGGGGGTATGCACGACCTGCGCGGCACTGGTGACCGAGGGCACGGTGAATCAGGAAGATGGGATGGGTGTGAGCCCAGAGCTTCAGGCGGATGGATATGCGTTACTGTGCGTGGCTCTTCCAACGTCGGATTTGAAACTGGAAACGGAGAAGGAAGACGAGGTTTATGCAAGGCAGTTTGGACAGCAAGGATAATTTCGATTCCGCTGGGCCTTTAATTTGTTCAATCACTGGTTTGGCTCTGCTCAGCTACTGGACGAAACGGAAGGAGTAGGTCGGGTTTGAAAACAAAGTTGATTTGCTTGACAGTTGATTTGCAAGTATCGGCAGATGAGTTGCGCAAAGGGCGACTGGGTTCGGATCTGATGCGATCTGATGCTTTGCGATCGCATGTCGAAACTCAGCTCGCTGCCCATGGTGATCCGTTACGCTGGGCGATTACTGCTGTTGACTCCGCTGGCTGCACTGCTCAAGTAGAAGCTGTGGTAACGACGCTTTGACAACCTTGCTCTGACAGTTTCCTTCTGACAGTTTTCTAAAGAGAAATGACCTTGAAGAGGCCACACACGACGGTTCTGATCATTCCAACCGGGATCGGTGCGGCTATGGGGGGCTATGCGGGCGATGCGTTACCGATTGCCCGAACGGTTGCTAGTGTTACAGACCGATTGATTACTCACCCTAATGTGTTGAATGGGGCGCAGCTATACTGGCCGATGGACAATGCCTACTATGTTGAGGGCTATGGTCTAGACCAATTCGCGGCAGGGCGCTGGCGGCTAAGACCTGTCTACCAAAATCCGATTGGGCTAGTCATTGATAAAGGAGTCGAAGATGAGCTGCGATCACGTCACCTACAGGCAGCGGATGCCACCCGAGCGACATTAGGACTTGATGTGCGATCGCATATCGTGACCGACCGGCCGCTAGGGGTCACGCTCAAGACGACTGAATCCGGAGCGTCTTGGGGAACGTTAACGAACCCGGGTAGTTTGCTGCGAGCAGTAGAACGCTTGATTACAGAAGCGAAAGTGCGAGCGATCGCCGTCGTTGCTCGCTTTCCAGATGATGATGGTTCAGACGTGCTAAAGGCCTACCGGAAAGGGCAGGGAGTCGATCCGCTAGCGGGCGCTGAGGCGGTGATTAGTCACCTGGTGGTGCGTACTTTTAAGCTGCCCTGCGCTCACGCGCCTGCGCTATCTCCTTTGCCTTTAGGCCCTCAAATTTCACCGCGCTCTGCGGCTGAAGAAATTGGCTATACCTTCTTATCTTGTGTGCTGGTAGGTCTTAGCCGTGCGCCCCAGTTTTTGACAGAGGTGGTGGGTAGTCAAGCCAATACGACCGGTGATATCTGCTCAACGGAGGTAGATACAGTGATTGTGCCAGCGACTGCTTTGGGGGGTAGCGCGGTGATGAGTCTAGCTCAGAGCGCGGCTCAGGTGATTGTCGTGGGTGAGAATAAGACGACAATGTCGGTTAGGGCTGAAGATCTAGGGATACGAGCGATCGCGGTTGATACTCATTTAGAAGCAGTCGGTGCGATCGCCGCTTATAAAGCGGGTGTCTCTTTGATGGCACTGCGCCCCAACATTCTTCCTATTGGCCACGTTCCCAACTCCCTACTTGGCAACGTAAGATAAAAAAGACAGGAAAGAGGTATTTTCCTGCGGTATCTTTTGAGTAGCTAGTCGAAGGAAAAGAACAAGATGGGACTGTTTGATCGCGTCAGCCGGGTCGTGCGCTCTAACCTTAATGCGGCCGTGAGTTCGGCAGAAGATCCTGAAAAGATTCTGGATCAGGCGATTATGGATATGCAGGAGGACCTAGTGCAGATGCGTCAGGCGGTCGCTCGTGCGATTGCCTCTCAAAAGCGAGTAGAGCAGCAGGCAAATAAGGCCCAGTCCGAGGCAAATACTTGGCAACAGCGTGCCCAGCTAGCGCTGCAAAAGGGAAATGAGGATCTGGCCCGTCAAGCACTGTCTCGTAAGAAGGCTCAGGCCGAAACCGCTGCGGCACTTAAGACTCAGCTCGATCAACAGTCTGTTTCTGTAGGTACGCTTAAGCGTCAGCTGATTGCTTTGGAGAGCAAGATCTCTGAAGCGAAGACTAAGAAGGATATGCTCAAGGCTAGAGCAAGTGCCGCTAAAGCGAATGAGCAGCTGCAAAAGAGTGTCGGCACACTTAGCACCAGCAGTGCGATGGGCGCCTTTGAGCGGATGGAAGAGAAGGTGCTGCAAATGGAGGCCAGTGGTCAGGCAGCAGCTGAGTTAGCCGGGGCAGATCTAGAAAGTCAGTTTGCTAGCTTGGAGGCAGGCAGTGATGTGGACTATGAGCTCGAAGCGATGAAAAATCAGATGTTAGGGGGTTCTTCTCCGGCTCAAGAGGCCTTGCCAGCAGCTGATGAGGTCAAAGCTACACCTAGTGATTCGGCGGTCGATGCGGAGTTAGAGGCGCTGAAATCTGAGCTAGATAGTCTCTAAATTGAAAGCGTAAAGTGTGAATGGGAAGTATGGGCGGCTAGGAATGGGGCAGGCTTACTTTTTCTGTGTTGATCGTTCATACTTTTAACTTGCCTGCTAACTTGCTTCTCTTATGCAGATTGCCGATCGTCTTGCGCCGCTACAGACCAATGTTTTCGCCGATATGGACAGCGCGAAGGCTAGGGTGATCGCTAGCGGAAAACAGATCATCGATCTTTCTTTGGGGTCTTCTGATCTGCCAACGCCCCCTCATATATTGAGCGCGATCGCCACTGCTCTAGACGATCCAAAGACTCATGGCTACGCGCTGTTCAATAGCACTCGGGATTTTCGTATTGCGGCGGCGCAGTGGTATGAGCAGAAGTACGGTATCTCAGTGAATCAAGAAACAGAGGTACTGCCGCTGATTGGCTCTCAGGAGGGGACGGCTCATCTGCCTTTGGCGGTGCTGAATCCAGGCGATGTGGCGCTGCTGCTCGATCCGGGCTACCCCTCACATGCGGGCGGCGTCTATCTAGCGGGCGGCACCATCTATCCGATGCCTATCCTTGCTAAGAATGATTTCTTACCGCTCTTTTCAGATATCCCTAGCGATGTGCTGGCGAAGTCGCGAATGATGGTGTTGAGCTATCCGCACAATCCGACGACGGCGATCGCACCCCTGTTATTTTTTGAAGAAGCCGTTGCCTTTTGTCAGCAGCATAATATTGTGCTGGTGCATGATTTTCCCTATGGCGATCTGTGCTTTGAGGGTGGCTCAGCGCCGTCTGTGCTGCAAGCAGATCCGGATAAGTCGGTGTCGATCGAATTTTTTACGCTGTCGAAATCCTATAACATGGGTGGCTTTCGGGTGGGGTATGCGATTGGCAATGCGCAGCTAATCAAAGCGCTGCGGCAGGTGAAGGCGACGGTGGATTTCAATCAGTATCGGGGCATTCTACGGGGGGCAATCACGGCCTTGACGGGTCCCCAAGATTGCGTGAGCCAGATGGTCAATACTTTTGCTAACCGTCGTGATACCGCAGTTGAGGCACTTCGCTCGATTGGGTGGTCTGTGCCTATGCCTAATGCCACGATGTATATTTGGGCCAAACTGCCTGAGGGTTTGCCGAATAACTGGTCTACGCAGTCTATTGATTTTTGTGCATCACTAGTTGCTGCGACGGGAGTTGCGCTTTCTCCTGGAAGAGGATTTGGTAAGTCAGGAGAAGGCTATGTTCGCTTTGCTCTGGTTCAATCGCCTGATGTGTTAGCTGACGCTATTGGCAAGATTGGCGAATTTGTAGCACAAGCGAGCGTGTGATTGACTGCAACTCTATATTCCAGCTCTACGAGAGAGCTTAACCAAGCACTGGAAAACAATCTGAATGACTAGCTGTAGAAGGAAACTGGCATTAGAATATTTGGTACGTCTTTGGCTGTCTGGCTTTGGCTGTTTGGCTTTGCCCTTTTAGCTTTGGCTCTCTTATCTTTTTGAGACTCTATCTCTGCTGATAGTGCCTGCTGATACCTTCACCCGTTCATAACATTAGTTACTACGTGCCTACTTCTGTTGCTGCTTCTGATAAGACGCTTCTACGAAACCCGGAGAAGTTAGAAAATCGACTGAAGGAAATCCCCCAAGAACCAGGGGTTTACTACATGAAGGATGAGACTGACCAAATTCTTTACATTGGTAAGTCGAAAAGCCTGCGTAATCGTGTGCGTTCTTATTTTCGAGAGGGGGCACATCACCATACGCCGCGGATTGCCACGATGGTGCAGAAGGTGGCAGATATTGAGATTATCGTTACCGATACAGAAGCCGAAGCGCTGGCGCTAGAGGCAAACCTGATTAAGCAGCACCAGCCCTATTTCAATGTGCTGCTCAAAGATGATAAGAAGTATCCCTATCTCTGCATTACCTGGTCTGAGGACTATCCGCGCATTTTCATTACACGACAGCGGCGAAAGAATGCAAAAAATCGCTACTACGGTCCCTATGTAGACACTGGCTCACTGCGTCGCACTTTGCAAATTGCCAAGCGAGTTTTTCCGCTTAGGCAACGCAAGCAGCCTTTGTTTAAGGATCGGCCCTGTCTAAACTACGATATTGGCCAGTGCCCTGGCGTGTGCCAGCAGCTAATTACGCCGGAGGACTATCACAAAATTGTGCAGCGAGTGGCAATGGTCTTTCAAGGGCGATCGCACGAGTTGATTGACATGCTAAATGCCAAGATGGAGAAAGCTGCTGAGGCGCTTGATTTTGAGAAGGCTGCCATCATTCGCGATCAGATAAAGGGGCTAGAGACGCTTGGGGCCAACCAGAAGGTGGCTTTGCCAGAGAGTACAGTCTCTAGAGATGCGATCGCGCTTTCTGGGGACGACCAGCATGCGTGCATCCAACTGTTTCAAATCCGTGCGGGTCGTTTGGTCGGTCGTTTAGGTTTTGTCGCTGAGGCGGAGTCCGGTACTCCTGGCGAAATTTTGCAGCGAGTGCTTGAAGAGCACTATCGCCTGGTTGATCCAGTTGAAATTCCTACTGAGATCTTGTCTCAGCATCCGTTGCCTGATGGCGATATGCTGAGCGACTTTCTCAGTGCTCAGAAGGGTCGCAAAGTCTCTATCGAAGTGCCGCAGCGCCAGGTCAAAGCTGAGCTGGTTGAGATGGTTGAACGAAATGCTCAGTATGAGCTAGCTCGTACCCAGCGCTTTGCTGATCGCAATACGCAGGCTATGCAAGATCTGGCTGAAATTGTTGATCTTCCTGGTCCGCCAAAGCGCATTGAGGGCTACGATATTTCCCACATCCAGGGCTCTGATGCAGTTGCTTCCCAAGTTGTTTTTGTTGATGGACTACCCGCCAAGCAGCACTATCGCACTTACAAAATCAAGAATCCGACTGTCACCAGTGGTCATTCTGATGACTTTGCGAGTATGGCCGAAGTCATCCATCGTCGCTTTCGCCGCTATGCGGAAGATCCGAACCTACAGCGACTAGGCAATCCAGACTGGCCCGATCTGGTCATGATTGATGGTGGTAAAGGCCAGCTGTCGGCTGTGGTTGCTCAACTACAGGATATGAACCTGCTATCTGAGTTGCGTGTGGTCAGTTTGGCCAAGCGGCATGAAGAGATATTTTTGCCTGGGGAAAAGCAGTCGCTAGAGACGGAAGCTGACCAGCCCGGGGTGATGCTGCTGCGGCGGCTGCGAGATGAGGCGCATCGATTTGCTGTGAGCTTTCATCGCAAGAAGCGCATGACTAGGATGAGGCGATCGCGCTTAGAAGATATTCCAGGCCTTGGGCACAACCGACGTAAGCAACTCCTTGCTAGCTTCCGCTCAATCGACTACATCAGAGAAGCTTCTCCAAAACAACTTGCTAGTGTCGATGGCATTGGTCCTCAGCTTGCAAAGCAAATATATGAGTATTTTCATCCCTCTGCAGCTATGTAGTCGATAAGTTTAGTCGACAGACAATCTATTAAACGCCGCGCTATTAGGTATCTAAAATACACCGCAATTGTTGACCCAGTTCGTATCTTTGATATTGGTATTTTTTAGTGTGTTTTCTGATACCAAGTTGCAGCACAAAGGAGTTAGTGTCTACAAATTCATGTAGGCGAAATAGTACTTTTAGAAATATTTATCAAAGTGTTCTTCAGGATACATTTTTAGTTTTCAAAATCAGATATTTAACTCAGATTTACTTTGCTAAATATTTCGATACGAAGAAGTATTACGATGCTTAGAGATATTTCATAAAAGAATATAAAGAGAATCTTTAGTTGTGAGCTTGTATATGTCTGGAGAAAGAGTTTCCCATAGTAAAAACGAAGCGTAAATACTTATCTATCCTTGGTATTCCGGGCCTTTTCATAGGTCGGGGATCGGTTCTGTAATGGGCGATCCCCAGACTTTTATGTCTTTGGACCCCTTTGCGATAGCACTAGCTAATTGCCATAATAAGTAAATCAATAGCTCGTGCACAAACCATGACATCCACCTTTGAATGTTACGACAGTGCAGAAGCGTTGACACTCATAAACATTGAGTAATGTCATCAACCCGTTAGAGACCATGAAGGTTATGAAAATTCGCGCTAAAACGTTTCTTAAATCATTTAGACAAAATGCAGCTTTAAATGCATCTTCAGGAAGGCTCCTTAATAGCGCTGTTAAGGAAGTATCAGCATCGTTAGCTGCAGCTTCATCTACTGGTTCATCTGCTGTTTGTCAGCGTAGAGAAAAGGATACGGTTCAAATCGTACACTGTCCGACCTGTGGTAGAGCAGCTGAAAGGCGCTATGTCGCCAAGACTTCTCAAGTTCGCACTCAGTGTGATAGCTGCGACTACTTAATGGTTTCTTGCGCGAAAACTGGTCGCGTCATAGAGTCTTATGCACCTAGCTTCTCGCCTAGTACTTTCTCCGCTCGATTGGCAGCTAGCTAGTAGATTGGTAGCTAGCAACGCTTCCTTTAGAGGACATTTCTGTGATTTTAGTGAGTAAAAGTTACTAGTAGAAATTACTCAAAAAGCTTAACTTCGTTTTTGATGACAACTTAATGCTTAAGTAAAAAGCGCACTTCTCTATAAAAAGTGCGCTTTTTCTTTGGATAGAAGTAGGAGGAGAGCGCATAGCTACTAAAGGCGATTAAGTGCCTGTTTGAGCGCGATGATGACTTCGCTAGGGACTTCATCTGGCTCAACAGAATTACGTACTACCTTTGTCTCAAGCGTGTTTAGACCTATCAAAAGGTGTAAAGATAATGTGATGATAGCCGCCTGTATGACTTTGCTAAACATTTGAATTCTCCTCTCCCCAACCTACCGCTTACAGTAGTAAGTCTTGAGAGAGCTGCGAATCAGTGATGGTACCGAATTTGGATTGTCACAGTACTGACTAGTTGTTCAAACTAGCGAAGCGCTCCTGGAAACGCAGTCTAGTACTGAAACTTCAGCAACTCGGTTTTTTGCTGATTTGTGTTTGTGAGTGAGGTAGCTTGTGTAATTGTTCGCACAGATGTAGTCGTATTAAAGATTCAAAGCAATATTTTTGGGAGAGTTCTTTTGAAATTAGCGTTCATCATCGACCCAATTGAACGATTAGACCCCGGCCATGATACGAGTGTGGCAATCATGGAATCGGCGCAGATGTTGGGCCACGAGGTGTATATTACGCAGGTCAATAAGCTAGGTGTAGTTGAGAGCAGGGCCTATGGCTGGCTACATTCTGTGAAGATGAAGCCGGTTGTACAGGAGGGTAATCGCTGGGTAGGTGAATCAGATTGGTATAGCTTGAGCGATGCAGAATGGCAGCCATTAGAGGCGATGGATGTTGTCTTTATGCGCAAAGATCCGCCGGTGACAGTCCCCTATTTGTATGTGACCTATATTCTTGACTACATTGATAGTCAGAAAACACAGGTGATTAATTCACCGGCAGGATTGAGAGCAGCCAATGAGAAGATGTATGCCTTGCAGTTTACAGAGGCGATTCCTGAAACAATCGTTAGCACTGATAAGCGAGTGATTCGTGAAGCGGTTGACCGCTGGGGTGCGGGGGTAGTGAAACCCTTGGGTGGCAAGGCAGGTGAGGGAATTTTATTTTTAGAAGAAGGCGATCGCAACTTTAATTCCATCATTGAAGTTAGCACTCAACAGGGTCACGAACCCATAATGGTTCAAGCTTACCTACCTGCTGCTAAAGAGGGGGATAAGCGGGTGATTTTGCTTGATGGCGATCCCATTGGAGCTGTGAACCGTGTACCTACCGGTAAAGAATTTCGCGGCAACATGGCTGTCGGGGGCCGTAGCGACAAAACTCAGCTTACCGAACGTGATTTAGAAATCTGTAAGCAAGTCGCCCCTGTTCTTCGCAAAGACGGTTTAGTCTTTGTTGGGATCGACATCATTGGCGGCTATTTGACGGAGGTGAACGTGACTAGTCCAACTGGTATTCGCGAAGTTGATCGTTTAGACGATGTGCGGCTAGGAAATCAGGTTGTGAAGTGGCTAGAGAAAAGGCAGCAAGAACTTCAAAATAGTTAGGGTCTTAGTAGCTATCTATCTGGCCTGCTGATAATTGCTTTGATGATTTAACTGCCAAGGCGCTAGGTGCTAAGCCAAGTGGTCCTCGGTATTAAAGGTACCCGGCTGTGTATTAACTGGGCTAAGTCTAGCGAATGACGTTGTTCCCTTATTTACTTTCTGTGCCGATGCCGATCACTCCTTTCCTTGAATTTCCTAAAGCTGCTCACTACTGGCTCTGTAATGCTCAGGTGCCGCGTTCTTTATTGGCTGATTCAGACGAATGGCCTTCAATAGCTCGGTTCCAGTCAGTCCCTGATTCCCCAGAGCTAGCTTCGGTAAGTTTGGAGGTGAATGAGGGGAGGGTGGTAAGCGTGCGATCGCCCGACGCTGATCTAGAAGTAGCTGTACCAGTTGTCAATGCGAATTCGAGTTTGGTTTGGCCGTGCTTTGTCGATATGCATACTCATTTGGATAAGGGACATATCTGGCCAAGAAGTCCAAATCCCAACGGAACGTTTGAGCAGGCTCTAGAGACCGTGCAAAGCGATAGCGAGCAGCGCTGGAGTGCAGAGGATGTCTATCAGCGGGCTGAGTTTGGGCTGAATTGTAGCTACGCGCATGGCACTCAGGCGGTTCGTACTCATATAGATGCTTTTGATGAGCAAGGTGAAGTTAGCTTTGAAGTGTTTCGTCAACTGAGGCAGAAATGGGTCGATAGAATTCAGTTGCAGGCGGTTTGTCTGGTCTCTCTAGACTATTTTCTAACGCCGAAGGGAGAAAAGCTAGCAGATTTGATGGCCGCCTATGGCGGCGTCTTGGGCGGTGTCTGTTTTATGAATGATGAAATTGTTCAACAGATTGATCGAACATTTGAGCTGGCAATAGAGAGAGGATTGGACCTAGATTTTCATACGGATGAAAGCTTAGACCCTAATGATGTGACGCTGCGTTTGGTCGCCGAGGCAGCGATTCGCCATAGGTTTACAGGCCGGATTACCTGTGGGCACTGCTGTAGTCTCTCTGTTCAATCTGAGGCGGAGGTAAAACAAACCATTGATGCTGTGAAAACAGCAGGCATTTCGATCGTGAGTTTACCGATGTGTAATCTGTACTTGCAGGACCGTCAGCTAGCGCAAAAAAAACAGAGAACGCCTCGATATCGGGGAGTGACAATTTTGAGAGAGTTGAAAGCGGCGGGGGTAAAGTGTGCGATCGCCTCTGATAATTGCCGCGATCCGTTCCATGCCTACGGTGATCATGATGGTCTAGAAGTCTTTACTCAGTCTGTCAAGATTGGACAGCTTGATCATCCGATCGAAGACTGGCCGAGGGCGATTACTCAAACCCCCGCTGAGATGATGGGTCTTGAGAACATAGGAAAGATTTTTGAAGGTGGCTCTGCCGACTTTGTTGTGTTTAAAGCGCGAAGTTTTAATGAACTGATGGCTAGGGGACAAGGTGATCGTGTTGTTATTCGCAAAGGCAAACAGATTGATACTACTCTCCCTGACTATGCAGAGTTGGATACTTTGATGAATGTGGTAAGTTGAGACTTCAAGCAAGTACTATTGACTCTGCCTAGCTGACACAGTATTGCATCTAATTAGGTCAGTAAGGACAACAAAGACCCTAAGGGCATTAGGTAAGCATCAGGTCACAATGGCCAAGCTGACTAGTCACAATGGCTAAGCTGACTAGCAAAGTAAGAACGCATCCTTACTTTGCTGTATACCTGTGTTGAGATGTCTGTGTTGAGTATCTGCGCAATCTGCGTAAGTTGTTACCAAGCGCTAGGCAGAGCCGATGTTCGATTATCTTACGCCGCAACCGCAGCAGGCAAGTAGCCCATCTCTTCCATCTTAGCGATAACTTTGTTGACGCTTTCTTCCAAAGTCTCTTTGTGAGTTTCACAGTTAACTTCAGGGTTGGTAGGCGCTTCGTAAGGGTCACTAATACCGGTGAACTGTTTGATCTCACCAGCGCGGGCTTTGGCGTATAAACCTTTTACGTCACGCTTCTCGCATTCTTCAACCGGTGCGCTGACATAGACTTCGATGAAGTCACCAATTTTTTCGCGGACTTCCTCGCGGATAGCCCGATAAGGAGAGATAGCAGCAACTAAAACAATCACACCATTGCGCGTGAGTAAATCACAGACGAAACCAATCCGACGAACGTTGGTATCACGATCTTCTTTACTAAAGGTCAATCCCTTTGTTAGGTTGGTGCGAACGATGTCGCCATCTAGGACCTCAAACTTGACGCCACGCTCTTCTAGTTTTAGCTTAAGCGCGTCATTGATAGTGGTTTTCCCAGCGCCGCTAAGTCCAGTGAACCATACGGTAACGCCTTTTTGTTCTGACATTTGTTTATTCTCCTAACAAGTCTGATGAAATTGCAAGTTTTACCGGATGGAGGGCACTAGCGAGCCCAGGGTTGCGAGCGACGCTACTTGGTCGCCGTCTCAAACTAAGGACTTAAAGCGAGATAAAGATCCGTCTCTATGTTCCATATAGCCAGAGCGCCAATGGAGGCGTGATGATTGTCATAATTAAACTCAAAGGACCGCCTACCTTAAGAAAGTCTAGAAAGCGATAGCCACCTGCACCATAAACCATAGTGTTGGTCTGATAGCCAATCGGAGTTATAAAGCTGTTGGATGCGGCAAAGGTGATAACAAAGATGACGGTCAAAGGGCTGAGGCCAACGGCAGTGGCAACTTGTACGCCAATTGGTAAAAGTAATATGACCGATGCATTATTGGATAATACGGCGGTAAGGAGCACGGTAAGCACATAGATAAGCGTAAGTGTCCAATAGCTAGATAGGCTACCACTCATTGCGACTAGCTGGGCAGCAATCCATTCGGTTGCGCCGGAGTTTTGCATGGCGGTTCCCATTGGAATGAGACAAGCTAGTAAGAAGATAACGTCCCAGCGGACGGCCTGATATAGCTCACCTGGCTTGAGACAGCCGGTGACTAGCATAGCAACTACGCCTGCAAGGGCAGATACTAGGATGGGATAGTCGGTTATGGCGGCGGTCGCGACGACGGCTAGACCAATGGTAAGCGCAATATAAGTCTTGCTGGTGCGTAGAGTTTCAACGTCTCTTTGTTCTAGTAGCAGCAGATCTCGGCTGGTTTGCAAACCGGCTAAACTCTGCTTTGGCCCTTGGACTAGCAGCAAATCGCCAAAGCGCAGCGGAACTTTTCCCATGCGATCGCGCACCAGTTCTTGACCTCTGCGAATGGCCAGCACCGTAACGTTGTACTTTTGCCGGAATCGTAGGTCTTTGAGTGTAGAGCCGACCAAGCTAGAGTTAGCAATCACCAGAGCTTCGGCAATACCTTCTTCTTCGCTAAGATCTCCCTGCCAGGATTTATGGCCGAATTGTACGTCCGGTAGGATCTCTAGTCCTTCACTTTCTCGGATCTTTAGCAGATCCTGCTTGCCACCTCTGGCAAGCAAAATATCACCCACGGTCATCTTTTTGTCAGCTAGCGGCTGAGGAAAATGGGTGTTGTTCCGGATGATTTCGAGCACGTCTACGTCAAATCGTCTTTGTAGCTGGCTGTCTTTGAGTGTTTTCCCTACGAGGCTAGAGCGGGGCGTGATGACTACTTCGCTAACGTAGTCTTTCATGCCGTACTTTTGGCTGAGTCCTCGATGGTCGACTCGACGATCAGGCATCATTAACGGGGTGGCGATCGCCATATACAGAAGGCCCACTACAAAGGTGATCACGCCGAGTCCGGTGAACTGAAAGAGCGAAAACGCGCCAAAGCCAAGTTCTGCCGAGAGGCCACTGGCCAATACGCTAGTAGAGGTGCCAACTACAGTGATCATGCCGCCTAAGATGGTGGCGAAAGAGAGCGGCATCATTAGCTTTGAAGGCGAGATGCGGTGCTGCTGGCAAAAGTCTTCGACGACAGGCAAAAAAACAGAAACGACAGCGGTGTTGTTAATCAGACCAGATATCGGCCCGACGATAATGCCTAAGGCAATAATCTGCCGCGTAAGCTGTTTGCCGCCCCACTGAAGCAGCCAACTGCTGGCCTGCTGCAAAACACCGGTGCGAGCAACGCCAGCGCTGAGGATGAACATGGCCATCACTGTGATAGTGGCCGGGTTACTAAATCCGGCGATGCCTTGCTCGGGGGTGACCTGCTTAGATAGGATCAGCGCCACCATAACACCTAGAGCAGTGATATCAGCTGGACACTTTTCTACGATGAAAAGCATTAGGGCGATAGCCACAATGCTGAGGGTGACGACGATGCTCATAGGGTTGCGGGTTCGTAGAGGGTAGATGGATGCCGCACTAAAAGGCCGCCACAATCTAGCCGATTATAGGCCGCTAGATATTAGAGTCAATAGATATGGAGGCGACTTATCACTAAATACACACATGCTAAATGAAATCTAAATGTTTCTTGAGTGCATACTAAATGTTTTTGAGCTATACAACCTGTTGAGGTGCTGAGGACGGATGCATCGGCTGAAACCGTTGTATGACAGTCAACTTGACTAACAGGTGGCCTAAGGCATCAGGACACCTGCTGCTGTAGATTTTTCCGCTTTAGATGCTTTGGCTTGGATGTTCTGACCAAGGTGTCGACTAAAACTTTAACTAGCATTGATTCCTGCTGTATCGGCCGGGATGCTCGCTGGCAGATGTTTTTCGTTTTTAAGTTTAGGTTTGAGATAAAGGTTTTCTAGGAGGACAGCACCACCAGCGACCCAAGGGGGAACGATCAGTGCTCCAATGATGCCCAAAACTTGAGTGCCACCTAAGACAGCTAGAAGCTGATAGAGCGGATGTACGCCGACGGAGTTGCCGACTAAGAGCGGATCGAGAATGTAGGTTTCAATATTTTGGATAGTTATGTAGAAAAGGATTACCCAAAGGACCACCCAGCCGCCTAGAGGAATAGCAACGATCAAGGCTGGAATAGCGCCCAGAATAGGACCGAGAAAAGGAATCAGGTTGGTGACACCCGCGATCGCGCCTAGGCCCACCGCAAAATCTTTGAGTCCTAGGAAGCTGAGTCCGACGCCAGTGACTAGCGCTAAGGTGAAAGAAACGATCAGTCGACCTCGAATATAGCCGCCGATGCGACTGCCAATCTCAGGTAGCTGCTGGCCAATCTCTTGATCCCATGGCTGAGGAAACAGCCGGACAAAGCTAGTGGTGAGGGTACTGCTGTCGGCCAGCATATAGCCGGAGATAAAGATAGCCAGTACGAGGCTAAGCAGTGTACCCAGGATGTCTGTGGTGACGGTGAAAGAACGCAAGGCGAGCTGACGAGTTGAGCGGACGGCCCAGGCGGCGATCGCCTGCACATCTAGCTGATCGAAGACTTGAGCGGTGAAGTCTGGCCTATTGTCATTGAGAGATAGCGCCAGGCTTCGGTTTGGGTCGCGGCTTTTCGCAGTAGCAGCGGTAGCTGTCGGACCAGTAGCTGAATTTGATCTAGCACGGTTGGTCCAATCAGCAGAACGACGCCGACTAGGGTACCAATAATGGCTAGATAGGTCAGTAGTGCCCCTAGCCAGCGAGGGATTCTGAACTGTTCTGCCCAAGCCACGATAGGAGAGATTGAGCATGCCAAGACGACGGAGATCATCACTAGGAGTAATAGCCCCCGTAGCTGCCATCCGATGATTGCGGCTGCGATCGCGGCAAAAACAATCAGAACGCCGCTCAATGAAATGGATACTCTCTGTTCAGAAGTCATGGATTAGCGCCAAGTTCTAGCCTTTAGCTCAGATATTCACTAGATATCTGCTGGCAGATAGCCTAGTTTTTCCAAGCTATCTGCCAAGCTAAAGGGTATATCGAAACTGCTCTATCAACATACCGGGTACCCACATACCACCGAGCGATCGTCGATTGTAGGTGCTAACAGTGGGAATAAACGTCTGTTCTACGGTGAGATCAATTAGACCTTCTCCGAGGAATCGGTAAAGATTGTCGTCGAATCGTAGGTTCTCAATCGGTGCGACAATCTCTCCGTTCTCTACCCAAAAGCAGGCGTAGCGAGTCATGCCGGTAATACCCCCAGCTACTAGGTCGCTCCAGTTTAGATAGTGTAAGTTGGAAAGGTAAAGGCCAGTATCCAATTGAGAGAGAATCTGTGAGTGGGATAGGGTCCCTGGTGCGATCGCGGGAGCACGCATCGATTCAGGGGTGCTCGCAGCATTGCTAGGCTTTTTGTATTCTTTGGCGCTGCGAGGACTGACCAGTGAGTTTGCCCATCTCCCTTTTTCAATGATGGGTAGCTGGCTTGGGGGAATTTCTCCACTATCATTAAATCGAGGGATGCTAATTCTGTTGAAGTTTTCTTCTAGAGAGAATTTTTTAGAGAGTATCGACTCACCTTTTTCTAGCGGACTGAAAGCGCTATTTCCTTGTCGAAGCGCCGCTTCTCCTAAGCCGCCCCAGGTGATTGTGTCAATGATTTCGGCAACGGCAGCGGGGGCGAGATAGGTGCGATAGCTTCCTTTCGGTAAAACTTTGGCAGGGCGAGAGAGCAGTTCTAACTGTCTTTGAGTAGCAGCGACGTTTGTACGGTATGTTTCGGCATCCCAACGGCTGCCCGCGACTGTCCCTTTGGCTGCTTGATTAAGGCTGTTACCAAACAAAGAATAGTCCAACGTGAAAGAGGGCGCCTCGAACCAGTGCTGTTTTCCAGCAGAGTCTGCATAAGCGCGATAGGAGATACCTCCCGCATAAAGTCCAGAGAAATCTAGCGTCTCAACTGGACGAAGCAGCTGCTCGGCAACGTCTGTTGCTTTTAATAGCTGCCCGCTACGAACTTCTCGGCTAGTGTTGTCTTCTATCGCTGTAGGAAGAACAACATAGGGATCAATAGGTAGCTCAAAGAAATCTTGTTGAACTTGTGATAAGGCACTTTGAGTGGATAGCCAATCGGTATCAAACTCTCCAGTAAATGGTAGGGTAACCGAGGTTGTACGATTATCTGTCATCACGCTTAGGTATATCTGCCCGTCGCGTACCAGCCCAGTCTGTCGGACTTTGGCTCGGTTAAACCGGGTGAACTGACTTTCTTCTCCCGCTAGCGAAAGGGTGAAATCTTGGTGATTTTTTAGCTGGGAAGGAATGGCTGCGACCAGCTTTTGAAACGTTTCTTCGTAGCTATTGGACAATTGATTGTGATCACTCGGTTGATTTGCTTTGCGCAGAGTTTGAGAGGGCAGAACTTCAGAAGTCATGCGTTGGCGCCTCCAAATACTTCGACATCGTCGAAAGCGCAGACTGGAGAGGCATGACCGACGCTCACTAGTTGATTCGGTTCACCTTTGCCACAGCAGGGGGTGCCGTACACGGCGGCTGTGTGAACGTCTCCTACTTGAGAAAGGCTGTGCCAAAACTGCGGCGTTGTGGCTCGATAGTTAGGATTTTTAAGCGGGGTCGTCAGCTGGCCATTTTCAATTTTGCGAGCATATTCGCAGCCGAACTGGAATTTGTGCCGCTGATCGTCGATTGACCAAGACCGGTTGGATTCCATATACACACCGTTTTCGATACTGCTGATCATGGCCTCGAAGCTGGTTTCTCCTGGCTCTAAATTAATGTTTGCCATGCGGTCAATCGCAGGACGGTTCCAACTGCAGGCCCGGGCACAAGCTACGCCAGGAATATTCAGACGAGTTTGGCTTTCTAGCCCACCTAAGCCTCGTTCTAAAACACCTTGACGGATGAGGTATTCTCGTTTGGCCGGAGCACCCGTATCGTCGTAGTCGTAGCTAGCAAGTTCTCCAGAATGGGTGGCATCGAAAGTGACATTCATCAACGGTGAACCATAGGCTAGCCGACCAAAGTCTTGAGGCTGAATAAAGCTACCGCCCGCGTAGTTGCGCTCATCTCCTAGAATGCGGTCTAGCTCCAAAGGATGGCCAACGCTTTCATGTAGCTGAAGCATCATTTGATCAGGGGCGAGCACGAGCGTGGTGGTGTCATTAGGACAGTCGGGGGCAGTGAGTAGTTCGATGGCCTGTTCACCAATGCGGGTGGCTCTTTCCCAAAGATCCGCGGTTTTAAATCTTTCCCAGCCGCCTTGGTAGCTATGGGCCATTGGACCGTTATCCGTGCGGGCCTGCGTGACGTCAGCAGATTGGGCGATCGCCCCTAAATGACTTTCTATCAGGTTTAATTTCTGATGGACCTGGGAACCGTTGCTGCTGACTAGCCAGGATTCGATGTCGTGGGTGCGGGCGATCGCTCTGGTATGCACGATATCTGGTGATACCTTTAGTCGCTCACAGAGCTGACGGAGAAGGTCGTTAATGTCGGCGGCTGTCAAACTGTCAAACGGCTGATCTAGCGGTGAGGTGTAGCTGCCAACTACGGTGGGTCGAACCGCTGTTGTAAATGAATGAACCGCCCAATGGCTAGATGCGATGGCTTGTTCATAAGCTTGCTCTCCAGCAGCTCTAAGCGCTTCAGGGGTCAGCTGATTGGTTGCACTATAGCCAAATTGACCGCGGGCGAGTACTTCTACCATTGCCCCTTGGTTTAGCGTGCGTCTATTTTGTTGCGGATTGCCATCGCGCATAGACCGAATGGTGCTAGTGGTTTGCGTGGCGCGAATGCCAATCCAATCGGCAGGAATATCAATCTGTTCTAGTACGGCGCTCAAATGCCCAATCATAAGAAACTTCAAACTTGCCTGTGTGCCTATAGCGTTTGTCACTTAGCTCTACACATTTGTAATAGGTAAAACCGTTGATGCCTATAGAGCTAAGTGGTTCGCAATTGCCCAGTGCGTTGGGTGATTGCTGTATGTGCAACTGCAGAAATCAAAGCTCGAAGGCTAAATTAGTCTGTTATTTCTACAGGCGCTGACTTTTAATACCACAGTGCCGTTGATAGATCTGCGTACCTGATAACGATCCTCTCTTCGATCAAATGGTTTGAAGGAAATCTATTTCTAATTTTTAATGCTAAAAAATGACTATAAGCTTTATTTAATTAGCTATAGTCTGATTAATTGCTTTTATAAAAATAGTTTCAGCAAGACTTACTTAACTTTTAGCATATGCACATTGATGAGCTAGACCGCAGCATCTTGGCCGTCCTAACTGTTGAAGGAAGGGTTAAGTGGTCTGCGCTGGCGGAGCGGTTTGGGGTCTCTGCGCCCGCTATCGCCGATCGGGTTCGGCGGTTGGAGAAGGCAGGTGTGCTATTGGGTTATGCAGCCAAGCTCAATCCTGAAGTGCTTGGATTTGGACTGACGGCGTTCGTCACAGTCACGTTGGAGCATCCTCGGTATCGTCAGGGCTTTGTGGCGTACGTGCAGGCGAATAATCGGGTGCAGGCTTGTCATCACATCGTGGGCGAGGGGGACTATCTGCTGAAGATTTGCTGTCGTTCTACTTCGGAGCTAGAGCAGCTTTTGAGTGAGGAACTCAAGGCGCTGCCGGGGATTGTGCAGACGCGGACAACGATCTCGCTGCGATCAATCAAAGATACGGCAGCGGTGCCGATTGAGGCAGAGGAAGGGTAGGGGTGAGGCCCCTGACTACGTTCAGCCGTCGCAGAGGTGGGTTGGGATGATGATTTTTGGAGGGTTGATCGGTGTTGATATTTGTACTGCTAAGAGGAATTGCAATGGGGCTTGCGATCGCAGCTCCGGTGGGTCCAATTGCACTGCTATGCATTCGGCGAACGATAGATAAAGGCAGACTGGTGGGGGTGCTTTCGGGGCTTGGGGCGGCCACTGCAGATGGTCTTTACGGTATGGTTGCTGCCTTTGGCCTGACGGCTGTTTCGGAATTTTTGGTTGGATACAGTAACTGGCTGCGAATCGGTGGTGGCTTGTTTCTCTGCTATTTAGGACTCACCACATTTCTGAGCAGAGGGAGCACGCAACCCTTATCCTCTTCTACGTCGAATCTTGACGAATCGTCTCTCCTCATATCTCCCGCTAGCTCTCCTTCTCTTTTCTCTGCGTACACTACCACCCTTGCGCTTACCCTCACGAACCCTGCAACCATCCTTTCTTTCGTGGCTATCTTCGCTGGTCTCGGTATCACACAGAGCGCCTATCTCGATTCTGTAACCCTTGTGTTTGGCGTATTTACGGGCTCAATTCTATGGTGGCTGGTGTTAGTCTCAGGGGTGGCCTATCTACGCGATCGCCTCACGCCCGAGCGTTTGTTTCGATTCAACCGATTTTCTAGCAGGGTGTTTGGTCTGCTGATTATTGGGTTTGGCGTAGTGGCTTTGGTGAGTGCAATTTGATGGCCTCGCTATAGAGATAACTGTGGTAAAGCAGGTAAGAAGTATGATTCTATGGCGTCAGCGCTGGCAGCGATATTGGATTATAGGCATTGCCGTTGCTGTTTTCGGTTGCATCTGGCTTGGTAACCCGTTTCTAGGTAGCAATCAACCTGCTGAGGCTCGATCTGTTGACCTAGTAAAGGCTTCGGCAGTTGAGGTGGCAATTGATCCAGCGGTTGATCAACTGCGTCAGCAGCGCCAGCAGGTAAACCAACAGCTAAAGGTTTACGACGATGCTAGCCGGCGTTACCAAAGGGCGGAGGAACAGGCAAACCAAAATATTCGGAACCTATCAAAAACAATTCAAAGCGCAGATACTTGGATTGCAAATACAGAGCACCAGCTAGGGGAATCGGAACGGCAGCTTCATGCGTTAGAAGCTACTTTGAAGGAGAATAAGCAAGTGTATGAGCAGACGCGGACCGCAGTTGTCGGCCGTCTGCAGTTTATGCAACGTCAGCAGGCGGCTCAAGGCTGGGCAGTGCTGCTGCAAAGCGATAATCTCAATGATTTTTTGGACAGACGCTATCGGCTAAAGCAGTTATATGAAGCTGATCGTGCTTTGCTAGCTGGTTTAGGAGATAGGGCAACTGAGATTACTGAACAGCAGAAAGAAGTTGAACAACAAAGGAATGCGATCGCACTTTTACGCCAGCAGCTGTTAGTTAGCAGAGAGCAGTACACCGCACAGGTACGGGAGCAGAGCAACCTGGTCACGCGCTTGAGAGAGAATCGCGGGGCGTTAGAAGCCGCGATTAATCAGTTAGACAGGGATTCCAATCAGCTAACAGCGCTGATTTTAGAAAGAGTTTCAGCGGCTAGAACGGCTGGCCAAATGATTGCTAGAGAAGAAGCTTTACTCGCTGCGAGATCGTCAGGGAAGATGGTGCGTCCTGCGTCTGGTCAGATCACGAGTCAGTTTGGTAAGCGCTACCACCCGGTACTCGGCTACAGTCGGTTTCATGCAGGCACTGATTTCGGTGCGCCCCACGGCAGTCCGATCCTGGCAGCGGAGAGCGGCATTGTGATCTTCGCTGGCTGGTATGGTGGCTATGGCAATGCGTTAATTTTGGATCACGGCGGTGGTCTAACAACGCTGTACGGGCATGCAAGCAAGCTAAACGTAGCCGAAGGAGCGACGGTCAGACAGGGCGATGTAATTGGCGCGATTGGAACAACCGGTCTTTCAACAGGACCACATTTACACTTTGAAGTTCGTAAAGCGGGTAAGCCTATTAACCCTATGAACTTCTTGTAGAGCGACCTTTGATAGATATCTTTTGAGGGCGGTTGCTCTAGACCGTAACCTAGTCAGCAAGATACTCTATGTCCATGAAATATCAAGTATTTGGCTATGCAACGGGAATCGCTTTGGGCTTTGGCTGCTGCTTTGGGAACGCTGTTCAGGCTCAAGCTACGATCGACCTGGCCGTACCCCTCGCTACGCCGCCGCTGCCGTCAATAGATCCATGGCTTACAGCGTCTGATTCGCCGTTACCTGATGTGTCTGCATCTGAGCAGCCGCTTAACCTGCCACCAGAAACCATCGAGCAAAGCCCGGTGCTGCAGCGCTGGCTAGAAGAGGTTCCTGACGTTCGCTCAGATATTCGTAACGACCCTAGCTTTAGAACGAAATTTCAGATCGGCTATAGCTTTTTTCCTTCTTCGGATAGCACCAGCGGGTTTGCGGTGAGTGTAGATGACATCTTTGTGGGTAACACGCCGCTGACTGTGAGCGTGGACTATCAACAGAATTTTAGAGGCGATCGCACGGCTTACGGCACGGACCTACACTATTACGTTTTGCCGCTAGGAGGCTATGTCAACTTTTCTCCTATTGTCGGCTATCGCCATGTTGATTCTGCTGATGATTACAACATCGATGGGGCCAACCTCGGTGTACGATTTCGCTTCGTTCCTTCTCGGACTAGTGCGGCTGATATAACGGTTGATCAGTCTTGGGTGGTCGGTGATCGTGAGGGCCTAAGCGTTACGCATCTAAACTTTGGATACGCAGTGACTTCAAACCTCCGGCTTTCCACTGATTTGGAATGGCAGAGCACCGCCGACGAGGGTGATAGCCGGGTAGGTGTGAATTTCGAGTGGTTGCTCTAACTGTAGCTGCTACAAATTTCTGTTAGAGAATTTTCTATATCCTTGACCACGTACTTTGGCTTAGCTGAAAATTCTAGCAAGGGTAGCTGCGCGTCAGTACAGACTTTTCTGAGGAACTGATCTCGCCTAGCGCGGCTCGGTTTCTTGTGACTAGTGTCTTGTAGCTCTATGACCGCATTGACCGTTAGTGTTGAGCGATCGCACAGCACAAAGTCAAAATGCTTGGCTTGAATACGATTAAACGCAGAGCGCCATTGAGACTTAGAAAGTCCAGCGGCTGGTGCTATGACATCTGCTACACGAACTTTACCGAACACAACGTTCTCAGCTGGCAACGCTTGACACAGCGCATAATAGAATTCTTGCTCGGTAGGTGTAAATAAAGTACCTTTCATTCGATATGGAACTTCTAGTATCTGAGATTTGGATTTCTTCTGCGCAGCTTTTTTAGAAGTACCAACGTTCAGAACAGCGATAGCGACAATAGCAACGGCAGCGAGCAAGATAACCCAGTTCATAATGGTGCCTTTTACGGAGAAGTCTTTACAGATTCATTCTGCCCGCACGCTGCTTCAGAACTGGTAGATTCCTTGACTACTGTTGTGTGGCTATTCGTAGCGAACGTTCCTGTAGTCGATCCAGCCGTCTTCGTGGCTGTTACGTGGATCTTTGTGTGTCCAGTGAATCAAGCCGCCTCGATCGTTCCATTCATACTCGCCTTTGACAGAGATGCGATCGCCCTTGCGTAAGTCGTCTAACCGCTGTGAAACGTCAATATTATGGACGATGAGTACGGTCTGGTTGCGACCGATGCGAACCACAAACCGCTGATGCCTCGATCCTTCGGTGTCATCTGGTAGGAGGGTTTCTACCGTACCGGCCACATTTTCTACAATGATGTTCGACTGTTTGTTTTTGAAGGCATCACGTACCGACTTACTGCCCATTACTTCTGCCGTGCTGTTTCGGTAGAGATAGCTTGGCGCTGCTAATACGGGCAGCATGCCGCTTAAAAAAACTCGTCTATGCATCTTGTGTTCACTCAATAGAGCTGTTGCTAAAAACAGCCTGCTGCTTTCTGGGTTATGTGAGTCATTCTACCAAGCTCTAGGATTTACCTATATACAGGAGATAGAGTCCTTGCAAGTTCTTGCAGCTAGCTGCTTTAGAGCGATTATCAACAGCGAAGCGACCCGTTTGTTATATGAGTCGCTTCGCCTAGCCTCGTACTATTGACGAGGCTGGTAGTAGATCTTTTGACCTTCGTTGGGGACATAGATGCACTCGCGCGCGGAGCGCCAAAAGCTAGTCCAAATAGAGTCCTTGGACTCTCTAAAGTACTCACCCATGATTGGCTTAATTGCTGCGGTCGCATCCTTGAGATAGTAGTGAGGCATGCTCAAGAAAAGATGATGCGCTACGTGGGTGCCAATATTGTGGTGGATGTTGTTGATAAATCCGTAGTCGCGATCGACAGTCGAAATTGCACCTTTAAGAAAGTTCCAGCTATCGTTGCGATACCAGGGGATGTCTGGCTCTGTGTGATGCAAGAAGGTGACTAAGTCTAGCCATACGACGAACACGATGTAGGGCATGACGTAGTAGTTAATCAGAAACAGAGGTCCAAAGGCGAAGCCGACCCACGCCAAAAAGCCGATAAACAAGGCGATGCAGGTAGTACTTGTAATTACATCCCACTTTTCAGACGGGCGAAAGAGAGGACTGCTTGGTAAGAAGTGAGATCCTTGACGACCGGGAGAGCGAAAGAATAGATAGAACGGGTAGGCAAATAGAAAAAGCGTAAACCGCAGAAAGCGAGCACCGCCTTCCATCTCGTCGTAAGTGGCTTTAGAAATCGGATACCAGCTCTCGTCGGTATCGATATTGCCAGTGTTGGCATGATGCGTCCGGTGGCTGATTCTCCAACCGTGATAGGGCACCAGTATGGGAGTGTGGCTAAGGTGTCCGATCAGGTTATTGAGCCACTTGCGTTTAGAGAATGATCCATGGCCACAGTCATGGCCGACTACGAACAAGGCCCAAAACATAGTGCCCTGTGCAAGCCAAAACAGAGGGAAGAATAGCCAAGAGTTAATCGTGTGGGCGATCGCATACAAGCTAGCGATAACACCAATATCAAAGAAGAAGTATGAGAGTGAACGGAGCGTAGATGGCTCGAAGCAATAGTTAGGAATCGCTTCTTTGAGCTCTCTTAGCGTGAAAGGCAGATCTTTTTCAGGCTCTGCAGAGGGAATTGATTCAACCGGGAGAGTACTTAGCGGCACGTATTACCTAATTAGTGGATATAGCAAGGGAAAAGAGTACCCGCCCACACACATCGCGTGTAGATGCAACTTGGCTAAATGACACAGCATATAAGACTTAAAGAGTGCACCTAAGGGAAGAAACGACTTTACAAAGCTTTACATTACTACAGTTTGACCATGAAAAGCCATTGCGATTCTTCACCGCTCTTTGAGTCTAAAGAATTGCTAGTTAATCTAAGTATTTTTACTGTTGACTTTGGTGGTGCTATCGACCGAATAGCTCAGGCGTGTGGAACTCTTTTCACACTGATATCAGATCGCGGCCTAGAGAGAGTATGCCACTCTTTGCTGCCTTCATGTGCTGCTTTCAATAGAGGATGGCTTTTAGTTTAGGGCTCACTTCGGGGCTCACTGCGATCGCGGCCGAAGAAAGAATCGAGTACAAACATGATCTTCTTTTGCTGAAAAGTAGAGGAAGCCAAAGGGCGATTGGGAAAGATAGTCAGGCAGGGTGATATCTCGCGATCGCGCTTTATAGCGGCCTTTCATAGCTTCGATGAACCAAAGCTTCGACAAACTGACCTTAGATCATGCCAAAGATATGCTGGAAGACCATTTTAATCAGCGGGGCCTTGTTTGGTGCTTTAGGAGGTTGTTCTTCGGCTGACTCTCCCTCGCAGTCCGTTATCAAAACCTTCAAGATTGGGGGGTCTTTGGAAGCTTATGAGATTCTTGAAGAGCTAGCCGAAGGTTACAGCAAAACCGTAGGCGATGTCGAAGCTGACTTTGCCCCGCAGAGTCAGACAAGCGCCGGACTGCAGGGTGTAAAGGATGGCGCGCTGGATATTAGTGCGCTTAGCCATCAGCTGACCAAAGCAGAAGAAAGTGAAGGGGTAAAGTATGTTCCCTTGATAGAAGTGCCGCTGGTGCTAGTCGCGCATGAAAGCTTGACGGGCGTCTCCAACCTGAGTACTGATCAGCTTAGGGCAATCTATTCAGGCCAGATTAGAAACTGGAAAGAGGTTGGTGGACCAGATGCTAGCATCGCTTTGTTTGACTTTGCAGAAGACGAAAATGAGAAGCAAGTTCTGCGGCAGGCTTATCTAGGTGAAACCTTAGAGATTGCATCAGAAGCTATCTTCTTTGCTGATGATGATTATTTGGTTGAGGGCGTAGCGACTACTAATTTTTCGATTGCGGCTGTGCCGCTTAGCAAAGAACTCTCTCAGTTGCCACTCAGGATACTTCGCCTTGATGGTGTTGGACCCTCTAAGGCGAACATTCGCTCAGGTGACTATCTAATGAGCATCCCACTAGGAATGGCTTTATCTCGAACGCCTTCCCCAGCCGCGGAAGACTTCGCCATTTTTGTGGCCAGTCAGGAGGGACAAAACATTCTGAGTGCATATGAAAGTGAGCTTGAAGCTGAAAAAGATTAGTCCTTGATGCCATTTAGCGTTTGCCCCTAAAGACTATAGACAAGATGTCTGCCTTATACGCCCTTATACACTCTAAAGATGACATTCCCACATAGCGAGTTTAGCTATCGTCGAGCTTCGCTACCTATTAAAATCTCTCTGCCATTTATCTTAACTCTCCTTATCTTTTGGATACTGAGTGTGCTTCTAATTGGAAGGCATTTTTCTCAACAGTTAGATGCTAATAAAAAAGAAAAGGCGTCAGAACTTGCAAGCTTAGTAGAGCGAGAACTGAATAGAGAGCTAACTAATCTCAGACGTAGTGCTCGGCTGCTCGCAAATGAAGAGTTGATTATTAAGGGGACGATGCAATCAGATCAGATCTTACTGCAGCAGCGAATTCTGCCTGGCAAAGCCATTTTAGAAACGGATGTGGTTAAGGTCTTTAGCCGTGATCGAGAGGTTCTGTTAGATACTAGATCGCTATCGTTTTTGGATTTAGAGATATACAGCGAAGCTATTCTCGATTCATTGATGGTAGGTGCAAGCATCTCTACAGTAGTGGGCTCGTCAGGTAATGGAGCACCGGTCTTACTGGGAACTGCCCCTATCAAAAATACTGCTGGTATCGTTGGCGGAGCGGTTCTAGGAAGAGTGCTGAGCAATGATTTGCTATTACAAATCAACGACTCTATTGATGAGCAGATAGTGGCAATCTCTGACGACCAGGTACTGGCCTCTACGTTCCCTTCCGGCCTAGATGATTTTTCTTGGAAAGAACAGAACTATACTGAAAGCCCAGTAAAGATGACCTTTCGAGGTCAGTCGTATCTGGCGCAGGTTGTCAGTTTGGATGGACTTGACAACGAACATTTTGAAATAATCTTATTGGTGTCTCGTACCCCCGTTCAGCAGGCAAAGGCAAGGCTTTGGACATTATTTTTCATGACAGGGACTATTGGCGCAGCTTTGTTATCTGTAATTGGATACTGCATAGCAAAGCGGATTGCCTCTCCTATTCAAGAGATTACAGAGGTTGCTTTAAACGTTGTTGAAGATAATGACTATAGTTTGCGGGTGCCAGTTAGAAACCAAGATGAAATTGGTACGCTTGCTGCCTCACTCAATCAGCTGATTCAATGGGTTGGACAATACACCCGAGAGCTTGAGCTTTTAGCGCATACTTTAGAAGCAAGAGTAGAGGCGCGAACTCAAGAATTATCAGAGACAATTGGGCAGCTAAAAGAGACCCAAATGCAGCTTATTCAGACGGAGAAAATGTCAAGCCTGGGCGAAATGGTAGCAGGCATCGCTCACGAGATTAACAATCCAATTGGTTTTATCCAAGGTAATATAGCGCCACTGAGTCAGTACTTCAACGATTTGGTTGATCTATTAAAAACCTATCAATTAGAGTATCGAGATCCTAGTAAGCGTATTCTAGAGAAACAAGAAGATATTGAAATTGAGTTCGTATTGGAAGATTCGGCAAAGCTCCTATCCTCACTGGAGAGAGGCGTACAGCGGGTTCGAGATATTATCGTTTCGCTCAAGAATTTTTTTCGATTGGACGAAGCAGCTGTCAAGGATGTAGATCTTTGTGAGGGGCTAGACAGTACGCTACTGATTTTGAATCATCGGCTGAAAGAAGGTATAGATGTCGTGAAGGCATATGCCCCCATGCCGCTGGTTAGATGCTCGCCAGCACAGATTAATCAGGTTTTTACTAACATCATAGTTAATGCTCTAGATGCAATGCTGGAGAGCGACTCTCGACCAAAGCAGCTAGAGATTTTGACTCGAACTCTGCCCAAAGAGCACGTTCAAGTTTGCATTCGTGACACTGGACCTGGAATATCACCTAAAGTGAAGGCAAAAATCTTCGATCCTTTTTTCACTACCAAGCCAGTCGGAAAAGGAACCGGTCTTGGCTTGGGGATTTGTTTTCAGATTATCCAGCAGCATCAGGGTACGATTGAGGTCAATTCTGAAATGGGAAAAGGAACAGAATTCGTGATTACGCTACCGATATTAGCTGACGTCGAAGAAGTGATAGAAGACTGAAATACGACGCTTCAGCAGATATTGGGTGACTGTTGTTTGTTAACTGTTATTTAGTGACTGTCGGCTCACTTATTTTGTGACTGTTAGCTCGCTCCTTTGCTCAGCGCCCATTGCGTGAGAGCAGGAAAGAGGCGGTTGAGGTTAGTGGCGATCGCACTTACCCCTACAACCACTTCATTCTGTTCTTGTTGCACTGCTTTCCAAATGGCGTTGGCAATATCTTCTGGCTGACTAGCGAGACCAGACTGTAGCGCCTGATTCATCTGATTTTGACGATCCTGTATGGCTTGATCATCACTGCCTCTAAATTGGGCTCGTTCTAAGAAGTCGCTGTCAATGATGCCTGGATGCACAATTCCTACATGGATACCTTTGGACACTAGCTCTAGACGCAGCGTTTCGGTCATGCCGGTCAGCGCGTATTTGCTGGCGCAGTAGGCCGTCATGTTGGGCATTGGCATTTTGCCGCCGATTGAGCCGACGTTAATGATTGTACCTTTGCCTGCGGACAGCATGGCCGGAAGGACTGCTCGAATCGTATGGACATATCCCCAAAAGTTAGTATCAAAGATGCGGTGCCAGTCTTCTAGGCTGGTGTTAGCCATTGGGCCAGTTAGGCAGATGCCTGCATTGTTAATCAGCGTGTCTATCTTGCCGAAGGTGGAGAGAGATTTTTCGATTAGGGCGCTGACTTGATCGGCGCTGCCGACATCAGTAGGCAGTGCGATCGCCTTGCTTCCCATGGCTTCTATTTGCTCAGCCACTGCCTGCAGTCTATCTGCTTGACGAGCCGCTAGGGTGACATCCCAGCCTTTCGAGGCAAACTTGAGGGCGGTGGCTTTTCCAGTCCCTTGAGAAGCACCTGTAATCAGAACGTGCTGTGACATCGGAGGTTATACCCAGAGTGTTTCGAAAAGGTTTGGCTCATCAGCTAGCCTATTCTACTGACTTACTCCAGAAGGTAAGTCCTTTTGTAGATCTTTGAGCAGGCACTTTTCCCAAAAGAGAGATAATTACTCCTAGCAATACTCCAATCGGTGCGATTACCGCAGATTGCCAAATGCCTGGGAAGGAAAACAACCCTGATGTTGTGCCGATCGCCAGTAAAATCACCGCACCGATCGTTCCATAGAAAGCACCGTTGGCATTGACTCTAGGTATCAGAACGCCCATTAAAAACAGCCCTAATAGTGGCCCCAAGAACATCGCCGTGTATTTGATCAAAAAAGGCAGCAACGCTTCGCCAGTAGAGGCAACGTAGAAAGCAGAGGCAATACCGATCACTCCCCAGACAACGATCAGACCCTGGGCGACTTTGAGCGATCGCCTCTCGGTTGCCTCATGGGCTGAATAGCGCTGATAGAAATCAACCGTCATACAGGTCGCCAAAGAATGTAGCGCCGAATCAATCGATGACATCGCTGCGGCTAAGATTGCGGCTACTAGCAAGCCAGAGGTACCTGGTAGGCCGTTGTTGACAATAAAATAGGGCAGAATTCCATCAGCGGGAATATCTTCTGGTAATCCAGGATTGGCCGTATAAAAGCCAAATAGGAGCGTCCCTAAAATCAAGGTTGCGGCTACGCCCATAAAGCCAGAGAACCAGCCGAGTAGAATGGCCTTCCGCCCGTCTGCAATAGTTGCACAAGAGACATAGCGCTGTACGGACTGTTGATTGGTCCCGGCTACGGCAAAAGCCAACGTTCCATAAGCAAACAAAGCCGTGGGCAGCGACCGAATTGACTCCGGCTCCCAAGTTGTATTGATCACCGTCAGCTTTCCGGCCTCTCCTGCTGTACTCCAAAGCTCGCCTAGTCCTCCAGAGACACCCTGCGACGCTGCCCAGATACCAGCGCCTAAGCCCACGAAGATCATGGCGAACTGCAGAACATCTGTCCAAACAACCGCCGCGATACCGCCCGCTACTGTATAGACGATCGAGACAATTCCAACAAGTAGAATCGCTAGTGGCAAGGGGAGGCCGATAACTGTCGCGACGGCTAGAGAGGCCGCGTACAGCAGACCACCTAAACGAGCAATCACAAACAGCAAAAAACAGAGTGAGCCGAGCGATCGCGTTTTTCCATCAAACCGCCGTTCTAGATATTCGTAAGCTGTAGTTAGATTCAGCCCCACAAAGAAAGGTAGGAACAGAAAGATGACCAGCAGATATCCTAATAAGTCCCCAAACTGAAGCTGCAAGTATAGAAGACCATTGTTGTATCCCTCTCCGGGGCCACCGAGTAGAGAGGCCGCCGAAAATGATGTGGCAATAATTGAAAATCCAATTGCCCACCAAGGCAACTGCCGAGAGCCTCTAAAATATTCGTCTGTACTATTCTGCTGTCGACTCGCTGAAATACTAATCGCTAGCAAGATCAGTCCGTATACTCCCACAATTGCCCAATCAACGGCCTGCATTTTTCTGATCCTCTATTTTGTGCCTAGCTACCTCTGGCGACTAGGTCAATATGCTGCCGCCATCATGCCACAGCAGCGGTGAAGAACGATGCTGGTGTTCACCGCTGCCAAGTGATCTAGACCAGATTCAATCTAGACTAGCTAGCGTTGCTCATTCGCATCCACATCGGTAGCTGAGAGGCTTCGCCCATTTGAATACGCTCAAGCGCCGCGGTCATTTCTACACGTACGTCAAATTCGCTTTCAGACGCTATAGCCTGCGTCAGTGGCTCTACTGCACTATGGTCTCCCATTTCGTTTAGGTATCTAGCCGCTCGCCAGCGCACCAGTGCTGATGTATCGCTCAATGCCTTGATCATGGCCACGCCGGCTTGAGCGTCGCCTAGGTCGCTTAGCGCGTCTCCAGCGGTACGCCGAACGATAGGGGATGAATCAGTCAGTAACAGTTGGCAAAGGGGATGGACTGCTTCGTTACGTTCGCTAGCACCGAGTAGCGCCGCTGCCCAACGCCGAATGGCTGCTCGGTTGTCTTTCAGTGCAGCAACAATTGCAGGAAAAGTCTCCTTGTTGATTTCAATTTGTTGGATTGCCCTTAGTCGTTGTTTCCAGTCAGAGTGTTGAAGGCTTGCGATGAGTTCGGCTGAAGTTTGTTCGAAAGAAAGGACTTTTTGCTTTGGTGTGATCGCCTGTTGTTCTAGCCTAGTCAGCTCTTGGTCATCTACGAGGGTTTCTATCTCTTCAGCAACCTGCTGGGCGATCGCATTGACTTCCCCAAATTGTGGCTGATACGGTGCCCAGACGCGCTCAGCGACATAGTTCGCGTCAGTAGCAGCGATTGCTCTTTGCAATGCCTGATTGAAGCGATCGCTTAAGGCTACTCGAGCTTGCTCTGCATTATTGGTCACTCGTACCTGAACCGGAAGGCCTCGAAACCTTTGAATTGCGACTTCGACCTGAGAGAATTTTTGTGTGGAGGGTGTTTTGGTCTCAATCGTCTTGGTCTTAGCAGTCGTGGTTTCAGTCGTTTTGGTCTCAGCAGTCTTGGTCTCAGCAATTTTGGTCTGTAAACTATCGTTCACGCTGGGTTCTGCATCTTCTGCAATGCCCAGAAGATTGCTCGCTGCTGTTAGAACGCTTTGCCAATCGGCGCTGCCCTTACGCGTTAGGGTGACAAAGTCGTTCATAGCAAAGACAGACTGGACGCCTTCTATTGCCAGCAGATTTTGAAAGACCTTGGCGACTTCGGCTGTAGGGTCTCCGGTTTTGAGTGTGATTGGCTCATTGCTTGCTACCCTGTCTAGGGTCAGCTTCATGCAGTTTGGACTAGGGGTAGTCTCTATCGAACGAAGTTTCATTGGATGTCTTCACTCCTAAAGCGATATCGATTGTTTCTTGCAGCCTTTTCCAGTCTTTGGATTTGACGAGCCACTTCTTAAGCTTTGTGGGTTCTTTGCGATCGCCTTCTAGAAAACCACCCTTCACATACAAGATGCCATTTTCTACGCTCAGATTGTTGAAAGTCTCGAACGGATAGCGCTTAACGACCTTGCCTAGGAGGTTGTAGATAGTCAGTCTATTTGGGGCGAGGGTGAAGTATGGACGAGTAAAGTAAAGGTAGCCAACAATCACAAGGCCTACCCCTAGAATGATGGCGCTATTGAATGAGCCAGATTGCAGCATAGACCCTATCGATAGAACGCAGACAGCTAAGCCTAAACCGAGAAGCAGAAGGCCGAGCCAGGGCTGATAGTAGGCTTTGAAGTGGTTGTTCTCGCTGGGTAGAGCAGGGGGTGGAGCCATCTTGGGCATCATCTTGTGCTGCTTGGGCTGAGGGATAGTTGGCGATTAAGAGGGTTAGCTAGTTGATCTTAGCTAACTAAATCTCAGCTAGCTAATTTTGAAAAGATGCATTTTAGGTGGGTGCGATCACTCGCGGTCGGGTGAGGAGCAATTTCAAACCTGCCATTGATCAAAGGTAGCGCGGTCGTCGCAGTTGCCAAGATCAGAGCGGTTGAAAACTGAAGATTTTGAGCCTGTTCGTTTTGTGATCGGATGCTTTTTAGGTCTATAGATTGAGATTGATTGTCTGTAGATTGGTTACTTTGGGGCTGATTCTCTTCTGGGCTATCTGTAGAGCTATCTAAGATAAATTCAGCCAGGCTGTCATACTCGGCTTGCAGCTGGGTGGCGACGCGATCGCACTCGATAACGATGGCAATTTCGGCTTCACTATAGTCTAAGAATAGGGTCAACAGTTTGGTGTGAGCAATGGCGTCTTGAATGAGACTCACTAACGTGTTTTTCAGCCATTTTCTATCAGTGTAGATTTCGACTGTTTCATCGGGGGCAGTGACGGTGTAACGAATGTTCTGATTGGCCGCTTGAAGTGTTGTGAGCATTTCTATTTCTGGCAATAGAAAGCTGAGGTCGGTTTGATCTAGGGTCGCAGGCTCTCTACCGATATCTAGTTTTGAAACGGCTGCAATCTGATCGAAAAGCGTTAGCGTTTTTAGCGCAGCTGCTTTGGACTGAGCAATAAATTCCCTTTCTTCTTCAGGATCTTCGCACAGATCTTCTAATATCAACTGGCTAAGACTAATGATGACATTGATAGGCGATCGCAGCTCGTGAGAAATGCGGGCTAAAAATCCACTTTTGAAGCGTTCGAGCGCCCATAGCTGCTGATAGGCCGGATCCATTTTAGAAACCGGTATTGAAGAAGTGCTGCGAGTCATAAAAAGATCGATAAAACGCTATGGAATTTTGCTGACCATTCCCCACAGTAGCTTGAATCATAATAGCTACAGCTGAATTTTACCCTGGCGTAATATTTGCCAACCGTGCGATGTCCACTTAGCAACGGTCGAGGGCATGCCGCTAGCTGCTTTGCTCTGATAGTCTTCTGGCCCTAAAGTCAGCGCGCTTGGAAACATTTGGGCGATCGCTGAAATCTCTGTTAAGGCTGGCTGCCCAGAAAGATTGGCGCTTGTGGTTGCTAGTGGTCCGGTCTGAGAAAGTAACGCTAGGGCGACTGGATGATCGGGTACGCGAATGCCCAGAGTGCCAGCGGTTTGGTCAGTGGGATGGGGGTTGAGATTTTTGGGAGCCAGGTCGCTAGCTGGTAAAACTAACGTGAGCTGACCTGGCCAATACTGCTCGGCGATCGACTGCCACGCTGCCATCGCTGAGTCTTGCCCAGATACGTATGGCAAAAGATCGCCCAGGGACGCACCCATCAAAATCAATGGTTTCTCGGGTGGTCGCTGCTTGGCTGCGAAGATTAAATCTGCTTGACTCGGCGCGGCTGCCAGCGCGGGTACCGTATCGGTGGGAAAACTCACCAAAGCAGGTCTGGTCTTCAGCGCCTGTATCATTTGATCTAGAGAAACTTGAGCCATACTTGAGAAGCCAGATAAAGAAGCCGTAGATGAAACAGACGAGCGCAGAACTACACTCTCTATTTTATGAATTATCTTGTGAATTTTTAAAAGAAATAGAACAGAGAAAGACCATGCCTGTGACCTCACTTTAGATCTGTTCACTTCTGTTATTAATTTTTCTCTGTTAGATTAGAGAGGGTTGTTACCTGGTAACCGCGCTTTTGCAGTTCTGGTAGAATAATTTCCAGCGTTTTGGCCGTGCGAATTCCCCTTTTTTCTCCGTCGTGAAGTACAACAATATCGCCTGATTGAACAGTTCGCAAAATAAATTCACTTGCGAAGCGAGAAGAGTGGATATGCGTATCGTAGGGAAATGTAGATCCGAGTACGACTTGATATCCATGACGCTGAGCGACTTCTACCATTCTGGCGTTATAAAATCCCATGCCGGGGCGAAGCCATTTGAGCTGCGAATTTGGGGGTAGGTAGGATAGGAGGGCCGCTTCTGAGGTGAGTAGCACTGTCTCAAAATCAGCGATGCTCAGGCGAATACTCGGTTTGTCTACGGTGAGGTGGTTGCCTAGTTCATGGCCAGAGTTGACAGTCTGTTGGACGATTGATTCGTGTCTAGGTAGGTGGCTGCTGATGTTGAAGAAGGTGGCTTGGACATCGTAGCGATCGAGAACGGATAGAATGTCAGCGGTAGCAGGACTAGGCCCATCGTCTATGGTGAGCGCGATCGCCTTAAGGTGCCCTTCGTCTTGCTGTACGGCGTAGAGTGCGCCGGGAAATAGGCGATTGGCAAGGGTAAATAGCCAACGAGGCTGACTCAGTAAAATAGCCGCAAAAATAACTAGAGAAAGTATATGGAGCCAACGATAGATTCGTAGCCACCGTAGCCACTTAGCGGTTCTTTTCATCTTCTAGTTGCCCATACTGTTACTGCGCCTTGTAATTACGCCTTGTTATCTGCGGTTGGCTTGTTATGTATAGTTGGGAAGCAGAAGCTTTATAGTGCCAGAACCGATAGGACCCGAGCTGGTTAATTAGCGTTGGCTGTTTGTTAGGCTCTCATTCCGATTTCGCTGACCGCGGATATTCTAATCGAAATGTCTTAGTTCAAGTACTCTAAGAAGTTAGTCCAAGTGGTTTGGTTAGGTCGTTCATCGTCTAAATCAGGGGGGGCCTGGTAGAGCGCATAGTCTCCGGCGATCTGACTTTTGAGTGGCTCCGGCAGTTGTTGCCACTCTAGAAGGCGAGTGCTAGCCGCATGAAATACCAGCTCTCCAGGGCGATCGCCCATTTCCATCCAAGGTAGCCAAGGAGAAATGCGACTCCAGCTCACTGCGACTTCAGCCAAATCTTGCCTGGGTGCATCTAGCAAATCAGAGCGACTAGCCGCGAAGTTGAACATTTCCATCGCATGATATTGACCCCCTACATACGCCTGATGCTCACCACCTAGGGGGTTAGGGTAAAACAGCGGTATTGTGGTTGTCAAAAAGATTGTATTGGCCTCACCAAATGTTTGAAATTGAAGTCTTCTACCTGTCGTATCTGACCACATAGGTGACGTGTTGACTGGGTCGTTAGCTACTGGCACAACCGTATTCTGCTGCCCTGTCCAGGGATTTTCCCAGGTTTCTAGTATCTCGTCGGTCGCCGGATCTAAGTAGAGCATGACTTCTCGGCTCACTTGGCGAAATCCTGGTGAGTTGGTCTCAGAGGTCAGCGATACGCAAGCTCTAGCGCTCATGCCCTGTACGTTAAAAATGTGCTGATCCGGTTCTCCGGGTCGTCGACTAAACCCTTCTCCCTGCCATACAAAATAGACGGTCTTACCATCCTCCACAGAGCAAAGCAGCTTACGAAATGCTTGCAAGGCATCTGTTGGCTCGTTCAAGTTGAGGGGGTTGTCGATGCCTTCTAAGCTTTGGTTTGATTGTTGGGAAGTGTCTTGAGCAGGGGTAGGTATCGAATGCGAGGGTGAAACTTGCCCAAGTGTATTTACAAGCGCAAATGAAGCGATAATGCCTATCCTAAAAGAAGAAAACTTCACGTCCTTAGCACTCCTCGTAGGCAAATTCTAACGTTCGATAAAAGTATTCTACAAAAGTACGGTGTTTAATGACGGGCGCGGGCAAAAGTAGCTTGCTCGCCTATGACCTGCTTCGACCACTCCTTTGAATACTGCCTAAAAGTGATCGGGCTGCGATCACCTGATTATGTAAAAATGCAAAAGGCAAAAGTGCAATCTGCGAGATTGTGTTTTTGCAAACTTGTTATCTAGAAAGCAGCGTAATTATGGCGTCTCCCTCCGGTATAACGGTTCAGGCCGTACAGTCTATTGGCCTAACGGTCTCTGACGCTAGTCAGGCCGCTGATTTTTTCACCGGTGCCTTTGACTACACAGTTGTTTCTGATACCGTCATTAGTGGCGACGAGGCTAGCTATCTATACGGTGTGCCTGATGCTCAAGTGCGAATTGTATCTCTAGCGCTTGGACAAGAGACTATTCGGCTAATGCAGTTCTTGAGTGGTACAGGCGAAGCGATTCCTACTGATAGTAAGAGCAATGATCTTTGGTTTCAGCATTTTGCCATCATCGTTAGCGATATGGATAAGGCTTACGAGCGGCTAAAGAAATTCTCTTTTACGCCGATTTCTCCAGAGCCTCAAATGCTGCCCAATGACATTAAGGCGTTTAAATTTAGAGATACTGATGGCCACCCGTTAGAGCTATTGCAGTTTCCACCAGGATTAGGTCCGGATTACTGGCAGTCGAAAGAAGCGCTGTTTTTAGGTATGGATCATTCGGCGATCGCCATTTCGAGTACTGAAACTAGTCTTTCACTGTACCGAGATGTTCTAGGGCTGACACATCAGGGTAGCTTTACGAATATCGGCATCAAGCAAGAGACGATGGATAATCTTTTTAGCGCAAAGGTGATTGTGACCTCTCTAACCCCAGCGCAGGGGCGCTTGGGCGTGGAATTTTTAGACTATCTGACACCGCCAGGTGCAAGACCTTTCCCGCTCGACCAGCAGACTAATGACTTAGTGCATATGCATTTTGAGCTGCTAGTCGATGACATTGACGCAGCAGTCGAAGTTCTAGAAGAAGCGCATGTACAGTTCGTATCACCAAAGGTAATCGATTTGCCAGATGTGATGCCGTTCAAGCGAGGGGTATTGTGGCGTGGGCCAGACGGCCACAACATGCTGCTCGTGGAAAGCTGAAGGTTGGCCGTAGATAGCGACCATTAGCAGTTAGAAAGGAACTTAAGGAGAACTCTATTGGATACGATTGTTACGGCGCTTTCGGCGTTATACCCAGCGTTTATTGAAGGGGCTCAGGGCTATATGCTGCTAGCCTTTCGAGCTGTTGTCGGATTCTTGTTTATCTTGCATGGCTTGCCTAAGATCCAAAATCTTCAGACCTGGTCGAAGGCGTTAGGTGCGCCGCTACCGCTGTGCTTTCTGTCGGCGGGATTCATGATTGTGGGCGGTACTGGTTTGATCATAGGACTGCTGACGCCTTTTGCCAGTCTATCCATTTTGGTTTCGATGATCTATGCGCTGGTGCTAGAAGTCATTGATGGTCTACCCATTGTTGCGCCTGATCCCTATGAGTTAGGAGAATTCTATTCGGGGCCGAACGGTGATAAAGGTGAGCCTCCAAGTATGGAGAAGGCGCTCATCTTTACGATGATGTTAACGCTGCTGATTTTGTTCGGACCTGGTGCTTATTCGATAGACGCGCTGCTGTTTGGGTAGTCACTTTCGAGTATTGATTATGAGTACTGAACGTACAAGTACTGAATTGATAGTGGTGGATTTAAGCAGTCAAGATACCGACTTTTGAGCGCTGGGACTGGTGTTTTGGGACTGGCGTTTGATGCCATGGTTGTGGCGCCTTGAGTTACGCATTTTGGGTAGTGCGTTCTGATGACTGAGCTTGGCTAGGTATTGCGCTTTTGTGGGTATCCTTCACATATCTACCTGTGGTTTATGTCTATAGGTAGCATCTCATCAAATGTTCTTTTGATATTCTTAACCATCAGTAGCGTTTCAAGGTAGAACCAGCAGTTCTGCTGTGGATTTATGGAGATTGGTGGAAGGTTTGAGGACGGCTGTCAGTTCACAGTATGGGCTCCTTTAGCGGAACAAGTCGCTGTTGATATTGTTGGACACCAACAGGAATCAATATCGGTACCGACTGGGCTGCTAGAAATGAAGAATGATGAGTACGGCTACTGGCGGACTCATGCGCCTAATCTGCCCGCAGGTACGCTCTATAAGTATCGGCTAAATGATGAAGCGTCATGGCCCGATCCCGCTTCTAGGTATCAACCCCAGGGGGTACATGGTCCTTCTGAAGTGATTGATCATGCTCAGTTTGAGTGGGGCGATCGGGACTGGAAGGGGGTAGGGCTACCAGAGTATGTCATCTACGAGCTGCATGTAGGGACGTTTACTCCAGAAGGCACATTTGAGAGCGTGATTCCGCGACTGCCCGAGCTAGTAGAGCTAGGAATTACGGCGATTGAGATTATGCCCGTGGCGCAGTTTCCGGGCGATCGCAACTGGGGCTATGATGGGGTCTTTCCTTTCGCCGTCCAAAACTCATACGGCGGACCCACCGCGCTAAAAAAACTGGTAGATGCCTGCCATCAGATCGGTTTAGCTGTAATCTTAGATGTGGTGTACAACCATTTCGGCCCAGAGGGAAACTACACTGGGCAATTTGGTCCTTATACAACTGATCGCTATCGGACGCCCTGGGGAAGTGCGATTAACTTCGATGATGCCTATAGCGATGGAGTTCGCCGCTACTTTCTAGAAAACGCGATCAGCTGGCTACGCGACTATCATATTGATTCACTGCGGCTAGATGCGGTCCATGCTATCTATGACTTTGGTGCTAAGCATTTCTTACAGGAGCTATCCGAATCAGTTGCGGACTTTGCTGAAGCGCGTAGCTTTCCTGCCTTTTTGATTGCCGAGAGTGATCTAAACGATCCGCGTTTGATTCGCCCTGTGCAGCAGGGGGGCTATCAGCTTTGCGCCCAGTGGAGTGATGATTTTCACCATGCCTTGCATGCTCGGCTTACTGGCGAGACGATTGGCTACTACAGCGACTTTTCTAGTCTGGAATCTCTGGCGATCGCGCTCAAAAATAGGTTCGTCTACGCCGGACAATATTCTTCTTTTAGACGCAGAATCCACGGTAGCCCAGCTAGCGATCTGCCTTCCTATCAGTTCGTTGTGTGTAACCAGAACCACGACCAGGTTGGCAATCGAATGATGGGCGATCGCCTCTCAACTCTAGTCTCATTCCCAGCGCTGAAGCTGGCCGCCGGGGTCACGCTGCTCTCACCCTACATTCCTCTACTGTTTATGGGCGAGGAATACGGAGAAACTAACCCATTTCTATACTTCGTTGACCATAGCGATCCAGATCTAATTGAGGCTGTTAGAAAGGGACGAACGGAAGAGTTTGCGGCCTTTCATGAGCAAGGAGCGCCGCCCGATCCAGTCAGCGAGGAAACCTACAAAAGATCAAAACTGAACTGGCTATCTAGGAAAGACAAAACAGCGGGTAATAGGGCTCAGCAACGAATTATGCGGAAGTTCTATCAGCGGCTGATTGAGGTCAGGCATCAGTGCCGGGTGATGACGCCCACGCGCTCCTCAGATATTGTCGTCGCTCATACGGGTGATACTTTGCAATACAAACAGTCTATGGCTAGCGGTGACCTGCTTTGTCTGATGAACTTTAGTGACCGAGCGACTAAGGTCGGTCTGACGTTAGGTTCACAAACCTGGTGGCAGCAGCTAAATTCAGCAGACCCCCAGTGGTGTTTAGAAGAAGCCAACGAGCTGACAAAAGCAGAGCCTTTACCCGCTAGACTCTCTGAAGAATCTGGTCAGACCTTATTGCTCAGTCCGTTTAGCATTGCCTTGTACCGCGCTGAGCCAGTTTCCTCCTGGTCTCTTTCTCGAACTTCCCTATAAGCCGGGCTCTTTTTGGGTTTGCTTTCAAAAACTAACCGTAAATACTAGATAGATCCAAAACAATATCTGTTTTGCCTGCGAACTCTTCTATCTCCTTTGTTGATTCCTTTAACTGCTATGCGTATTCCTGTTGCGACCTACCGTACTCAATTCACGCCTAGCTTTGGTTTTTATCAGGCTAGGGAGATTGTTGACTATCTCGACCGCTTGGGTATTTCTGATATTTATGCTTCGCCTATCTTTACAGCGAGAACTGGTAGTCAACACGGCTATGACGTGGTTGATCCTAATCAGCTCAACCCTGAACTTGGTGGGATAGAAGAGTTCGATACTTTGGTTGAGACCTTACATGAACGAGGGATGGGCTGGTTGCAGGATATCGTGCCTAACCATATGGCTTATGACCGTCAGAACCACTATTTGATGGATGTGCTCGAATACGGTCCTGACTCTGAGTACGTTGACTACTTTGATATCGAATGGGAGCACTCCTACGAAGATATTCAAGGTAAGGTACTCGCTCCTATGCTAGGAGACTTTTATGATCGGTGCTTGGAAAGAGGAGAAATTCAGCTGAGCTATGGAGAGGACGGTCTGCGGATTAATTATTACGCACTGAGCTTTCCGATTCGGGTAGATTCTTATGAGCCTTTTTTGAGCAATGAGCTGTCGTGGCTACGGCGGCAGATGGGACCACAAGAGCCTGACTACATCAAGCTAATTGGGATCTTGAATACGGTAAAAGAAACGCTGCCTGCGATGACAGGCTCGGCAAGGAAAGATCAGTGCGCGTTTGTTAAGCATGTGCTGTGGGAGCTATATAACTCGAGTAAAGAGATTAAAACTTTCATCGATCAAAATATAGAAGTGTTCAATGGTCAGGTCGGTAAGCCTAAGAGTTTTGATCTATTAGATCGGCTGCTGTTGGCGCAATACTATCGACTTTCTTTTTGGAAGGTGGGCGCAGAAGAGCTGAACTACCGACGATTCTTTACGGTAAACGAGCTGATCTGTTTGAAGGTCGATAATCCGAAGGTGTTTGACCAGACTCACGGACTCATTAGAGATTTGGTCAAAGATGGGAAATTCGATGGGCTAAGAATTGATCATATTGATGGGTTATATGATCCGTTGACCTATCTAGAAAGGCTCGAAGAGAAAATGGGCGGTGTCTATACCGTAATTGAAAAGATTCTAGAACCAGGAGAGAAACTACCCACTCATTGGCCAATTCAAGGCACTTCTGGATACGAATTTCTGACGTACGCAAATCGACTGTTTTGCTGTCAGAAGAATCGAAGCGACTTTACCCGATTTTATCAACAATTTACCGGGATACGCAGTGGCTATCACAGTCTGGTTTTAGAAAAGAAAAGACTGATTGCTGATACGAACTTAGTTGGAGATATTGATAACTTAGCTCGTTTTTTGAAGAAGGTTGCTAGCCAATATCGATATGGACGCGATTTGACAGCCAATGGTTTGAAAACGGCTATTCTAGAGGTGCTAGTGTGCTTTCCTATTTACTGCACGTATATTAACCAGAAAGGAAGCAGTGAGCGGGATCTTCAGTATATTCAATCGGCGATTGTTCAAGCTAGAAAGCGCATCCCTCAATTGCGTAACGAGCTAGAGCTGATTGAGAAGTTTTTGCTCTTGCAGTACGAGGATTCTTTGCCTTCTGAAGAGAGGGCGCAGTGGCTACATTTTGTGATGCGCTTGCAGCAATTCACCGGGCCGCTGATGGCTAAGGGGTTAGAAGATACGCTGTTCTATGTATATAACCGATTTATCGGTCTAAACGAAGTCGGTGGCTCGCCAGAGAATTTCGGTATCTCGCTGGCGGATTTCCATCAATATAACCAGTATCAGCAAGAGCACTGGCCGCAAACGCTAAATGCGACTTCTACGCACGATACTAAAAGAAGTGAGGATGTGCGATCGCGGCTAAGTGTTTTGTCTGAACTGCCTGACGAATGGGAAGAGCAAGTCAAACTGTGGAGTCAGCTCAATGCTGAGAAAAAGCCGACTAGCAGCGATCAACCTGTTCCAGATAGTAATGACGAGTATTTTTTATACCAGACTCTAGTCGGTGTCTACCCATTTGACGAGGCAGAGCTGAGCGAACTTAGAGAAAGGATGAAGGAGTATGTCGTCAAGGCTGTACGGGAAGCCAAAGTCCACACCAATTGGCTAAGACCGGATGAAGACTATGAAGCGGGCTATGCCAGCTTTGTCGAGACTCTGCTGACGCCTAGCAAGGATAATACTTTCTTAGCCAAGCTACAGGTCTTTCAGTCCAAAGTTGCAGCCTATGGCATTTATAACTCTCTCTCACAGCTGCTAATCAAGCTAACGGCTCCGGGTATTCCTGACTTTTACCAAGGCAGCGAGCTATGGGATCTAAGCTTGGTCGATCCAGATAACCGCCGCCCTGTGGACTATTCAAAACGGATGAGTGCTTTAGAAGATGTTCGAGCTAAGTGGGAGAAGCAGCCTGGCGCACTGATGAAGGAGCTGCTAAAGACTAGGCAAGATGGGCGAATTAAGCTGTTTTTGACCTTTAGAGGGTTAGCGGCGCGAAACTATTTTCGCAATGTGTTTAGAAGCGGCGCCTATATTCCTTTGAAGGTGACAGGTGAGCATGCCGAAAATGTAATTGCCTATGCGCGTCACCAAGGTGAGCATACGCTAGTGGTGGTAGTGCCTCGCTTTTTGACGAGTTTGATTGAGCCAGACGCTTTGCCCTGTGGGGAAGCGCTATGGGGGGAGACAAGTATCGAGCTGCCAAATGGAGCGAGCGCTGATTGGAAAGACTGGTTAAGCGATCGCACTATGGTAATAGAGAATTCTGTGCTAGTAGGAAGACTGCTAGAGCGTTTTCCAGTCGCGCTACTTGCTAGTGAGAATCACAGCTTTGTAGTTGCTCAGTAGGTCCGTTTCCTTCGGTCTTAGCGATGTTTATTAAAGACAGTTAAGCTGGCGGTTTTTCTGATATTGATATTACAGTGTTTATAGCTAGTTTGAGTGTCTGTGCTCAGCATGAGGATGAGTCCTATTTTCTGGGCGAACTCTAGATCAATCTAGCTACCCAAATTGAGTCAGCCAGCCAGATCGGTCTAGATCGATCTGGCTGGCTGAACCGAAGCTGACGCTGACTTCAAAAGTTCCACTATCTTTTACGCCCGTGAAACCAGACGCCGTTGTTAATTCTTCTCAGCTGTCAAGTGCTTCATCGTCAGTAGACTCATCTGCTGATTTGGAGAGTGCTGCTAATAGCACTTCTACTTGTAAGAGTAGCTATCCGACTGCTGAGCAGATCGCAGCTGTCAGAAAATATATCAACCGAACTTGGAGAACTTTGCGGCGTGGACACGATCATATTCTCACGGCGGCGAGGGACTCTAAAGTAGAACATGAGTCGGGACGGTCCTGGCCTGTGTATATCTCTGCTAAAGAAGATCCTGAAGCAGTGGCTGATACGCTACGGCGAACCATGTCGGCTGAATTTAGCCGAATTCGCATAGAGACACTGCCTGAGCAGGGTGAAATTGAGGATCACGGTCTGTTGTATCTACCAGGGGATTATATTGTTCCAGGTGGACGGTTTAACGAGCTTTATGGTTGGGATAGCTATTTCATTTTGCTGGGCCTGCTGCAAGACAATCAGCTAGAAATGGCAAAAAGTTTGACCGATCAGCTGCTGTATCAGGTGGTTCACTATGGCACTGTGCTCAATGCTAACCGGACTTACTTTTTAGGGCGATCGCAGCCACCTTTGTTGGCCAATATGGTGCTTAAAATCTACGCTAGAACGCAAGATGCTGACTGGCTAAGATCTACGTTGCCTACCCTGATTGAGTACTACGACTACTGGATGGTTGAGCCCCATCTTGATAAAGAAAGCGGACTCTCTAGGTTCTATGCATCCGGTGAGGGCCCTGCGCCTGAAGTCATTGTTTCTGAAGTGGATGAAGAGGGAAGGACGCATTTTGATCGGATTCGAGAATTTTACAAGCACGAATCGATCGAAGATTACGACGTCTCGTTGTTTTATAACGAGCAAGCAGATAAGCTGACGGATCTGTTTTTCAAAGGCGATCGCTCAATGCGTGAGTCTGGTTTTGATCCCACGAATCGCTTCGGTCCTTTTAGTGTTGATATCGTTCACTATCTGCCAGTGTGTCTGAATGTCTTGCTCCATATGATGGAACAAGACATTGCTGAGGTCTACCGGGCGCTTTCTAAGATCGAAAAGGCAGACTACGCCGTCGAGATTAAAGGTTGGCAGCACAAGGCGCTGCTGCGAGAGCAGAGTATCAACAAATACCTATGGGATGAGTCGGAGGGGTTGTACCTTGATTACTATCTGACCACAGGTGAAAGACACTACTACGAATTTGCTACGACCTTTTACCCACTGTGGGCAGGGGTCGCTTCTAAGGAACAAGCGGCAGCCGTTGTAGAACATCTAGTCAAATTTGAGGCCCCCGGCGGCGTACGCACTAGCACTCAGACATCTGGAAATCAATGGGATGATCCCTTCGGTTGGGCGCCGCTGCAGCTGATTGCCGTCAAGGGTCTGGGGCGATATGGCTATCATGAGGAAGCAAAGCGGTTAGCAAAGCGCTTTATTACATTGGTGGTTGATGATTTTGAGCGCAGCGGCAGCTTGCTGGAGAAGTACGATCTAGAAACCTGCTCGGGTGAAGTTTCTGATGAAATCCAGTATGGCTATAGCAGTAATGAGATTGGCTTTGGTTGGACAAACGGCGTTGTATTAGAGCTGCTGGCAATACTAGAGCAATGACCTAGAATAGGGTTTAACTCCAGTAATTTCATAGAAGATGAAGACTGAGCGGACACTATCACCTGAGACGATGTTCGCCGATGGTGGCGAGCTAAGTGAACTGGTGCGCTCACATGATTGGGCCGCTACACCTTTAGGCCCCATCGAGACATGGTCTCAGCCGCTGCGAACGATGGTTGGTGTGCTACTAGCAGCTAGTGAGCCGATGTTCATCCTCTGGGGATCTGAGCTGACGATGCTATACAACGATAGCTATCGCTCTACCTTAGGTCAGGCTCAGCATCCGCAGGCCTTAGGGGCCGCTGGGATGCAGTTTTGGTATTTTCTAGAGCCGATGGTTTCACGGGTGATGATGCAGGGTCAGGCTGCTGCCATCAGTCAATTACAGCAGTTTATTCCCCACGAGTCTTGGCAGGAAGAATGCTATTACTCTTTTTGCTGTAGCCCGATTTATGACGAGTTGGGTCTCAGCGTTGGCGTATTATGTTTGTGCCATGAGACAACCGACCAAGTCATTAGCAGTCGCAGACTACAAACGCTGCGATCGCTTCACGCTCTGCCTTCTCCGATCAAGAATGTTGAGGCCGCTGGCTATCAGGCGCTGAACGTTCTTTCGAAAAATCCCTACGATATTCCTTTTGCCCTGCTGTATCTAGTTGAGAATGACACCTTACGATTGGTTGACTCAGTCGGTGTCGATGCAGATATGGTGGCGAACCCTTTAATAGAAAATCTGATAGCGGCAAGGGTTAGCGAAGTACTCAACGACGAATCACAAGGCGAATCACCGTATAGTGCAAAGTATAGTGCACAGACAAGTCGGTCACTAGCGCAGGCATTTTTAGGTGCTTGCAAGGACAGTCAAAAAGTGGTGATTGAGGATCTTGAGTATTTTGATGTCCTACTGCCAAAAGCGCTGACGGATACCTGGAACAATCTGGTTTCGAGAGCCGTATTGAAGCCGCTGCTTCTACCTGAGGATTCGCAGACAGTCGGCATGCTAGTAGTTGGCGTTAGTCCTACAAAGGCTTTTGACCAGGATTATCAGGGCTTTATTGATCTGGTGGTAGATTATGTCGATCGAACCATCGTGCAAGCGGCGATACAGACTGAGAAGCGAACTCAGATAGCCAGCTTGATCCGACAGAAGCGGGCTGCAAAAGAGGCTCGGCGACAGTTAAAACTGGCGCTGGCGACAGGTAGGATCGGTACGTGGGAAATCGATCTCAAGACGCAAACACTGACTGCTTCTAATCAGCATAAATACAACTATGGTTTGCCAGCAGAGGCTGATCTTACGTATGAGATAGTGCAATCGCGTATTCATCCTAGCGACTGTGATCGAGTCACTGCCGCTTATCAAGCGACGATAAGTCAGGGTATTGGCTTCGATGAAGAATATCGACTAGTTTGGGCTGATGGCAGCATACACTGGCTGATCTCTAGAGCTGAGCGAGTTTGTGATGAGACTGGTGAAGCTGACCGTTTGATTGGTGTTTCGATTGATGTTACTGAGCGAAAGCAAGCAGAGCAAGCGGCTAAGGTGGGTGGACAGCGCTTTAGGGACGTTGCTGAATCGAATCTATTTGGTGTTGTCTTTGGAACGCTCTCAGGTGAATTGAGCTATGCCAACGACTATGTTTTGGATCTATTAGGATATCGTGCTCATGAACTGGCCTCTCATCAGGTGAGGTGGGATCAGATAACGCCCGCTGAATTTGCCCTGGCCGACCAAGCTGCCATCAATCAGCTAAGAGAAACGGGGACTTGCGAACCCTATGAAAAGGCCTTCCGTCACAAGGATGGCAGTAAGGTACCTGTTCTCGTCGCTGCAACCTTGCTTCAGCAAGTCGCTGATCAAAGTCAGGAGGTGATGGCATTTATCTTAGATCTGACTAGATTGAAGCAAGTGACCGAAGAGCGCGATCGCTTCTTTAGGCTTTCACCTGATATGCATGCTGTTGGTAACTTTGAGGGCTACTTCACCCAAGTCAATCCTGCTTGGGTGAAGGTCTTAGGCTACACGTCTAGTGAGCTAACTGCGCAGCCTTACCTCTTCTTTATTCATCCTGATGACCGTGAGATGACGGCTGCTATAGCGGCTAATTTAACCGCTAGCGAGGATCCTATTGAGTTTGAAAATCGCTATCGCTGCAAGGATGGGAGCTATCGGTGGTTGTTGTGGAAGGTAACAGCCCTCATAGCCGAAGGTCGATTCTACGCGGTAGCAAGAGACATCACTACTCGAAAACAGGTAGCGCTTGAAAGGGAGGCGGCTCGCGAAGCCGCTGAGCGCGCCAATCGGATCAAAGATGAGTTCCTAGCAGTCGTTTCTCATGAGCTGCGATCGCCGCTAAATCCTATACTTGGCTGGTCTCAGCTGCTTAAACGTGGAACACTCGATGAAAAAAGAACAAAGTTAGCGCTAGCTTCGATTGAACGTAACGCGCAGCTTCAGGTCCAGCTAATTGGTGATCTGCTTGATATCTCTCGGATATTACGAAACAAGCTTATCCTTGATAAGGCTCCGGTTGATCTAGAGAGTATTATCTTTGCTGCGTTAGAAACGGTAAAACAGGCCACAGCGGAAAAGTCTATTCACATAGAAACAACAATCACACCTTGTACTGTAGTAGGCGATGCCGTACGGCTACAGCAAGTAGTGTGGAATCTGCTATCGAATGCGGTTAAGTTTACGCCTCGCGACGGGTCTATTACAGTTACAGTCACCGCTGATGTTTCAGAGGTAGTGATCGAAGTGAGCGATACGGGGAAGGGAATTGCCGCCGACTTTTTACCCTTTGTATTTGAACACTTTCGTCAAGAAAACTACTCGACTACTCGCAAGTTTGGTGGTTTAGGGTTGGGTTTGGCTATTGTTAGGCAGATTGTAGATCTACACGATGGCACTGTCGCGGTTCGCAGTCCTGGGGAAAACCAGGGGACAACATTCAGTGTTTGCTTGCCGCGGGCGATGACTGTTGACGGTGCGATTATTGAAAAGCCCGCAGTCGCCAAAGGTGACCTAAGCGGTCTATGCATTTTAGTCGTAGACGACGAGGATGACTCTAAAGAGATTACTACTTTTACGTTGGAATCGGCAGGAGCTACTGTGGTTGCGGTCTCTTCTGGATATGATGCGCTAGCTGTGGTAGCTCAGGCTCCGCCGGATATCATCATTAGCGATATCGGTATGCCTGAGATGGACGGATATATGCTAATGCAACAAATTAGAGCATTAGCTATCGGACAAGATGACCAAGTGAAGGCGATCGCGTTATCTGCTTACGCTACAGAAAATGATGAAATGCGGATCTTGGAGGTAGGCTTTCAACAGCATTTAACTAAACCAGTTGCCCCTGCTAGGCTAGTTGAAGCTGTCATTAATTTACTAAACCCCAAGCAACAGGAATAAATGAAGCTAGTAGTCAGTCTATTGCTCCAGCCTATTGCTCTAGGTCGGCTTGACTCCTCTTGAGCTACTGTAGCAAGATCCTTCGTTAGAGACTGGTTGTTACAGGCTCTTATGAAGTATCAAAGGATTCGTACAGCTTCACAGACAAGGGACAACAGTTGACTAAACTGCTCGATAAACTACCTCGGTGGCTAGTGTGGGAACTTGCCATTCCGCTTACTATCTTCAATCTGTGGCTACTGTTTAAAGGCGTTCAATACTTTCATTCGCTTTTGAGTATTTTTGTAGTAGCTGCTTTGCTTGCGTTCTTGCTAGATTATCTAGTCAGTCTTATTCAAAAAACAGGCTGTGCTCGAAGCTACAGCGTCTTGATCATTGTTCTACTAGCACTATCCCTGATAGTGCTTATTTCGATGACAGTAGTTCCGACTCTTCTCGATCAGCTAACCGAACTAACCACTCAGCTGCCCGGCTGGCTAGCCTCTGGCAGCCAGCAGCTAGAACTACTTGATACTGAAATTGACAAGTTAGAATCAGCTGACAACATTGATATTAGCGATTTGACCAATCAGCTTACTGACCTACTACCCGTGGAATTAAAGCTGCTGCCCGGTCAGCTGGTTAGCTTTTTGTTGGGCTTTACTGACAAGCTGTTCGACATCGTTCTGACAACAGTTTTGACGTTGTACTTATTGCTATATGGCAAACCATTTTGGCAAGGCCTTTATAAGTGGCTACCGAATGATTTAGGTGAGCAACTAAGCGCCGCACTGAGTGTACAGTTTGAAAACTACTTTTTCGGTCAGGCGGTGATTGCGGCGTTGATGGGGGTTACGTTAGCGCTAGTTTTTTACATACTACAAGTGCCTTTTTGGCTAGTTTCTGGACTAGGTATTGGTGTTTGTGTGTTTATTCCATTTGGCGATTGGTTAGGAATGGCAACTGTCAGCCTGCTAGTCGGCATAGGCGATCCATTGTTAGGTACCGAAGTACTCGCAGCTTGCATTATTACCGATCAGGTCATAGATAATGTATTTACGCCTCGGATCTTGGGCGATGCGGTAGGTCTCAATCCGGTGTGGGTGCTACTATCATTGCTAGTTGGGGCACAAGTAGATGGGCTACTGGGAGCAGTGATAGCAGTCCCCTTAGCTGCTACTTTCAAGCAGATTGTAGATAGCTTTGGAATAGCTGATCTAGAAGTTGATAGTCTAAAGAATATAGAACTGTCGACTAAATAGCGAGATTCAATGTCGTGAGATTCAATTTGAAGTTCTCTACCCCTACTCTAGATGGAAAATCTTAGAGCGAGGATACTACCTTCGAAGAGTTGGGTCACTGTATAAGTACAAAGCGGGTAGGGGGAATCGAACCCCCATCATTAGCTTGGAAGGCTAAGGTTTTACCACTAAACTACACCCGCAGCTGGTGTTATTCGTATATTAGCTTAGATACGATATCACGGTTTTGGGCCAGTGCCTACGAGCATATAGCACAAACGTATAGCCAGTTAGTTAGTCTACGTCAATGGTGTCCGTCACAATGGGAACTAGTAAACTGAGATCGCATGTAGATTCCATAGACACAGATTCCACAGAAGACGTAATGTATTGCACTAGTTGTGCGCATGATGAACTCGGTGCATCAAATACCCAAGACTTGCCTACGTCTGACGATGCAGTAAATACCTATATCTGTGCTACGTCTAAGGTATAGTGCCTATCCACTTCTTGACTATATTTTTAGGTAAATACAGAATTTCCAAGGTCAATACAGAGCCTACAATGACCTCTCCTTACCGACAGCAGCCCTTTCGCATTCGCTCTGCCTATCAAAAAGACCTGACGCAGATTGTCGTAGTTCTGCTCTCTAGCTTTTATCCGCAGGCGCAAGCGACTCAGTGGCTGTATTGGATTATGCGTTTGGGTATCAAAGAGGATATCAAGACCCGGCTTAAAACACCTGCTAGCCAATATGCATGTCTTGTTGCCACTGCTGTTGATGTAACGTCAGCTCAGTCAGGTAAAATAGTAGGTACTGCCGAAATTTCTCAGCGCCCCTGCGAGGCTTGGCGACTGCTGCCACCGAAAAGAGCCTATATTTCTAACTTAGCGACTGAGCCTGCGTATCGCCGTCAAGGTGTAGCTCAGCAGCTTTTACACACAAGCGAGAAAATCGCTTTTAACTGGGGCTTTCACCAGGTATATCTACATGTGATGGCAGATAACTCAGCTGCGAGAGCGCTCTATGAGCGGGCTGGCTATCGACAGTGCGGTGTGGACAATCCTATTATGTCTAGCTTGGGACTTAGACCAGAACGACTGTTGCTGTCCAAAAAGGTTTTTTGACAGATATCTTTTCTAATTCTAAGTAGTCCATAATCTGGGTAGTCTAGAAGTAGATCATTAATTGGTAAATTACCTTGGTAAATCTGCCAAATAGTTCAGATCCTATTGCATCTATCAAGAGGATTAAATCGGTGAATGTTCTGAAGGCTTTGAAACATTATTAGAATCCTTAAGAAATTCTGAAGTGGATGGAACCTTTCTAGGCTCTTGTGATGCTCGTGACTAGCTTAGTGAAGGTTCAAAGCTGTACTAAAAAGCAGTGCAAGCGTTTTATGTACAGTATGTGAAGTACGGAGGTTACTGTCATAAAGAATGAATAAAAGCCACCTGTTCATTCTCAATTTGTTGAAGATTTGTATCACATTAATAGGAAGCCTATTCTCATAGGTTGGTCTTAGATTTTTCTTCAAGGGGTTCAATCAGCCGAAACAAGTGTGAAATCTCTATCAAACGACGCGCTAGTACCTGGTAACGAAAATGCCAACGCCCGTGCTGAGGTTTATAAACAGGTGACTCCAAACAAGGTGAACCCTGTTCCTCGCTCTGATATGACCAACGCTTTAAAACACTCAGGTATGAAGCTAGAGGCTGTTAAGCAGGGCATCAATAAGGGAAACTGGCAATTCTTTGGGGCAGCGGTGAATCAAGAACTCAAAGTTGACGATGTAGTGAAAAAGATAGGTAGTGGGCAGCTTTGGGTTGTTAATAGTCGTCGTCGGAACGGGTTAATTGTGCTGCGTAAGTTTCATGCAGAGTTTGCGGGTCCAGGAGCTGCGGTTGGCGGTCTAATCGACGATGATGTTGTTGATGTAATTCCGATTGGTAATCTTTCACTGTTAGCCCCTGATTCTCATGAAGATCATCAGAATGCAATCAAGATTCGGCTACAGTGGATTCGCCTGACGCAGAATTTTACAGACCAGCCGGAGCCAGCTGATAGAGCTCGCATGATTCTAGAGCAGTTTAAAACCTACTTCGATCAAGCGACGGTAGATTTAGTTTCCGATGATGCGTTTGCAATGCTAGTTGGTGTACTCCCGCAGACGGTTCACCGCGTTCGCTCTGAGTTTGTCTGATGATAAGTTTCGACTTTGCTTGGCCGCCGAATTTTGGCTTTGCTCGTTCAATACTATGCCTATTCAATACCAAACAGGGCCATAACAAGACCATGGGATTCTGAAACTTCCCTAGAGCGTGATAAGAAGCCGCCTCTTGCTTAGTCGCTAAGTATTTTCTTAAAATTCACTATTGTTCGCTGATTTTCTGCAGCGGTACCGATGCTGATGCGCAGTCCGCTGCCCGTGTGTCGAATAAGGGTTCCTTGTGCACGAAGCATTTGGAAGATTTTTGTGAGCCCCTCTTCTTGAGAGATGACCTTTAAGCTGGCAAGGCCATGGTCGCTTAGCCGAGCATAGACAAAGTTCCCCTTGCTCGGCCAAACCTGCAAACAGGAATGCTTGCCTAAAACAGATAGCAGTTCTTGGCGTTCACTGAGCAGCGCCGGAATCTGTTCTAGCAGCATATCGCTGTGAGCCAGTGCAGCTGTGGCGGCTAGCTGCGAAAAGCTAGGAAGGTTGTACGGCAATCTCAACTTTTCTAGAGCTGTAATGATATTAGGGTGGGCAATGCCGTAGCCAACACGGTGAGCCGCTAGGCGAAAGGCTTTGGATAAGGTTCGCAGCACAATCCAGTTGGGGCGGCTAAGGGCATCTAATAGAGTAGTTTGTTCACTGAACTCAAAGTAGGCTTCATCAACGACCACAAGGATATCTTTTGGTAACTGTCTAAGCCAGCTGAGTTCACGGTCGGTCAGAGCGTTGCCGGTGGGTGAATTCGGATGCACCATGAAAACAACTCGAATGGGCGCTGTTTGAGTTGAGTCTTGCGACTGCTCTAGGAGTTGATTTGAGGTCTGCTTTGGCGCAGAACGATCGATGATGGACTGAGCAGTAGGAATGTCAAGCTCGAAGTTGCTTTGGCGCTCTGTGCTGTGTACGGCGATGCCAAGCGTCCTAGCTAGGATTGCGTACATAGAAAAGGTGGGTGTGGCCACTAAAATAGAACCGCTGTTGCCTAGGCAGGTAGCCAATAGGATAGATCGAATAAGTTCGTCGGAGCCATTGCCTAAGGTGACGTGACCGAGTGAGATGGCCTTTGGATCGATACTGCTTGAAGCAGCGGCATATTTGAGGACAGCCTGTTTTAGCGCTGAGTGTGTGCCGTCCGGATAGCGGTTGGCGGCGATCGCCTGCTGATATTTTTCGGCTAATACCTTTTTTATCTCAATGGGTAGATCGATTGGGCTTTCGTTAGTATCTAACGGATCGACAGGTGCTACCGAAGCTAGTTCATCCGATAGGTGCGACTGATACGCCGCAAGCTGAGCTAAATCAGCACGTAGAAAAGACATATCGCTTAAACGCCAACCTTTGACTATTCAATACCAGTGCATTCTACAGCACCTCTGAATCGGGTATTATGGCACCCGTCCCTCACACCCGTGCTAGTCATGACAGATTCTACAGCCCACTCTTATCGGATTACTCTCCTGCCTGGAGATGGTATCGGCCCAGAGATCATGGCTGTAGCAGTGAGCGTCTTGAAGCAAATCGGAGAGCAGGAGGCAATTGAGTTTGAATTTACGGAAATGCCCATTGGTGGGACAGCCATCGATACAACTGGTGTTCCTTTGCCAGAGGAAACGCTGAGCACCTGTCGTCAAAGTGACGCTGTTCTACTTGCCTCGATCGGGGGCTACAAATGGGATAACTTGGCGCGATCGCAGCGTCCGGAAACTGGATTGCTAGGCCTTAGAGCTGGACTAGGCCTGTTCGCTAATTTGCGCCCAGCAACGATTTTGCCGCAACTACTTCAGGCATCTTCGCTGAAGCCAGAAGTAGTCGAAGGGGTTGATATTATGGTGGTTCGCGAGCTGACAGGCGGTGTTTACTTTGGTCAGCCTAAAGGCATCTTTGAGACAGAAGATGGCGATCAGCGTGGGGTGAGTACGATGGCCTATACCGGCAAAGAGATTGATCGGATCGGCCGGGTGGCATTTGAGATTGCACGAAAGCGATCGCGACGGCTGTGTTCTGTAGACAAAGCGAATGTGCTGGAGGTGTCGCAGCTTTGGCGCGATCGCATCACTGCGCTTGGCGAAAGCTACAAAGACGTTGAGCTGTCCCATCTATACGTCGATAATGCCGCCATGCAGCTTGTCCGTGCGCCCAAACAGTTTGACACGATCGTTACTGGTAATCTATTCGGCGATATTCTTTCTGATGCGGCTGCGATGCTCACTGGCAGTATTGGTATGCTACCTTCGGCTAGCTTAGGGGAAGGTGGCCCTGGCGTCTATGAACCGGTGCATGGATCGGCTCCCGATATCGCCGGGCAGGACCAGGCTAACCCGCTGGCCCAAGTGCTTAGCGTGGCGATGATGCTTCGCTACGGACTAGACCAACCTACTGCTGCAGATCGAATAGAGCAAGCTGTGCTGGCGGTGTTGGATCAAGGCTATCGGACTGGTGACATTATGTCTGAAGGAATGAAAGCGGTCGGCTGCAAAGCAATGGGAGAGGCACTGCAAACAGCTCTTTCAGAATAGAGAATCCTTTGATGGGATTTTTTGGAAAAGCTTGACAAACAGCTTAAAATGAACGGCCTGTAGTAGACTTGAGCCAAATTGGGTGATACGTGGTGGTGATACGAGGTTCACCTACCAAAGCGAGATAGAAGCAAACGAGATAGAAGCAAAATAGAGCTTAGACCAAGACTGGCTAGGGCAGACCATGCCCTTTGATCGCTCAAAAGCAGCTGTAAATTAGGCACCGTAAGGAGCACTTTATGCCGACTATGACTACTCAAAGGCTAATCAATGGCGCCGATCGCCTTGCCTTTGGAGGTGATTCTGTCGTTTTGAACCCAGCGTTGGTTAAGGCTGCTCGACAGATTTACCATACCTTCTGCGAAGTGCATCCAGAAATTATCCAGAGACCCATTGGCGTTGCTATTTGCCGATTAAATCACCGTGGAACAGTTGTCTTTAGCGATCGGCCTGTCCTACTACCACAGGAGTGCCTTATCCCCCTTAGCCAACTCGAACCTGATGTAGCTTAAGTTATTGGTCATAGCAATGGCTAGCCTAAACGGAAGCCAATTACTGTCGAATTACTGTCGAATTGTTAGCTGATGGGCACCTTATCTACAGTTCTCTCCCAATGCAGCTGGCTTCTGTGGATAGCATCACTCTTTTACTATTAATCTTCGTCCTAGGCACTGCGATAGGTAGCTTCTTAAACGTCGTAGTCTATCGACTGCCCGAGAGCCTCTCCTTGTTGTATCCGCCCTCGTGCTGCCCAAAGTGTGGAGTACGCCTGAAACTCTACGACAATGTGCCAGTGTTCGGCTGGTTTTGGCTAGGGGGTCGCTGTCGCAATTGTAAGCAGCCGATTGCTTTTCGATATCCCCTAGTAGAGTTTGCTACCGGGGGGGTATTTGTCTTGGTGTTTACTCGTTTCGGACTGACCTGGCAGACACCTTGCTACTGGATATTTCTTTGCTGGCTGCTGGTACTGGCGCTGATTGATTTGGATACGATGACGTTGCCTAACCGTCTGACCGCTTCAGGATTAATCCTGGGATGGGGATTTCAGGGTTCGATAAGCTACCTGGCGACACCGACATTACTTTCGGGAATGAGCGGTGTGGTAGCTGCTTTCTTTTCGAGTATTTTTGGGCTTTGGCTGTTTGATCTGATCGGTATTGCCGGGAGCAGTGTATTTGGTAAAACGGCCATGGGCGGTGGGGACTCTAAACTAGCGGCAATGATGGCAGCTTGGTTAGGTTGGCCAGGATTACTCTTAGCGACGTTCTTGGCTGCAGCGATGGGTTCCCTGATTGGAGGCTCAGCATTGGTACTAGGTATGATAGACCGGAAGCAGCAAATCCCGTTCGGGCCATATCTAGCGCTAGGCGCTACACTCACGCTTTTCTATGGTCAGCAGCTTATAGACGCGTATCTATCGATCTTTTTTCCTCTGGGATTATAACTTTTAGACTATAACCAATCACTCCAAGCACTATTATCCTGTTCACTTTCTTGTTCTATTAGAGTCTTATGAGATCTTCTTGTATTCAATAGATAGGCTTTGCCAAAGCAGCTCTATCTCTACTTCCTACAAATGACCGCCACCCTAGTAGGATAGGAATAGTATTGGCCTCACTTCCCTTTCGTTTTGAGGCATACCTTAAACAAAGCTGATGAGTGGAAAGATGTCGCTGTTTGACTGGTTTGCCAACAGAAAAAAGACAGGTTTGATTAGCCCAGATCACCGAGAGAGGGAGATTGCTGATGGGCTTTGGACTAAGTGCGAACGTTGTGATGTGCTTACCTATACCAAAGATCTCAAGGCAAATCAGCAGGTGTGTCCAGAGTGCGGCCATCACCATCGGGTGTTTAGCGTCGAACGAATTGAGCAACTGATAGATGAAGGTACTTGGACGCCAATAGATACTCAGATTTCACCTGAAGATCCGCTGCGGTTTCGCGATCGCAAAGCCTACGCTGATCGCATCCGCGATACCCAGACCAAGACAAAGCTGATCGATGGTGTTCAAACAGGTGTAGGAAAGATTCTTGGAGAGTCTGTGGCATTAGGTGTTATGGACTTTCGATTCATGGGCGGCAGCATGGGTTCAGTTGTGGGTGAAAAGCTTACCCGCTTGATTGAGCGCGGTACGGCGAATCGGCTTCCAGTGATGATTGTCTGCGCTTCTGGTGGTGCCAGAATGCAAGAAGGTATGCTGAGTCTGATGCAGATGGCGAAGATTTCAGCAGCGTTAGAGCGTCACCGTTCTGCTCGCCTGTTGTATATTCCTATTCTCACGCATCCAACGACTGGTGGTGTGACAGCTAGTTTTGCGATGCTAGGTGATATTATCCTGGCTGAACCTGAGGCAACTATTGGCTTTGCTGGGCGCCGTGTGGTAGAGCAAACCGTTCGCGAAAAGCTGCCAGAGGACTTTCAAACGGCTGAGTATTTGCTGCATCACGGTTTCGTCGACAAAATTGTGCCGCGTCCTCAGCTCAAACGGACGTTAGCGCAGCTGATTCGACTACATGCTCCTGTGAAGGGAAAGGTGCCTGTTGTTGCTAAGCAAGTGGAAGTGGTTCTAGAAGGAGCTGAATAGATCCGTAGAACTTCTTTAAATCGCTTTGGGTTCATTCCCACCCCTTGGGACGAAATAACAGCCAGGGCTTTGCCCTATGGGTTCATACCATTGATTCGCTGGCGGTCTATCTTTAATGTGGTCTAAGGCAGACTCGGTGGGGTTTCAGCGCAGTTTCGGCGCTGGGCCATCGCTCTCTTGTCCTATTCATGGCATGATAGAGAGATAATTTGATTCAAACCATGGTTGGATCACTGCTGTGTTGCGTGGCTAAAAAGCGAGCATTAAATATGAAAAAAGTATTCCAAAAATTCGCCTGGTGGATGGCGACGTTTGTCTTTGTGGCAATAGGTCTGTTTGGCGCTGGGCCTTTGGTAGAAGGCGCGATCGCAGCCGAACTCGACGCGAACCTTCGAACCATCCCTCTCAATGAAGCGGGTGATACAGTAACACTTTCGCTAGAAGAATTTACTCGGGGTCAACAAAAGTTCAACAATGCCTGCGCGATCTGTCATCTAGGAGGTATCACTAAGACCAATCCTAACGTGGGTCTAGACACCGAGTCTTTGGCAGGTGCCTTCCCTGATCGAAACAACTTGGAAGGGCTTGTAGACTACCTACACAACCCAACAACTTACGATGGATTGACTGAGATTTCTGAACTACATCCTAGTACCAAGAGCAGCGATATCTACCCTAAGATGCGAAATCTAACAGAAGACGACCTCAGGGCAATCTCTGGACATATTCTACTAATGCCAAAGATTCGTGGTGACCAGTGGGGTGCAGGTAAAACGAAGTCCTTGTAAGCATTGCTGCGACATTCCTAGCTGAATAAGGCTAGTTTTATTGCAATAATAAAGACACCATAAAAAGCACAGAGGAATATTTCTCTGTGCTTTTCTATGGCCGCAATATATGAATATAGATTCGCTGAGCTAGGCTATGTAGCTCTCGCTGCTTAGCGCTACATACTGAACCTAGGTGATGCATTAAATCTGCCTTTGAGGACGTCTGGAAGTAGCGGTAGTCGCCTCCGTCACTACAACGCGACTACCGCTATTAAGAACGCCGCCAACAAATCCAACCCAATAGCTCCCTACTGAAGGTTCTTATTGGGTTGAGGGCCTCTACGCTGAATATACAGCTGCAAAAATATCTGCGCGGCAGAAGGTTCTAACGTGTCTAGGGCGGTAACAATATCTGGAATAGAATCAGCGAGCGGATCGCTGACCTCGTTGACCCACTGATTTACGGTGGACCGGGCCACACCCATTGTAACGGCTAGTCTGTTTTGACTAATACCATATTGTTGAAGAACACACTTGAGTGCCTTGCCTGCCCTGCCCATTTTTTTCATGTCTCGCGAGTGATAGTTTGAAAATAGTTTTAAGGGATGTATAAAAGTGCAACGCTGCTTTATTAGGCGTATGTGTACGGACCTATGATACTTAGATCTTAAAAATTTATACCAAGGGTTACAAAACATCCTCGAAGACGAAAATAGTTCTTATGTCTTCATATCAGCCAGTTATAGAATTGACCTACACATCATTGATTGCTGGTTGGTAGATAGGGGTCGGATCAACAGCCATGAAATAAATCAAAATATTCCTAATCAGAGTTTATATAATCCGCATACCATAAGGGATTGCATGTAGAGAGACTTGCTTTTCGGAGCTAAAAGAACGTCCTACTAGAGCACATGCAGCCTATGCTTATCATGCAGAAAGGATAAGTACGGTTCAGCGCTAAGAATATTGGCACACTCTAAATGCTTCCCTAACAAAACCAAAAAACACGCAGTTGTTAGGGAATCAGTATTTCTACCTAGACAGCTTTGCTGGAGGTATTCATTACGCTCTGATACTACTGACCTTAGAGCCAGATTGATTTTGAGCGATCGCTCTTCCATGACTTTTGGAAGATGACGACTAAAGCGATGTGAACTCGTTGCTTGATAACCAACAGCTCATATGAGGTTTCATACTTACAGCGTTTGAATTTCTAATGTTGTTGAAGAACGATAACGCCGCATTCTTGGAATCGAGCAAGGTGCCTGAACTTAAATGTTTTTCCTTAAGTAGGTGTCAAAGACTGTAGAGGTGATTGCAGAATATAGGCTCTACGCTATGGCAATAGAGAATGCTGAAGCTTTACTACGATCTCTAATTACTTATTGCGTACGTCGTTAAATACGCTAAGTCAACTCAATCTGGGCTGATAGACTGTCAGCGCAAGCAGGGAAATCACACGCTTGGGTAGTGAAGTTTTTCAAGACTCATTTTCTGCTTCCGATACCGACGGGCTCTCTTCATCAAGGGTAGGCTCGTTCGAAGGCACTATAGATGGTTGGATAGCTTTCTCGGCAATTTGATAAGTTCGGTCAGACACCTGGCGAATTAGCTCTGCTGCTCGGATATCGTTGCTCGGGCGCTGAACCAGAGCAGCTACGACATAGCGTTTGCCATTCGGCAGATCCACTAGGGCAATATCTCCTAGTACTGAACGAATGTCTCCGGTTTTGTTATAGGTTAATGCGCCTTTCTCTTCGAGGGTAGCTGGCAGTAGATCCTTGCTACGGGTTCGGTTGAGAATATTGAGGATGTGGTCACGCGATCGCACAGTCAAAGACTCTCCTTGACTAATAAGAAGCATCGTATGTGCTAGGTCGCGAGCACTGGTTAAATTGGTGCCTTCTAGATCGGGTAGAGGAGCGTTTAGTTGGGTTGTCTCTAGGCCATAGTTGATAAATCGATTGTTCAATGCTTCTGGTCCACCCAATAAATCGATCATCATATTAGTAGCCGTATTATCGCTCGTGACAATCATCTGGGAAGCGACTTCTAGCGCCGTGTACTGAGTCTTAGGATCAGCCACCTGCATGTCTCCAGACCCCGAAGCTATCTGCTCAGGCTTCATAGACATTGTTTTCATGAGGTCAATTCGGCCAGCGTCTACGTCCTCGAAGAAGGCTAACAAAATGGGGAGCTTGATTGTGCTAGCGGCTGCGATCGCCTCTTCCCCTCCTACGCTGACATACTCACCTGTATCAACATCCGCATAGAAAACTTTAGGCACTAGGCCAGTGTATTGGTCAGGCAGCGCTTGCAAGGCTGCTTTTAGAGGTGCAATCTCTGTAGTTAGCTCGACTGGGAAAGTCTTGAGTGGTACATCTTGAGTGGCTACAGGCGCAACCTCCGCAGTCTCTTGCGCAGGCGCTTTCGGCAATGCCTTCAATAGGGTTCCACCAATAGCTGCCACACCTAAACCAACAATAATTAGTCGAATAATGTAAAGGACAGAGGCAGGCGTTCTATGTACTTTGGACGTACGGCGACGGCGACGACCTGATGCACGAGATGATGAACCTCTCCCTGGCATCGATGTGACAGGTAGCGTTGGCCTCGGATTAGATCGAAACGCACGAGGTTTTCTTGCTATGAAATCACTCACTTTAGAATCACCATTTCCGGCTTCTTTTTGCTGCCTAAGGAAATGGACCTGCGCAGTATCTTGCGATTGGTGACTAGCCCAAATCGGTCTGGGTTTAGCAGCAAGCGTGCGGCTAGTAGATCTGCTTTTAACACGATCAGATCCGGTAATCGACAAACGACGGCGCTCTAGAGAGGTATCAGTGCGACGAGAGCGTTTATTTCGATGACGACGGCTGCGAGTAGGTGCCTTAGAAGGTGTTGGAATCTGTTTGGATAGCTGTTTAGGCTTTTGCCTAATGGAACTGGACCGTAGCTGAGTGTCAACGTTTTGCCCCCCGATCCAGGCGTTGCGCAAGTTGTGGGTATCCGTCATGACAGGGTCTAACCTTTACGTTTGCCGTTGTTTTGAGTGTGATAATGCCCATTCGATCTGCCGAATCATGCCACGCAATAGGGCAACTTCGTGAGAGGTCGGGGAGGCTCGATGGAGCAGCTGCCGAATTTTACGCATGCGACTAGCGCTTGTGTGAGGAAGAAGATATCCCACCTGTAGTAGTAATGATTCCAAATGCTCGTAGTATCTTTCAATTTCCTCTAGGTTTGCTCTGGGCTGATCTTCGTGTTCTTTTATGATGGGGGCGTTGGCTGTACTTGATAAGGAAGATTCTGACTGTTTAGCAGATGAAGGGGTATTTTGTAAAGCAGGTGTTTTGTTTTCTAGAGAGGATTCGATAGGGTAGGAGCTTAGGGTGCTGTTAGGGCAGAAGGTTCTGGCAACCCGTGAGAGTTCATAGCAGCAGATGGTGACTGCTTGGGCTAGATTAAGCGCGCTATAGGCATCGCTAGTAGGAATTTTGAGAAACTGTTGGGCGTAGATGAGTTCTTGGTTGCTCAGTCCTCGATCTTCTGGCCCAAAGAGGAGAGCAGTCTGGCGGATAGGCTGCTGCGGGTTTGAAGTTAATAGGTTGGGTAGCGCAGTTTCTGGTGGATCGAGTGGGACGTTGAACCCCCTGGTACGAGCAGTCGTTGCGATCGCATACTCACAACCCGCTAAAGCCTTAGGAATGGTTGGTACGATCTGTGCCGTCTTCAATACATCGTCGGCATGTACAGCCATCTGCAAAGCTTCAGCGCCTAGATAGTCGCACTGCGGATCGACTAGGTAGAGTTGTGAGAGGCCAAAGTTTTTCATTACCCGCGCTACCGAGCCTACATTCAGTGGACCTGCTGGTGCCACCAGAACGATTCTGATCTGTGTTAGATCTGCCTGGGTGGGTGGCTGCTTACTCAATACTTCTGACATGCTCAAACGGCTACAGCGTCCTCAGTCACTCTTGGTACACTATATTAGGAGGCCTGCTTACTTTCTTCATTAGGAGGCCTGCTTACTTTCTTCACATTCTCCATGCCTCGTCATCGTAAAAAGTCCGATCTTCCTTCCAAACCTTGTCAAGTTTGTGGTCGTCCTTTTGTCTGGCGTAAAAAATGGGAGAATTGTTGGGATGATGTGAAATATTGCTCTGATCGCTGTCGGCGGAGGCGAAATCAGATTGAGAGAGGCGACGAGGGTTGAAATAGCGTTTGAAGGTAAGGATCGCTAAAGTCTGCGATCACCCGCTGTGCACCGACTGAGATTAAGCCTGTTTCACTATGTGTTGTCATTACGCCTATCGTTGTGATTTTCGCTCCAACTGCTGATCGAATTCCTGCCGTTGAGTCTTCAAAGACAATTGCCTCCTCGGGCTTGATACCTAGTTTGTTCAACGCTGTCTGATAGGGTAGCGGGTCAGGCTTTCCTCTAGGAAGCTCATCGGCAATGATGACTGGATCAAATTGTTCACTTAGCCCAATCGTATCTAGCATAAACCAGGCGTTCTTTGGCGGTGCGTTAGTGACCACTGCCGCTGCGAGTTCATGCTTTTGAATAGCCGCTAGAAAGTCAGTCAGTCCTGATAGTGGCTCTAGAGATCCTTTTGCCCGTTTTCGGAACAGCGCTTCTTTGTTATCGCTAAAGGCTTCTCCTTCTTCTTCTGACATATCAGGAAAGAAGTCGGACACGATTGCGCTGTTTTGCCGTCCGCTGATCCTTTCTCTGTAGAGCGCTTTATCTATTTCGATGTCTCGCTCGGCAAACAGTTCTTGAAAAACCTGAAAATGCACTTTGTCGCTGTCAGTTAAGGTGCCATCTAAGTCGAAAATAACGGCTTTGAGCATAGTGATAGATTCAGGATGGACCAATATATTTTTACAAATGATAAGGGATGTAGACCTTATATGATTGTGTCGCTATGCGCCGTGCTAGGCTAGGTAGCCTGCATGGGGAAAGTTCGGTGAAAAACCGGCGCTGTCCCGCAACTGTGATGGCAATCTCTAACAAAGTTTCTTCAATATAGTTGCTTTCTTTTGCCTGAGCCAGAATGCCTGTGCGGGTTTTCGCTACACTCAACCGCTGTCTGCGAGGTACAGACAAGGAAAGTAACTCATGAATCATCGCCTATCGAGCCGTCGGATTCTATCTGGCGCTGTTTTTGCCGGTTTGGTTAGCCTGTGCCTAGCTAAACCCGCCCTAGCTCATCACCCCTTTGGTGGCAGCGCCCCTAAAAATATTTTTGAAGGAATACTCTCAGGCGCAGGACATCCTGTGATTGGATTTGACCACTTGGCTTTTGTGGTCGCAGCCGGTTTGCTTGCTGCTGTTATCAGCCGTGGCTGGAGAGTGCCGGCTGCTTTTGTCGTAGCTACGCTCTTTGGCACTGGAGTGCACCTCGCTGAGATTAATCTGCCGATGATAGAGATAGTAATTTCTGTTTCGGTGCTTTTGTTTGGAGCGCTAGCAGTGATGCGTGATCGTCTAAACCCTATGGTCGTCGTATTGCTGAGCGCTTTAGCAGGTGTCTTCCATGGCTATGCCTATGGTGAGGCGGTTGTGGGCGCAGAGCCGACACCGATAGTGGCCTATCTAATTGGATTTGCTGGTGTGCAGAGTGCGATCGCCTACACCACCTACCTGCTATCAAAACGCGCTATCAGCACCAACCAAACAAGTGGCCTCGTGTCAGTTCGTCACGCTGGCTTCGCGGTACTAGGTGTAGGCATCGCCTTTGTCGGAGGGTTATTGGCATGAGCAAACTCCCCGTTACCGTCGTCACTGGCTTTCTTGGCGCTGGAAAAACAACGCTTGTTCGCCACCTTCTACAGAACAATCAGGGGCGACGAATTGCTGTGATCGTCAACGAGTTTGGTGAAGTTGGCATTGATGGAGAACTGTTGCGCGACTGCCAGATCTGTGACGAAGAGACAGAAAATAATGCAGAAAAGAACAATTCTAAAAGCAACATATTAGAACTGGCTAACGGCTGTTTGTGCTGCACCGTCCAAGAAGAGTTCTTACCGACTATGCAAGCACTAATCGAACGACGCGATGAGCTAGACTGCGTAGTCATTGAAACCTCGGGCTTAGCCTTACCCAAACCGCTTGTTCAGGCCTTTCGCTGGCCAGAAATTCGCACTAGCGCCACTGTCGACGGTGTGGTTACCGTTGTCGATTGCGAAGCGCTAGCAAAAGGAGAACTAGTTGGCGATTTAGACGCGCTGGAAGCGCAACGTCAAGCCGATGAAGAACTAGACCACGAAACGCCAATCGAAGAACTGTTTGAAGATCAGCTTGGCTGTGCGGATATGGTCTTGCTCACCAAAGTTGACTGCGTAAATCCCACTGGGCTCGACAAAGTCAAAACCTGGCTAGCGAGTGAACTTCAAGACGGCGTCAAAGTCGTACCCTGTCACAGCGGTCAAATTAGCCCCGACGTCCTACTCGGTTTCAATGCTGCTGTAGAAGACAATCTCGACAGTCGCCACAGCCATCATGACCACGAAGAAGAACATGACCACGATGAAGACATCACCTCTATCCCGTTAACACTAGACCAAGCGTTTGAGCCAAAAGCACTAGTGCGTCAGCTTATGCAGCTAGTCAGTGAGCAAGAGATCTATCGGATCAAAGGCTTCGTCGCTGTCCCCGGAAAAGCAATGCGGCTGGTTTTAAATGGGGTTGGCAATCGGTTTGACTACTTCTACGATCGCCCCTGGCGGGCTGATGAGCCTCGACAAACCAAACTCATCGTAATTGGGCACGAGCTAGATGGTGAAAAGATCTGCTCGCAGTTTCAATAAGAATTTGAGAGTCTCTTAGAATGGAGTCACATCACTGTGATTTCGTATGGCGTTCTCCACTCACTTACTTGATGCCAGACTAGCTAGAGAAAGAAAGCAAAACGAACAAACTCGTCAACAGCTTTTGCAGGAAACGCTAGATTGGTTGACAGCCAATGCTCAGCGTTACGGTATCAGTAGCGGCTATCTGTTTGGCTCGGTGATTGAGCCAAATCGATTTACTCAACGCTCAGATGTTGATTTGGCCGTCGAGACTCACAAGACTGGGAATATCTGTGGACTAATGGGAGCTTTATCAGCGCATCTTTGCCGGGATGTAGACTGTGTTCCTTTGGACCAGTGCCATTTTGCTGCCAAGATTAGAGACATTGGGTTGATATGGACAGCGAAAGATTAGCGGGTCTGACAGCAGAACTAAAAGGTCAGCTCTGGCTAATTGAGAAAGTAAACGTTCGTTTGCAATCTAGGCTCAATGCTGGCTTGGACACACCAGGTCAGCTAGACAGCGTTGCCTACCAAATTCACAATCTCTACTGCTCAATAGAAGATCTGCTGAAGCTAGTTGCAAAGGCTTTTGAGAATAACGTTGGCACAGGTGAAAACTGGCATAAAGTGCTACTACTTCGACTCAGTCAGCCAATTGAAGGAATTCGTCCAGCTTTACTTTCTGAAGCCTCCTGGGATGTGCTGGATCAGCTTAGAGGCTTCCGCCATCTGGTAAGACACGCCTATGGAAAAGACATTGAGCTGACTCAGCTACAGGTGAATATTACGGCTGCACAAAAGCTGTATCAACTTATAGAACAAGATATTCATACCTTTGTCGCTGAGCTGGAAAAGACAGTTCCTACTTGATACCCTTTAAAGCCTTACTCTTCTGGATTTTTCCAAAGTTCCAAGCGGAGCACAACCCTAGAGATTCACCTACCGATACAGCAGAGAACCTGTTGCACTATAGACTCGTTATGATCAAGAAGGGGCAACTAATCACAGATACCCTCTAGAATTAGACAGCCAATTAGTTTAATGAGCGTTTGAGTGGTGAAAATGAGTGACCAGCAGCCAATTCATGTGATTGGCGGCGGCCTAGCCGGGACAGAGACGGCTTGGCAGATTGCGCGGGCCGGGGTGCCGGTGGTGCTGCATGAGATGCGTCCGGTGAAGAAGAGTCCGGCGCATCATTCTGAGCATTTGGCGGAGCTGGTGTGTAGTAATTCATTTGGAGCGATGGGGACCGATCGCGCTTCTGGAATGCTGCACGAGGAGCTACGGCGGCTAGGTTCGATTGTGATTGGCAAGGCCGATGAGCATGCAGTGCCGGCCGGAGGAGCGCTGGCTGTAGATCGCGGAGTGTTTGGCCAAGATCTAACGGCGGTACTGGCGTCGCATCCACTCATTGAGCTGCGACGAGAGGAAGTGCTGCGAATTCCTGAAGAGGGGGTGACGGTGCTGACGACTGGGCCGCTGACGAGTGAGTCGCTTAGTGAGGATTTGGAGCGGTTTGCAGGACAAGCCTATATGAGTTTTTTTGATGCGGCAAGTCCAATCGTGGTCGGTGAGTCGATTAATCGGGACGTTGCCTTTATGGCCTCTCGGTATGACCGGGGCGAGGCAGCATATCTAAACTGCCCGATGGATAAGGCGCAGTATTTTGCTTTCTATCATCAGCTATGCACGGCAGAGCAGGCAGAGCTAAAGGATTTTGAACGTGAGACGGCAAAGTTCTTTGAGGCGTGTTTGCCGATTGAGGAGATAGCCCGCCGGGGGGAAGACACGATGCGCTACGGGCCTTTGAAGCCTGTGGGATTATTTAACACTCAAAAGTACGGAGCGTTTGACGCGCCAGAGAACAAGGTGCATAAGCCCTATGCGGTGGTGCAGCTACGCCAGGAAGATAAAGCCGGGCAGCTCTGGAATATGGTGGGCTTTCAAACTAATTTGCGCTGGGGTGAGCAGAAGCGAGTGTTTCGGATGGTTCCAGGATTGGAGAATGCAGAGTTTGTGCGAATGGGGGTGATGCATCGCAACACGTTTATTAATTCGCCAGAGTTGCTGAACAGCTCGCTACAGTTTAAGTCGCGTCCGAATTTACTGGCAGCAGGGCAGCTAGTAGGAACGGAAGGCTATACTGCCGCGATCGCAGGTGGCTGGCTAGCTGGTACAAACGCTGCTCGAATCGCGCTAGGGAAACCGCCGCTGACGCTACCGATAACAACCATGCTCGGGGCGCTAGTTGATTTTATTAGCTCGGCTGAACCTAAGCATTTTCAGCCGATGCCGCCAAATATGGGCATTATTCCAGCCCTGCCCAAGCGAGTTAGGAACAAAAGAGAACGGTACGGACAGTATCGTGATCGCGCCTTTGCCGATCTTCAAACCTGGGCCGATGAGAACAACTTGTCGCTAGTGTTGCCAAAGATGAGTGCGATCGCATAGATGGACGAATCCCATTCTGTTCCATCCTCATCAGATGCTAGCTTCTTATTGGTGTTTTTAGATGGACTTGGGCTAGGAGAAGCAAACAACAATCCGCTATCTACGTTGGTAGCGATGCCATTTCTAGAAAGATATCTAGGAAGAAAGCTGCTGAAAGTCCCGTCTAATCAGTCATTTGATCGACTTCCCAATCTGTTGCTTCCTAATCTTCTATTAAAGCCAATTGATGCGACCTTAGGCGTCGAAGGTTTACCCCAAAGTGCCACGGGTCAGACGACACTCTACACCGGACAGAATGCGGCTAAGTTTTTAGGAAGGCACCAGTCAGGATTTGCCAATGGCTCTTTGCGAAAGCTGATTGACCAGTATGGATTGTTCGCTCAAGCCCTGGCGCTAGGAAAAACGGCAACTTTGGCCAATGCCTATTCGCCGGAATATTTTTATGCGATCGCTCGCAGAAAACGTCGTTATTCGGTCTGTACCCTACTAAACCTAAGCGCCGGTCTACCTTTTCGGATGCAGTACGAATACGAACAAGGGGAAGCCATCATCTGGAACATTATTGGCACGGTGCGTTCGGCCAGAGATGCACAGGTGCCAGGGCAAGTAGGCGCTAGAACGTCAATCCCTCCAGCCGTAGCCGGAAAAAGACTGGCCCAACTCAGTGAAGGCTACAACGTCACTTTATTTGAGTGCTATCTCACTGATTATGCTGGCCATGCTCAGGATTGGGATCAAGCTATTGCCGCTCTTCAGCGGGTGGACACTTTTCTAGCAGGTGTGATTGCCTACCTACCGCCAAACGTCACGCTGATCGTTACCAGCGACCACGGCAACATAGAAGATCTTTCTACAAAGCGACACACGCTGAACCCGGTACCGCTGATCGCGATCGGCCCTCATGCAGCCGATTTTTATCGGGTAGAAGACCTAACAGGGATTACGCCTCAGATTTTATCATTGCTATAAAAGTCCTCTGCCTTAGCTGATTCGCTTTGTCTGTCTCGCTGGGAACCCAGAACTCACTCTATAACCCTACTCATATGGGCGGTGCTAACTAGCGTCATCCAAAACACAATTGTGAGCATACGTTGTGAGCACCAAGGAAATAAGCTGATGGACACTACGCTAGAAACGCTCTCTCAAAATCTCTCGGATATTATCGCTAACACCAGTCGATCGGTGGTCTCTGTTTGGGGCAAACGCTCGGCAGGCACTGGCATCCATTGGAAAAGGGGACTAATTGTTACCTCTTGCGAAGCCCTCTCTACAGAAGATAGTCTCAAAATTGGTCTACCCAACGGTCAAACCGTCGACACGGAGCTGTTAGGAACTGATCTAGCGACCGATATTGCGCTGCTATCCCTGCCAGAAACTACAGACTTACCGGCTGCCGTGCTGGGCGATCCACAGACATTGGCATTAGGCCAATTGGTCTCTACCGTTGGCTATCAGGTAGGGCGAGGCCGAAAGCGTAGTCAGTTTGCCAGCCTAGGCATAGTTTGTCAGATCGGGCCGGCATGGCGATCGCAGCGCGGCGGACAGATCGATTGCTATATCGTTGTCGATCTCAGCCTTTACCGGGGTAGTGCTGGCTGTCCGTTGATCAACGCGGGCGGTCAGGTTGTCGGCTTCAATACTTTTGGGCCTCGGCGTCAGGTTTTGACCATACCCGCTACTAATGTGACGGCTACCGTCAATCAGCTACAGCAGCGTGGCAGGCTATCACGCGGCTATCTGGGTCTAGGAATGCAGGCGATTTCGCTGCCAGAGAATGTGCGAGAGCAGCACAATCTCACCCAGGCCGTTGGCATCTTGATCGTGAGCGTAGAGACGGAGAGCGCCGCAGATACCGCTGGCCTGACGCTAGGCGATATCATGCTCACTTTTGATGGAGAGATGCTGGAAGACCTCAAACAGGTTCAGTCTTTCCTCGGCCCTCAAAGCGTTGGCAAAGCGCTACAAGTTCAGCTACTGCGCGGCGGAGAACTTCGTTCGGTTTCCGTTGTAGTCGGTGAGCGCTAGGCGATAAAAGACAGTTCATGGAAAAAGTTGTTATCTGTGCGGATCAGTCTGTGACTAGAGCAGGCATGGCGGCGATGTCAAAGATGGCCACCACTCAAATCGTTGCTCAAGTTGGCAATCTACAGTTATTAGAAGCTTGGTTGCAGAATCAGCGGGCAGATCTAGCAATCATTGAGCTATCCGCGCTAGGAATTACTGAGAGCGAAGCAGTCTTTCAAATGCTGGAGGAGCTGCCATTAGAAGATGCGCTAAGCGTGTTGATGCTGTTAGAAAATGGGATTGAAGCCCAAGCAAGAGAAAGCGCGGCTCAGCTAGTCGGCACAGGCGCTGTCAACATAGTGCCTGTAGATATTTCAGCAAATCAGTTGAGATGCGCGATTTCAGCAATTATCAGCGGCTTCAATATCTCTCATCCCAGTATTACAGAAACTCTCTTTTCTCAATCTGACACGGCCTTTAGTCTAGCCGAACCATATCTTATAGATCCGCTGACCACCAGAGAAGTTCAGGTGCTAAACCAGCTAGCAGACGGGCTTTCTAACAAGGCGATCGCCCAAGTCCTGACGATCTCTGAGAACACTGTTAAGTTCCACATCAGCGCTATTTTGGCTAAGCTCGACGTTTCTAGCCGCACTGAAGCGGTTAGCGTCGGGATCAAAGCAGGTTTGGTGAAGCTATAGCTAACTCGTAGAATGTTTTTGGTGTCAGCGTTGAAATTCGCCCCAAAAGCGTTATCTCGACTACACCTGGAAGAGTCACGATCTTCTTAGAGTAGAGTGATCGGTTGTTTCTAGCATCGTCAGCCATGACGCCTCAAATCATCGTCTACGGGTTGGATTCTATTGGCTATGGCGTCCTATGTCTGCTTCGCCAACAGCAAGCCGCCGTTGTAGGCGTTAACCGCTATTCTATTCCAGGGGAAGCAGATATTATTGTGGGCGATCTGCTTTGCACAGAGACACTGCGTAGAGCCGGGGTCGAAATGGCACAAACAATCGTTATTGCCAACAACGATGATGCTACTAATCTAGAAATTCTGCTTCAGGCGCGTTTGCTTAACCCCCGCATTCGCATTATCAATCGACTGTTCAATCACAGTTTAGGCGATCGCCTAGATCGCACCCTAGTCGATCATACAACGATGAGCGTGGCAGATCTCTCGGCGCCAATCTTCACCTTTGCGGCAATGAGTCAGGTGGCCATCGGTCATCTTCAGCTATTCCAGAGCATCTGGCCAATCTACGAAGAGCGGATTCACCGGGATCATCCTTGGTGTAATCGTCTTCTTAGCGAACTTTGGAACGATCGATCCCGAATGCTGATCTACTACCTGACGTCTGATGCTGAAATTAGCCTGATTGAAGCAATGAGCCAAGATCGGCGCTTGCAATCAGGCGATCGCCTGATTATTGGGACTCATCCTAACATCGCAACCTATCGATCTACCGCCGCTGAAAAGATCAAAAAAAGCTTTCTTTGGCTAGAACAGTTTCGGCGCTATCTGCGACCAGGTTTGATTGTCAGCTTTTTTCTATTGATGACGATTGCGATCGCTACTTTTACCTACATTCTCTTTGGCTGGGAGCAAAGCACCCTAGTCGATGCCCTTTACTTCTCAGTGGGCATGATTACGGGAGCTGGTGGCAATGAAGACGTTGCTGAAAGATCATCTGCGCTTTTGAAGGTATTCACTGCTGTGATGATGCTAGTCGGTGCTGGCGTAATCGGAATCTTTTACGCGCTGCTTAATGACCTAGTGCTGGGTAGTCGGCTAAGAGCATTTTGGGACGTGGCCAGGGTCCCTAGCAAAGGTCATTACATCATCTGTGGTCTAGGGGGAGTAGGGATCAAAACGGCACAGCAGCTACTAGCCCAAGGATATAAAGTTGTGGTAATCGAACGCGATGATGACAGCCGGTTTCTCAGCATGGCTCGGTCTCAGCAAATCCCAGTGATTTTAGCCGATGCGAGCTTGCCGCTAACCTTGCAAACGGCGAATATTGCTCAGGCAACTGCGCTAATTGCGGTTACCAACGACGATATGGTCAACCTAGAGATTGCGCTCACTGCCAAAGAGCTGGCTGCGCATCTATCGATTGTTGTACGCAGCAACAATCCTACCCTTGCCAACAGAATGTCTCAAGTATTTGACTTTACCACCGTACTAAACCCTTTTGAGATTGCGGCATCCACTTTTGCAGCAGCGGCGCTAGGAGGCCGCATTTTGGGCAGTGGCGTTACTGGCGAGATTCTATGGATTGCGCTTTCTCTTTTGATCACGCCTACTCATGCCTTTTGCCACAGACTTGTTCAAGAGATTGCAATCGAAGCAGATTTAGTGCCGCTCTATTTGCAAAGCACCCATGAAAGCTTCCACGGTTGGAATTTACTGAACGCCATTTTAGAACCTGGCGATGTCCTCCATCTGACGATTCCAGCGAAGAATATCGAGCGACTGTGGTGCACCCGCCAAGGAAGCTTAGAGTATCAGCAATAGTGACGGTTACGTTCTCTATAAGAGAAGAACTCGATTAAGGCATGAAAGAGAACTTAGTAGGCTTTGCTAGAAAGGTCTTGTAGGATACCGGACTCGAAATCTTGACAGCCAATAGCCTGCTCTGAGAATGCAACAGAGGGCCTTATAGAACATTTCAGATGGTAGCTATTAGTCGCATACTGACAGCCGGCACAGGGGATACGGTGCATTTGACGAACGTTGTCGATACCTTTACGCAGTCCGGTAACCAGGTTATAGGTGGTAAGCAAAATCACTCCCCACACAAATACAAAGCAAATAGTAGGTAAAAACGGACGCACCCAAACCACAAACTTTGCTAACAAGACAAATGCTAGCTGCATCACCTGGTCCATTGAGACAATCCTTCAGTGCAAAGAAGACACCTCTTATCTTAGAAGCGGGTCTCAACAAGATAGGCTCAAATTCACGAAATTTATAACTACCATAGAGAGCATAGAGATCTTCCCAATCGGCATTCTCAGCTGGGTGCTCTCTACTCGCCTCTTAGCTTTTCCGCCATATCCGCATGCATTAGCGCAATTTTGGGATCTCTCTGGATAGCTTGAAAATACCGTTCACCTAATGGGGTCAATGAGTCTTTGTTCGGCTTTAGCATCAGCCGGGCTTTTTCGAGCAGAATGGCAGCACTTTCTGGTTCAACTGCGTCTTTCTTCCGCAGATCTAGCAGCTCGTCAATCTGGACAATAAATTGGGAAATGGGTCTAAGCCAGCTAAAAGCTTCATCTTCGGTCACCAGTCGAAAAAATTCGCCGCTATTGGCAATCGGACCATGCGTTTGCTCATATACGGTTCGCTCAGAATAGAGCAGCGCTTTGTGCAACTTAAGCAAATCGGGACGAATCCGTTGAAGGCGGACGACTGTCTGGTCATCAGGGAAAGTAGCGCTCATGGTGATGGGTAGCTTTACTGGGATTAGAGTAGCATTTTGGTCTTTATCGTGTTGGTCATTATTGACGGTTTGCCATAGGTGCTCTTTTTTGTGAAGGATGTAAAGGAAGCTGAACAACGCCTGCGGTTTGATTTTTCATATGTTTGATCCAGGGTATTTGACTGGGGTGTTTGATCTGGGGTGTTTGATCTGGGGATTGTTAGAGGAGTAAGGTCAAAGGGATACCAAGCGTTTGGAGTAGGCCAGTGGGGAAGATTGCAGAGCAAGAATGTGAGGCCGGTGGACTACGGTGGTTCTATCGAGAAGCACTGCCGGTTAATCAGTCGGGTAAATTACCAGTGGTTTTGCTGCATGGGCTGGTCTCTCAAAGCTATAGCTGGCGCGAGGTGATGGCAAGTCTGGCAGATGTAGGCTTCAGAGCGATCGCACCTGATTGGATTGGCCATGGTTATTCATCCAAGCCAGATAAACGCGAATTTGACTACACCCCTGAGGCCTTTGTCGCTGGATTAGAAACCTGGCTCGACTCGCTAGAAATCGACCGATTTTATTTAGTGGTTCAAGGTTTTTTGGGCTCGGCGGGGCTACTGTACGCAGCAAAACATCCTGACAAGATTGAGCGCCTGGTAATTTTGAACACGCCGCTGACCACTGCTGCCAAAGTGCCTTTCAAAATTTCGCAGCTGGGCATTCCACTGGTGGGCGATATGCTGACGCAGGACCCAATTCTGGTTGATCGCACGCTAGAAGGCGCAGGACCATATGTGGTTGATGATAAAGACTTAGAAGTCTATCGTCAGCCGTTTTTGAAAAGCTCGGATGCGGGGCGATCACTCTTAGCGACTGTCAAACAGCTTCAGCTAAAGCGCATTTTACCTGAGATTGATCAAGGCTTTGCAGACTGGAGCATACCTACTCTGATTGCTTGGGGTACAGCCGATAAGTGGCTACCTGTTTCTTTGGCCAAAAACTTTGCCAAAACGCTTACCGATGTGGAGATCGCCGAGCTAGAAGAAACCGGACACTATGCCCAAGAAGATTGGTCGGAAAAAGTAAGTGAGGTAGTTGTGCCTTTCCTAAGGCGAAAAGCGATAGGACGCTGACTCACTCATAGGGGCATTAGCGGCTCTCATCTTTAGCTTGAGTGTTAGCCCAATCTAGGGTTTGTTCGCACGAGGTAGCTCAAGTCCAAATCAAAAATCAACCCCCCGTTTGAGTTCGACGCCGCGTTCTGCATAGTGCTTGTGACAGTAAACTTCTGAGTGCGTGCTGGCAAGCTGAAAGTAATTAGGCTGATTTTTACAGCGTCCGGTGATGATGACCTCGGTGTCTTTGGGTTTACGCAATAGCGTCTGGATAATCGGCTCTTCTGGCAGTAGCTCTAGATCCACCGTAGGGTTGAGTTCGTCGAGGATGATGGTTTTGTATAGCCCTGAGGTGATTGCTGTGCTGGCAACCTCCCAGCCACGTTCGGCTTCGATGTAGTCAATCGGCTGCTGCTGTCCTCTCCAGACAATCGCGTCGCGGCCACAGCGTTGGTGATCGACTAGGCGCGGATAGCTTTTGCGCAGGGCGGCGATCGCTGCATCTTCTGTATAGCCTTTGCCTCCTTTTAGCCATTGGATTATCATCACTCGGTGAGACTTATCTTGGCTGATGCCGCGACCGATGGCTTGAAGCGCCTTACCGAGCGCACTAGTCGATTTGCCTTTGCCGTCCCCTGTATAGATCTCAATGCCTTCAATTCCAATATCTGCGGCGGTTTGATGAATCTGCGGCTTCATTTCCGAGTGCAAATCGGCAATCTCAATGAGCTGTGGCGGTGCGCCTCTTCCGGTCGCGATCACTTCTAGATGCTCAGGTTTATTCCTGAGCGACTTGACCACATCTGCAATCGAAAGTAAACCAAGATCTAAAACCGGGTTGATTTCGTCTAGAACAACGACAGAATAGAGTCCCGATGCGATCGCTCCTTTAGCCACATCCCAGCCGCGTTGGGCCTCTTGTTTGTCGAACTTGGTGATCTCTTCTGGCCCGAAAAACTCAGATCTTCCTGTACGCACCTGGTCAATCAAGTGGGGAAACCCCCGTTGCAATGCCTCGATTGCAGCATCCTCGTCATAGGTCCGTCCGGGGCCTTTTAGAAAGCGTAGCAGCAGTACTCGGCTTTCCATAAATTGATGAATGCCTAGGCCAATTGAGCGTAGCACTACACCTAGAGCAACCTGAGACTTGCCTTTCCCTTCGCCGTCATACAGGTGAATTTGACCCGTTAGTCGTTCGCTGGTGTTCTGAGCAGTGCGGATACCGATGGTTCTAGGCATGGAAAACTAACACAAATTCACCTCTAGGTTATATCTTATGCGGTATGTCGGTGTGGGTAAAAGTAGCCGTTTTTTGGTGAGGCGGCTTTGATCCCAAGCGTTTTAAGAATATTAGGCGAAGACCATAATGGAGTATGAGCCAATATTTCCAATCAAAGCGATTGTGTTCCAGATCTTGTTTCTAATGGTGACAATCGTGATAGAAGCTGGCATCTTAAGGCAGCGGCTACGGCTAGGATTTCAAACGAGTGTGCAGTATGCGCTGGTGACTAATCTAGCAACGGTCGTCGCTGGCTGGATCGTCTTCTTGGCTATAGAGCCACTTGCTTCTATATCCATCAGAGAGCGGATGATCAGCTATGTACTTTTTGATAACTTGCTAATCGGCGGCTGGACAGCGCAGGTAGGGGCCTTGCTGTTCGTTTGCGCCATTGTAGTTTTCTTTGTGGCTATCTTTATCAAGGCAAAAGGACTAGAATTGCTGCTACGCGCTGATGACACATGGGAGGTTTTGGCACCTCGAAACCAGAAAACAAACCTTCGAGACGCTCGATACGCCAGAGCCCGTGGAGATGCTTCTAGAGCGCAGAGCACTATCTCTAGCTTCACGGACGCTGTGATTTACGCTAATGCTGCTAGCTTTAGCACGATTTTGCTGCTGCTATTGCTACGCACCGTAGCGCAGGAATGGACTTTTTGAGATGCAAGATCTGCTTCGCAGCTTCGGTAAAGAGATCAAAACCCTGCTTCAGCCACTTTTGCCAAACGAATATTTCTCATGGCAGACTTTACTACTGCTGAGTTTGTTTTCGCTGTTTATGGCAGCGGCTGTTGAGTCTACTGGCGAGAGCAACCCGTGGGCAGTCGCACTGCTTACTAATTTTAGCTGGATATTTTTCATCTCTGCCATCTGGTGGGCACTTAAGGAGAATCCGATTGAAATATTCAGATTCTCAATCAATCCTTGGATCATAGGCGCACTCATCTGTTTATTTTTGTTCAACCCGTGGACGGATGATACTCGGTTTCGCTGGGCACTAACCTGCTGGCCGCTAATTTCTATGGGTGTCTTAGCGCTACCACAGTTTGTCGACTGGGAACTTAGGCTGAAGCAACGTAGCCAGTCAACAAATAAGACCTTAGTGATGACAACACTGATCAATCTGTTGTTGAGTAGCTGGATTTTATTCCATTTTCGAGTACAAGACTGGGTCAATCACTATCCCAGTTTGCTAGCTAGCAGCCTTGAACAAAGTTCGTTTGTTTATGACTTTGATCAAGGCAGAGCGCGTCAGGCTCAAGGGATTCCGTTGTTAGAAAGTATGGCTGTTGAGATTACAGAAGAACTTAACGAACAACCGTGGTATCAAACCGAACGTTGGCTCTATACTCGGGACTCTCAGCTTGAGACAATTTTCCAGCGTGCAAAGGAGTTGCTAGATGCCCCAACCGAAGGAAAATTCTGGCAAGTAGAAGTTCCTCAAGCGCTAAGACCCGTTGATGAGGGTTATCTGCTAGATCTTACGGTTAACTGGACTGGGCCAGCGAGTAGAGAGGGTAGGTTGTTCGTTCAAAAGACCTGCAAAATTCTACCAGTTGACCGATCTAGTGCGGTTTCTATGCAAGCAGACGCACAGCCAACATCTAGATCTACTTTCGTGGACTGCGGCAGCGAACTAGCCTTACAACGGCTGAGAAAATAAAACCTATCAAACCTATAAAGTTTGATACCAAGTTGCTCGTTCTCAATCCGCTGGGCATTGTATAGGCGATGATTCGTTTCAGTAGTGATTGATCGCTACGGTAAGGCACCCATGGATTTGGTAACGACGCTTTCGACCACTTGGAGCAAGATCTGGACAATCGCTCGCAATGTATTTCTAGAAGTCATACGCGATCGCATCCTTTATGTTGTTGGCATCTTTGCCATCATCATGGTGATGGCCATTGTCCTGTTGCCAGAAGTCGCGGCGGGCACCGAAGATAAGCTCATTCTTGATACCGGACTTGCCGCTATTAACCTTCTCTCTTTATTGGTAGTCGTGTTCGTTGGGACGAGCCTAATCAACAAAGAGATTGAGAAGAAGACTGTCTTAGTGCTAATTGCTAAACCCGTTAGCCGAACGGAGTTCATTTTGGGAAAGCACTTTGGACTTAGCCTGGTTATGGCCGCGTTGATCGGGGCTTTGACTTTACTGATGCTAGGCCTATTTTCTATCAGTGGCATTCCTTATCAGCTAGATCTAATGCTGCTAGCAATTTCCTTTATGTTTCTCGAGATGGTGCTGCTGATCGCGGCTGCTATCATGTTTGGCGTCATTACTAGCACTGTGCTTGCCACTTTGATGACACTTGCTCTCTTCGCAGTTGGCCACGAAACTCGAAATATCTTGGCATTTGATCAGATCGCAGAGAGCGAGAGCTTTCGCCGGGTGGCAGAAGGGCTATTTTTGGTATTGCCTGATCTCGAAAGGTTGAATCTGAAAAATGAGATTGCTAACGGTTTTGTTGCGCCCCCTAGCGGTGGGGGCTTACTAGAAAATGCTGTATATGGACTGATTTACACAGTGCTACTGCTGACAGTAACCGTCACGGTATTTGAAAGTCGTCAGTTTTAGACCTTTGGCTAGCTAGAGAGATAAATCTTTTTTACAGATCCTTTTTCACACAGTAAAGTCAATGTATAAGGGCCTATGTGAGCTAGTAAGCTAAGACGAACTAACGAGTATGATGTTATTGCGGTTGACGCTGCATGGGAAACAGGGGCGGTGATGTCCCTACTTGGATGGTGCCTAATAATTCAAACCCGTGTCGCTGATAGAAGGCGGTACTTTTCTGACTCGATGCTTCAAGATAGGCCAGCGTTTGAGTGCGATCGCATTGAATAAGAGCCTGCCGTATTAGGGCTGAGCCATAACCTCTGCTCTGTTGGGAAGGGTCGATACCGATGAGTGGTAGATACCAATGTGGCTCACTTGGATGATAGCGGTCTATCTGTTCAAATACCGTAAAGAGATCTGTTTGCCGCTGCTTAGAAACGGTGCACTGTAGAAAGTTGAATAGCGCCTCTTCGTCTGGGTACGTGTTCGGAGGAAGCCATAGAGATGCACCGGCGTAGTCCTCAACGAAGTAGGCGCTTTTCTGTGCAAACGCCTTACCTCCAAATACCTCGACGAAGCTCGGAAAGTAGGTGAGATAAGACTGTAAGTCAGGCCATACCCAACGGATGACTGGATCGGAGCGAAACGCCCGGACGAGGACATCAACAGTCGGCGTCTCGTCGGTCGCGGTGGCGATCTTAACGAGTGGCTTTTGAATAGTTGCAGCTGTCTTGAAGAAAGAACGCTTAGGTGACTTCATGACTCATACATTCATGTTCGAGGATAAGGGCTTTTGCCCTCTAGGCATACTCTAGAAAACAATCGAGAAGGAATCGGGAGATCGGGGTTTATGGCAGATCGGGGCTTGTGGCAGATCGAGGCGATCAAGATTTCTGGCTATTGCAAAACGTCAAAGGGCAGCTAATACCTTTGTAGAAGCGTTAGAGTGAGAGCTGAAGTCTTCTGTAACGTTGCTTACGCTCGATATGTCTGACAAACTGGCCCAGCTTCAAGCTATTTTTCGCGCAATGGATCGCGCACTGATTGCCTATTCAGGCGGAATTGATAGCACACTAGTAGCAAAGGTGGCCTGGGATGTGCTGGGCGATCAGGCGCTAGCAGTCACTGCTAATTCCCCTTCTTTGATGCCAGAAGACTTCGAAGATGCCAAGACGCAGGCAGCGCAGCTGGGCATTGCGCATCGCGTGGTAGAAACGCATGAGATGGACAATGAGCAATATACGTCTAATCCAGTCAACCGCTGCTACTTTTGTAAGAGCGAACTGCATGATACGCTGCGACCTCTCGCCGACGAGCTAGGCTATGACTATGTAGTAGATGGTCTTAACGCCGACGATCTATTAGACTATCGACCGGGAATTGCAGCAGCGAAGGAAAGAGGCGTGCGATCGCCCCTTGCAGAAGTGGGAATTACTAAACTAGAAGTGCGCGAAATATCTAGGCAGCTTGGCCTGCCTTGGTGGGACAAACCTTCTCAACCTTGTCTTAGCTCCCGGTTTCCCTATGGCGAGCTGATTACAACAGAAAAACTGCACCGGGTAGGAAGAGCTGAACGCTATATGCGAGATTTGGGGTATCGAAACTTGCGCGTGCGATCAGATGGAGAAACTGCACGGATTGAGCTGATGCCAGAAGAGATAGCCGATTTCACGAGTAGAACCAACCTACCATCATTGGTAGAAGCCTTTCAAAGCTTTGGTTTTACCTACGTGACGCTAGATCTAGAAGGATATAGAAGCGGTAAGCTTAATAGAGTCCTTGAAGCAACCGCATAGAAGAACACGTATGGAAGAACATGTTTAGAGCTGTCGTAGCAAAATAAGGACGCTATCTCTAGTGCCCTTATAAAGAAGATTGCAATACGATATGACTCGTCTAGGCTACCAAAGGTACAACAGAATAAAGAGAATAATCCAGATGACATCTACAAAATGCCAGTAGAGTTCAACTGCTTCGATGCCGAAGTGATTCTCACTAGAGTAGTGACCGGGAACCCGTGCACGCCAAAGAACAGCGCCCATCAGCAGTAAGCCTAGGAAGACATGCAGACCGTGGAAACCCGTGAGCACGTAGAAAGTACTCGCAAATAGATTGTCCTTCAAGCTAAATTCTAGGTTGGCATACTCGTACCCTTGCCCAAGCAAGAAGATAGTGCCCATAACGATAGTCACGGCGAACCAGGTTTTGACACCGCCAACATTGTTATTCTTAACTGCTGTATCGGCTTTGTGAATGACAAAACTGCTAGAAATAAGAATCAAAGAGTTAATGCCAGGTAGCAAAACTTCTAGCTCTGGAGTTCCAGCGGGCGGCCATTCTGTCGCAACCAGGCGAAAAGTGATATATGCGATAAATAGACCTAAGAACAGCATGCTCTCAGCGCACAGAAAGACAAGCACGCCGAACAGGCGATGGTCGGGATGTTCTTCGTGATGACTGACGGCGGCGTTTTCTTCTTGAGCAAGATTAAGCGTACCTTCAGCAGTGTTGATGGAGCCTTGCATAGGGCGAAGAGTGTGGGTTTACTGGGATATGAAGTATAGAGTGGTAGGAATAGGGGGAAGATAGGGAAATGGATATACAAACGCCTCTCCCTAATTTTCTAAATCCTGACTACGAAGCAGGCGCAGGGACTGCGTGAGCGTAGAGTTCTTCAGGGTCTCTTTCGGCGGTGTAGCCTAAACCGTAGTCATAAGGACCTGTAATTAGCTCCGGCAGTTCTTCGAAGTTCTCAATGTGTGGTGGAGACAGGGTTTGCCATTCCAACGTGAGGGCGCGCCATGGGTTCGCGGGTGCTTTCTCACCATAGCGCCAGCTCCAGACTGCGTTGATGAGGAACGGAATGGTGGAAACAGCCATGACGTAAGCGCCAATGGTGGCGATAACGTTCAAATCAGTGAACTGAGGATCGTAGAGGGCAATGCGGCGGTTCATTCCTCTTAGACCTAGTTCATGCATCGGCATAAATGTAAGATTCATGCCGATAAACGACAGGGCAAAATGAACTTTACCCCAAAATTCGTTCATCATCCGCCCAGTCATTTTAGGGAACCAGTGATAGACCGCCATGAAGATGCCGAAGACAGAGGCACCAAAGAGCACATAGTGGAAGTGGGCCACAACAAAGTAGGTGTCGTGAACGTGAATGTCGAAGGGGACGGCGGCAAGCATAACGCCGCTGATGCCACCGATCAAAAACAAAGATATGAACCCTAAGGCAAACAGCATTGCGCTAGTAAAGGCAATCTTTCCTCTCCAAAGCGTAGCCACCCAGCCGAAGACCTTGATTCCAGTAGGTACGGCAATGACCATAGTGGTGATCATAAAGAACATACGTAGCCACGGAGGGGTACCACTAGTAAACATGTGATGTGCCCAAACAATTAGGCCTAGAAAGCTAATGACAATAGAGGAATAGGCGATCGCCCGATAGCCAAAGATAGGCTTACGCGCATGGACAGAAACCACTTCACTAATCGCACCGAACAGCGGCAGCACAAAGATATACACTGCCGGGTGCGAATAGAACCAAAACATATGCTGGTAGACAACTGGATTGCCGCCACCAGTAGGGTTGAAAAATGCGGTTCCTGCAATTAGGTCGAATGCCAGCAGAATTAAAGCACCAGCCAACACAGGCGTACTGATCAAAATCAACAGGGAGGTCGCAATCATCGCCCAGCAGAACAAAGGCATCTTAGTCAGCGGCATACTGGGCACGCGCATCTTCAAGATGGTGACTAAGAAGTTCAGGCCGCCTAGGATAGAAGCGGTACCGCCTAAAAGAACGCTTAAGATCCAAATCCCTTCTCCTAACATACCTGTTGTTAGGCTTAGCGGTGGATATGAAGTCCAACCAGCTTGGGGGGGCTCATAGAAGAAGCTGCTGATCAGCAAGATACCGGAAGGGGGGATCATCCAAAAAGCGATCGCATTTAGCCTAGGAAAGGCCATATCCCGCGCTCCAATCATCAGCGGGATCAGATAGTTTGCTAGTCCTGCGCCCGCCGGCACAATCCACAAGAACAGCATTACCGTGCCGTGGAGCGTCAGCAGGCCGTTATATACATCTGGGGTCACAACATCAGGAGCCGGAGTCGCTAGCTCTGTACGCATTGCTGTTGCTAGCGCACCGCCGATTAGATAGAAGAAGAAGGCCGTGACCAGGTATTGAATACCAATGACCTTGTGATCGGTACAAAAGGTAAAATAGTCAGTCCATTTGCGCTCATTGCCCAGCAGCATTGGCGTATCCGGGCTAGAGGCTTTGGGTTCAGAAGTGATAGTCATACAGATGAGTCGCTATATTTTTTCTGTACAGTTTTATTCGCTACGCAGCGCTGTTAGGCTCTCAGGGGCGATCGCTAATTGCAGCGGATCTACAAAAGTCTCTAAGTATTCGGCGTCTGTTTTGTCAGCAGCAGGCGTTGGTAGAGACGCGATCACCTCACCGTTGTCCAAAGCCGCCATCCGCTCATCTACCCAAGCGGCATAGTCTTCTGCCGAATGAACAATGAGCTGAGTACGCATGCCGCCATGGTAAGGACCACAAAGCTCAGCGCAGACCACCGGATAAGTGCCTTCACGGATGGCGTTGATCACTAGCCTGGTCTCTTGTCCTGGGATCATGTCTTGCTTAACGCGAAACTCCGGCAGCCAGAACGCATGCAAAACGTCCTGTGCATTCAGTTTCAGCTCTACCGGTTCGTCTACTGGGATATGCAGCTCACCATCTACAATCCCATCGGGATAGTTAAAGATGAAAGCATATTGCAGGCCCTGCACATTGATCGAAAGGGCACTGTCCGCCATCTCTACAGGAGCACCTAGCCCAGCTTCGCTAATTAGCTCGCCCTCTGATAGATCACTCTCTAATAAATCACCTTCTAGCGGCAGTTCACCCAAAGCTGAAGTCGAGCTACCTGGCACCGCATCAGCCGCGTAGGCAACCTCGACCATTTTTCCAGGTCCGCCCATATCGTGCTTCATCAGCTCTAGCCCGCCCATACGGGTATAGATATCAAAGCTATATATGGAAATACCTAATACAACAACAGCTGGAATTGCGGTCCAAACAATCTCAAGCGGAATGTTGCCCTCAAGGTGTTCGCCATCGCCCTCGTCCCCATCCTTGCGACGGAATCGAAAAACGGCGACGAGCAGAGCACCTTCTACAAGCAGAAAAAGGCCAAAGCCAATAGTGATCATCGTGCTGAACAATCCATCAACTAGCTCTGCCTCCTGAGAAGCGGCTACTGGCATCAGGCCATTATTTTGGCCATACCAAAGACTAGCAATGGTGACGAAAATACCCACTAACAGGGTCAAAATAGGACTTGGAATATTCACAGTGGTGATTCACGGACCTAAACGAGTCCGGCTAATGAGGAGGGTGAGTCGAGCTGGCGATCAAGAGCGCTGCTGATCGAGTTTTGTTGCCTCACACAAGGTAGCGCTATTTCTAATGGTATGAGTGCTTTGTTAAACGATTGTTTTGCGCTTTAATCTTTTTTCTATAATCAGCTTTTATGCGAGATCATCTCTGCGAGATCATTAGAGAGACCTTAGAGCTGTTTATGCTTCTTATTCAGCATTTCTACTTTCTGCTTTGAAGAAGAAAAATAGGTAGAAGAGACTAATCAGGTGCTGTTCTACGAGGATTTAGGCTAACTTATGGTCTACGTTCATATCACGGCTGTATAGGCCAATACACTCAAGTGAGCCCGATGGAAATACTAGCGAGGACAGCGCTCTGATAGCACTTGAGCGATCGCATAGGCGACCACTTAGGCGCTTTGAAGACAGACACAATAAATAACAATATTAAGCAAGGTTAAGCATTTGTAGATGCATTCTAAAGGAAAATGTCTACGCTCAGAGAATATTTAGTTTGTTGCGCTATATTTTCACTCGACAGCGTTGAAGTGTTGCAAAAATCTCTTGCCGAACTTTTACCGACAAAATTCGGTTGTGAGTAATAGCAAAGATCAGCTCAGCAGAAATGCGAAACAAACCTTAAGAACAAGGCTGAGCAGGTTTGTCCTCTGGTGAGACTACTAGAATTTATCTAGATTGCTCCGGGCTAATACTTAAACCAAAACGCTTTCTTAGTCAGTTGTTTCTTTGGATATCTCTACTATCTATACATGGCTAACTCTAGCTCTTTCAACTTCAATTTCTTGAAAGCCGTCCCCCCAGTGAACACTCCAGCGAACTCCGTAGATAGCTATTGCCTAGACTCGGCAGAAATAACCTTCATTCGGCGCTGGGTCTGGAAGATGGCTTTTGCGACGTTGGCACTGATGGCTGTGGGTAGCGCCACAAGAGTGATGAACGCCGGCCTTGCCTGCCCTGATTGGCCTTTATGCTATGGCCAGCTAGTCCCGACTGCTCAGATGAATCTAAGAGTGTTTTTGGAGTGGTTTCATCGCATGGACGCCTCTTTGATCGGTCTGATGGCGATTGGACTGGTTGGCCTATGCGCTTGGTATCGGCGATCGCTACCTGGTTGGTTGCCTCGGGCGGCAGTGGGCGCTCTGTTCTTGATTGTGGTGCAAGGTATCTTAGGCGGTCTGACCGTGATTGAACTGCTGCGATTCGACATCGTCACAGCGCATCTAGGAACAGCGCTACTGTTCTTTTGCAGCTTGCTCGCGATCGCCCTATCCCTGCTGCCGTACCGCCCCACTGGTAATACCGGCAAGCTTCCCTGGCTAGGGCTATCCGCCGCTGGGCTGGTTTACGCTCAGAGCATCATTGGTGGCTTGGTAGCCTCTAGATGGGCTGCACATCAGTGCTTTGGCCTATCCGAGCTGTGCAACATTATGAACACGCATATCGCTGGCGTACTCCCACCGACATTGGCAGTACTGCTGCTAGTAGTTAGTGTCTGGCGAACACCTGCTCTCAACAGCCATCTACGGATACTGGCAAATGCTGCGGGCGTACTGGTTGTTCTACAGATTTTGCTAGGGATTGCCACACTCAAGCTGCAACTACAGGTAGAGCCGCTGACGGTCTGTCATCAGACCATTGGCGCAGCCCTACTAGGTACGTTAGTGGGGTTTTCGGTGCTGTCTTTACGGGACTATCGAGCTTTACGCAACTATCGAGTTCAGCCAGAAGGGCTGACATCTGACCAGCAAATGGCTTCTCCCACTTCCTCAGCCGCTTTGTAGGCAGCAGTATCCCTTTTAATCTCTTTTGAAGTTGCTTCAACCCTACCTCAAGATCTCGTGCCAACATCTTGTGCTCAAGACTTGTGCTCAAGCAGCCTTTCACACTCTTTTTTGAACTTAATTGCAATAGGACTTTCCTTAAACTATGCAAACCTCGATTTGGACCGCGCGACGCCATGATGGCCCCCGGCAGGTCATTCAGAGCTATTGGCAGCTGACTAAGCCGCGCATCATTCCGCTATTGCTGATCGAAACCGCAGCGGGAATGTGGGTGGCTGGAGAAGGCCGAGTCGGTCCAGTTTTGCTGCTGGTCACTCTGTTGAGTGGCACACTTGCAGCGGCGTCGGCTCAAACGATCAACTGTATCTATGATCGCGACATTGACTACGATATGGAGCGAACCCGCCACCGTCCAATTCCCTCTGGTCGAATCCAGCCGAGAGACGCCCTGCTATTTGCGCTAGTCATGGCGATGATGTCTTTCTCTCTACTAGCAAGCTTTGCTAACTTGCTTAGCGCTAGTTTAGCGATGCTAGGGATTATGGTGTATGTGGGGGTTTATACCTTTTGGCTGAAGCGATCTTCTCCCCAGAATATTGTGATCGGCGGCGCGGCTGGTGCGATTCCGCCGCTAGTCGGTTGGGCAGCAGTCACAGGCCATCTAGATCTGGCGGCTTGGGTGTTCTTTGCAATCGTGTTCGTATGGACGCCGCCTCACTTCTGGGCGTTGGCAATGCTGATCAAAGATGACTATGCCAAGGTGAACGTACCAATGATGCCGGTTGTCGTTGGCAATCAAGAAACGGCGAAGCAGATCTGGCGCTATACGGTCGGGCTAGTCCCTTTGACACTAGTGATGGTGTATCCGTTGGGAGCCTGTGGTGTGGTTTATGGACTGGGCGCAGCCGTACTCGGTGGTCTTTTCCTGAAAAAAGCATGGCAGCTACGCTGTCACTTTGATGATCGCGATCTAGCTAGAGGTACTTTCAAGTACTCAATTTTCTACATGATGTTGCTAGCAGTGGTGATGGTGCTCGATTCTTTACCCGTTACTCGCTTTGGTGTTAGCGCCCTAGCACATGGATTAGAAGGAATCTATCAGGCTATTCCTATGGTGAGCTGTGTGACTGGTTCTATCTTGGGATAATGTTGGTGATTAAGGGTAGGCGAGTTTACGTCTTTGCCCCGAACTTCATACCCTCTCTTTGACCCATGCATTCTGCAGTCTTAGTCGAAAATTTAAAGAAATCCTATGGTGAAGTAGCCGCCGTCAAGGACGTTTCTTTTGCTATTGAACCTGGTGAGATCTTTGGATTGCTGGGGCCTAATGGTGCAGGCAAGACGACCACGATTCGCTGTCTGTGTACGCTGACTGCTCCGGATGCTGGCAATCTGGAGCTGATGGGTGTCTCGGTCTTAAACGATCCTCGACGTGCTCGGCAGTTACTAGGCTACATCGCTCAAGAAGTTGCTCCGGACAAAGTTTTGACGGGCCGGGAGCTATTGGAATTGCAGGCCGCGATCTATCATTTGCCACAAACCCAGGCAAAAGCGCGAATTGAGCACATGCTAGCGCTGCTAGAGATTACCGACATTGCCGACAGGCGGACAGGTACCTATTCGGGTGGTCAGTTGAAACGGTTAGATCTAGCAGCAGGGCTACTGCATCAGCCTGCGGTACTTATACTAGATGAGCCGACAGTAGGATTAGATATTGAGAGTCGTTCTGGGGTATGGCGGTTTTTGCGGCAGCTAAGAGAGCAGGGGACGACGATTCTATTGACTAGTCACTATCTAGAAGAAGTAGACGCGCTTGCTAGCCGAGTGGCGATTATTGATCAAGGCAAAGTGATTTCGACCGGAACGCCTGCGGCGCTAAAAGCTGAGGTGGGGGGCGATCGCATTACCCTGCGCATTCGAGAGTTTGCGGGTGATGACGAGGCCGAGAAGGCCCGCTCTCTGCTAGCCGATCTGCCAGTTGTGCAAGATGTGATTATTAACAGTGCCCAAGGAAACTCTTTGAACCTGGTGGTAGATAAAGGTGGAGAAGCTTTGTCTGCTGTACAGTCTGTGCTAAAAGAAGCGGGCTTGCCAACCTTTGGCATTGCCCAATCTCAGCCGAGCTTAGATGATGTCTACCTAGCGGCAACTGGTCGAACCTTGATGGACGCAGAGATGGCAGCAGTTGGTAAGCGAGACCTGAAAAAAGAGCGGAAAGCAAGCATGAAATAAGGCAGCTATATTTGCGCTAGCCTGTATGTAAGCCTAGAAGATCTATCCATCACAACTGTAAGCCCAACGAGTCGATCGATGAGTCAATCTGTTTCTGCTCCTATTTCCGACAACCCTGCTGCCCAGCTTCGATCGCCTGGCACTAAAGAATTCATTCAAGAAACTGTCGCACTCACTCGCCGCCTGTTTATTCAGCTGCAGAGACGACCAACTACACTAGTCGCTGGGGTTATCCAACCTTTGATGTGGCTGATTTTATTTGGCGCGCTTTTTCAAAACGTGCCAAGTGATCTGTTTGGTGAGAGCCGCAACTACGGCCAATTTCTCGGTGCAGGTATCATCGTTTTTACCGCTTTTGCAGGCGCGCTCAATGCTGGCTTGCCTGTGATGTTTGACCGGGAATTTGGCTTCCTCAACCGCCTGCTCGTAGCACCTTTGGCTTCACGCTTTTCGATTGTGGTTGCCTCGGCTTTGTTCATTGCGACTATGAGCCTGATTCAAACAACTGCAATTGTAGGATTAAGCGCCGTACTAGGTGCTGGGCTGCCTGGGCCAGCGGGTCTGCTGCTGATGACGGTGATTGTGTTACTGCTAGTGTTTGGTGTAACGGCGCTGAGCTTAGGGCTAGCTTTTACGCTACCAGGCCATATTGAGCTGCTGGCGGTGATTTTCATTACTAACTTGCCGCTGCTGTTTGCGAGTACTGCTTTAGTGCCTTTGTCATTCATGCCGCCTTGGTTGCAGGTCATTGCCAGTCTTAATCCATTAAGCTATGCGATTGAGCCAATTCGCTATATCTACTTGCATTCGGACTGGAGTTTTACTAGCACAGTAATGCGGGCTCCGTTTGGAGATATCAGCTTAGGTTTGGCAGTTGGGCTGTTGCTGATATTTAGTGTGGTGGCTTTAGCGACAATTCGTCCTTTAATTAGTCGCCGGATCAGTTAGTTATGCTGAGGCTAAAGTGCCGTAAGCCGAAGTAGAAAGTGCCATAGGCCGAAATAAAATGTCATATGTTGGAATCAACGATCTAGATGAAGCAAGTTAGCACAGCCATCCAGACACAGTATCGGCACAAGATTTCTAGTTAGAATGGCTGCAATTGATACACTAGTGGCATCTGAGAAAAGACCCTTTGGAGAGATGAGTAATGCGTAAGGCTTTAGTTGGACTGATGGGTTTGGGTGTGGTGCTAGGGCTGGGTATGAGCGTCGGTGTGCGAGATGCGATCGCTCAAGATTCTGGCGTTGCTAACACGGCTGAAGACTTTAAGTCAGGAGATGCGGGTGATGGTATTTTAGGCTCTAATGTCGATATTTGGGATATCTTTCATCGTTCCTCTGTACTCTCTGGTGCAGGTGTTACCGATGAAGGGTTCTATCGTAGCCAAAGCCGTCGGATTAACCGCGAAGCTGAATCCTTACGCGAACGTCAGCGCGCAATCATAGAACAGCAAAATGGGGCAGAGCAGCAGAACAACATCATTCCTGAAACAGGCGAATAGGTTTTATTGAGCTGAACTCAACTGTTGGGCACTTAACTATTATTTGTACGATAGCTTTCGCCACTTAGCTTTACACGTCTTCTAGGGCTGAAATTCTAGGACTGAAACCTTTGATGCATGAAGAGCTAGGTGGTCGTCGATGGCCGTAGGCTTTGCCTTCTCGCAGAGTATGCATCCGGCCATTGCTATACCTACTAGGTAGGTACTATTGAGCTACTTTCCTAGTCCTTTCACAGCGCTACCTGAATCGTTCTACTTTCACAGCTTTGATAGATCAGCACCCAACTGCAGACGTCTGGGTGCTTTTTGCTGCTGAGCCTTTAGACTGATTAACTTCTTAGACGTATGAGCGTTCAAATCACTGCTACCATTTAGCTGAATCAACCCTTGCTTTTCCCCTTTGCAATGACTGCCACCACCCCCACGCTTGCTAGCCAATACGATCCGACTACCACTGAAACCAAGTGGCAAGACTACTGGCAGCAAAATGAAGTCTTCAAAGCTGATCCTAGTAAAGGTGGCGAGCCGTTTTGCGTGATGATTCCACCGCCAAACGTAACGGGTAGTTTGCATATAGGTCATGCCTTTGAGCAGGCGCTAATTGATACGGTCGTTCGCTATCAGCGGATGAAGGGGAAAAACACGCTGTATCTGCCAGGAACTGACCATGCTAGCATTGCCGTTCAAACGATTCTAGAAGAGCAGTTCGCAGATGAAGGGCAGACCCGTGAGTCAGTTGGAAGGGAGAAATTCTTAGAACGAGCTTGGGAATGGAAAGCTCAGTCAGGGGGAACAATTGTTGGTCAGTTGACCAAATTGGGTATTTCTGCGGACTGGTCCCGTGAGCGCTTCACGATGGATGAAGGCCTGTCTACTGCGGTGCTAACAGCGTTTAATCAGCTATACGAAGAAGGGCTGATCTATCGCGGTAGCTATATGGTGAACTGGTGCCCGGCCAGTCAGTCGGCAGTTTCTGATTTAGAAGTAGAAAAGAAGGAAGTCGATGGTAAGCTATGGCATTTTCGCTATCCGCTCGTTGGCGAAGAGGGCGAGCTAGAAGTCGCCACTACCCGACCTGAGACTATGCTAGGGGATACTGCAGTGGCGGTAAATCCTAACGACGAGCGCTATCGCCATTTGATTGGTAAGAAGTTGTGGCTACCGATCGCTGATCGAGAGATCCCAATTATTGGTGACGAATTTGTCGATTCGGAATTTGGTACAGGCTGTGTAAAGGTAACCCCTGCCCACGATCCCAACGACTTTGAAATGGGCAAGCGCCACAACCTGCCCCTGATTAATATCTTGAACAAAGACGGCACGCTGAATGAGAATGCAGGCGAAGACTTTGTTGGCGTTGATCGTTTTCAGGCCCGCGATCTGGTAATCGAGAAGCTAGAAGCGGAAGGCCGGATGGGCGGGATCGAAGACTATCGGCATGCTGTTCCTTATAGTGATCGCGGTAAAGTCCCAATCGAGCCGCTAATTTCTACTCAGTGGTTTGTCAAGATCGAACCGCTAGCTGAGCAGGCGCTAGCAGCACTCGACCAGCAAAGCGATCCGCAGTTTGTCCCTGAACGCTGGACGAAAGTCTACCGGGATTGGTTAGTAAATTTAAATGACTGGTGCATTTCTCGGCAGCTATGGTGGGGGCATCAAATTCCAGCCTGGTATGTTGTCACTGCAACAGAGGATGAAATTTGTGACGATACGCCTTTTGTTGTTGCAAAAAACGAGACCGAGGCCTGGGAAAAGGCAAAAGCCAAGTATGGCGATGATATCCAGCTTAAACAAGATCCAGACGTACTTGATACTTGGTTTTCTTCAGGCCTATGGCCGATGTCTACTTTGGGCTGGCCTAATACGAGCACGCCTGACTACCAGTTTTACTACCCAACTCAAACGCTCGTAACTGGGTTTGATATTATCTTTTTCTGGGTGGCTAGAATGACACTGATGGCAGGTCATTTCACTGGGAAGATGCCGTTTGATACCGTCTACATCCATGGTTTGGTACGCGATGAAAACAACCAAAAGATGTCGAAATCGAAGGGAAATGGTATCGATCCGCTGGTCTTGATTGACAAGTATGGGACAGATGCGTTGCGCTATACGTTAGTGCGCGAAGTAGCAGGCGCTGGCCAAGATATCCGCCTAGACTACGATCGGCAAACAGACGAATCTTCAGCAGTAGAAGCCTCTCGAAATTTTACCAACAAGCTGTGGAACGCCTCACGTTTTGTGATGATGAACCTGGGCGGACAGTCGCCATCTGGGCTAGGAATGCCAGGTACCGCCGGGCCTTTGGAACTCGCGGACGAGTGGATTCTATCGAAGTTTCATCAGGCGGCAGGGCGATCGCGCACCTACCTGGACAAATACGGCTTGGGTGAAGCTGCTAAGGAGCTATACGACTTTACCCGAGGGGACTTTTGTGACTGGTATATTGAACTCGTTAAGCCGCGTCTATATGGAGAAGGCGAGACGAAAAGAACCGCACAGCAGACGCTAGCCTATGTTTTAGAAGGCACTTTGAAGCTGTTGCATCCTTTTATGCCCCACATTACAGAAGAGTTGTGGCATACGCTCACTGGCGTGGGTGAAGAAGATTGTCTGGCCTTACAGCGCTACCCTGAGCCTGAGTCTGAGAAGATCAACAGTCAATTAGAACAGCAGTTTGAATTGTTGTTTGATGTGATTAGAACAATTCGCAACCTGCGAGCAGAAGCGGGAGTAAAGCCTTCTACAAAGATCGAAGCCATCCTCAAGACCGACAGCTCTGATGAGTTGGCAGTGCTGGAATCGACGCAGGCTTATATCAAGGCGATGGCGAAAGTAGAAACCTTGACCATTCAAAACACCGATCTAGCTCCAGAAGCCGAAATTGTCGCTGAGACGCTGTCTGTTTCTAGGGCGGCCGAAATTGCCGTGACAGCAGCGCCTGGAACCATCAATTCTACGTTAGAGCAGCCTTCGCGCTCAGAGGGTGCCTCTTCAGAAGGTGCCGTCTGGGAGAAAGCGCTAGATGCGGTTCTGCAGTTTCTAGACGAGCCAGGTAAGCATTTGCAACTGTTCTTTAGTGACTACAAGAGACCTGCGCTGTCTTTAGCGATAATTTTGGGTACGGTCATGACCTACCGTGTGCTTGATTCGATGTTAGATGCTATTGATGAAGTGCCGGGCTTGAGAGGTTTGTTCCAACTGGTAGGCTTGTTTTATGTGGGTCGATTGGGTGTGAGACGATTGTTCAAGGCAGAGGCGCGCGCGCGCACATTTACTGAATTGAAAGACATCTGGAGTCGGATTACAGGCGATCGCACCGCGGCAGACTCCAAACCCGCTGCTCAATCGATCAGCCAACCGGCGGAACCCTATATCGAAGTAGACTCATCTACAACAGAAGCAGAGACTACAGAAGAGACGATAGAAGTTACGCCCATGCCAGAAGGCGTATCGACAGCCGATCTGATTCGAGCCACCGCTCAAGCCGCTCAAGTGAGGTCAGAGTCAGCCGCTCAGCGAGAGATGTTCGCTGGGGTAACCGGTACTGTGCAAGTGCTAATTCCGCTAACAGGGGTGGTGGATGTAGAGTCACTACGAGCGAAGCTAGAGAAGGATTTGGCCAAAGCGGAAGGTGAAATGAAATCTCTAAACGGTCGGTTAGGCAATCAAGGATTTGTTAGTCAGGCTCCCGCAGCGGTAGTGCAGGGTGCTAGGGATGCACTAGCTGAGGCTGAAAAGCAAGCGACACTGGTGAAAGAGCGACTCGCAATGCTATAGAGATTAAAACGTATAAGCTAGTCAACTTAACCTGCTAAAACTGATTGAAGTTAGCTTGCTTTGGTGTGGCTTTCCGCCCTCATTCGATGGTCCTATCAACGCGAAAGATGACGGTGCTCGGTAGCTGAACCTCCACGGCATCAGCGGCGGCTTGGTTGACAGTTAACTGTAGATCCTCAACAAATTCAACAGGTAAATCACCAGGGTTCTTGCCTGCTAGTACTTGGACGATCATTTCTCCGGTCTGACGACCCACATCGTAATAGTCGAAGCTGAGTGTGGCGATCGCGCCGCTCTCTACAGCCTCTACATCCCCTGCAAACACCGGTAGCTTGTTGTTCCTTCCTATTCGAACTATCGTTTCTAAGGCGGCTGGTGTGCTACCTGGTGGGATATAAATGGCATCTACCGATCCGACTAATCCCCGTGCTGCTGCTGCTGTCTCATCAGGCGATAAAACAGTAACCGCTTGAACCGCAAGATCCTGCTCTAGCGCACTTTGGTTGATTAGTGAGACTAAGCTAGACGTACTACCTTGCTCCACGTCGTAGATTATTCCTAGGGTGAGCGAGGTTGGCACAATCTCTTTGATGAGCGCTAGCTGTTGGGGGATCGGTAGGCGATCGCTGACGCCACTAATATTGTCGCCTGGTCTATCTAAGTCGCTCACCAGTTCCGCAGCTACTGGATCGCCGACTGCTGAAAAGACAATCGGAATATTTTGGCTGACTGCTGCTGCTAATTTTGCATTAGGGTTTGCGATCGCCACAATCACATCGGGACTGGCCTGGGCGTATTTAGTCGCGATCTGCCTGGCGGTCGCCGGACTTCCCTTGGCACTTCGCCATTCCCAGCGCAGCGTTGTCCCAATTTCATAGCCCGCTGCCAACAGCTCATCTTTTATCCCTTCGCGTAGCACATTTAGCGTCGGATCCCCTACTAGCTGCGTTACGGCTACGAACGGCATGTCATTCGTATCGCCTATTGTCTGTCCGTTAGTAGTGCAGCTTCCTAGCATAATTCCTAGAGCGGTAGCCACTCCTGTAGCCACTCGTAGAGCGGTTAGCCAAGTGCGTGCACAGCTCATACGACTAATCTCCTATTTACGAGCTGGCGAGACCGTTGCCGCAGCCATGCCCAAAGCAATATAGGTAGCGCCGACAACATACTTTTGTCGCCGTAAAAACGAAGCATTTTGAACCAGCCACTGCCGCGTCTTGCCAGCGATTAGAGCGTAGGTGCTATCGCCTGCTAGGCCAATGCAGATAAACACACAGCACAGGGGAATCAGCTGCTGCCAAATCGGACCTACTGTCGGATCGATAAACTGTGGCAGAAACGCTAAGAAGAAGACCGCTGCTTTCGGGTTCAAAACGTTGACAACCACGCCCTGGTAGAAAATCTTGGTAAGCGATCGCGGTGCTACCACCTGTTCAATCGATAGCACTTCGTTAGATAGCAGCTTCTGAACGCCTAAATAGATCAGATACAGCGCGCCGATATACTTCACCGCCTGGAACGCGACTACCGAGGTCATCAAGATAGTGGATAGCCCTAGCCCCGCTGCAAAAAAATGCACTAGCGAGCCTGTAGAGATTCCTAATACAGAAGCAAGACCTGCCTGCCTTCCCTGGTCTAGACTACGGGTCACAATATACAAGGTGGCCGGCCCTGGCATCGCTACCAAGACAGCCGCTGCTAACCCAAATGAAATCAAAGTTGTTAGATCTATCACTAGCGGTATCCTCTTGCCTAGCAGCGTATGATGAGACTTAGATCAGTCGTACAGCCATCGGTCGTACAGTCATCATTTGTACAGCTGTACAGCGTATAAAGTGGTAGGACAGTTACAGTAGAAATGATTACATATTCTCAGCGTAGAGACATTTCAGTCGAACAGATCCTGCCTATCTATGAACTAAACGGTTGGTCTGCGGCGCAAAAACCGGATGCTTTACGCAAAGCACTAATCAATTCTCACAGTCTGGTCTCGGCCTGGAATGATGAGCAGCTTGTTGGTCTTGGTAACGCCATCTCAGATGGCTTTTTGGTAGTCTACTATCCTCACTTGCTAGTTCACCCAGACTATCAGCAGCAGGGAATTGGCGGGAAGATTATGGAGCTGCTATGCAAAAACTACGAAGGGATGCATATGCAAATGTTGGTCGCTGAGTACGAAACGGTCGCATTCTATCAGAAGCGCGGGTTTGAAAGAGCGGGTAAGACAGAGCCTATGTGGATATATGCCGGAGACGATCACTAAAGGTCAAGCGATGCGCTCTACAAAAGCAACTGCAAGCGCAGACAATTCCAACGGTATCGGGAGTGAAGTTTACATTCTGGGGGTTGTATGACCGAAGAAACGATTAGAGGGCGAGCTTCTGATTGGTTTGAGCCGCTGTATGCAAACGCGGATGGCGATACTGGCCAAGTGCCCTGGGCTTTACCTAGCGCGACGGCGTACTTAACTGATTGGCTAGAGCAGAATGAGGTGGCGGGGGAAGGGCGATCGGCGGTAGTTGTGGGCTGTGGCTTAGGTGATGATGCTGAGGCGCTAGCAAAGGCTGGGTTTGCGGTAACGGGGTTTGATATTTCTAAAAGCGCGATCGCCTGGGCAAAGGGTCGCTTTCCCCATTCTCTAGTCAACTACGTCACTGCTAATCTGTTTAACCTGCCTGCTGACTGGCTAGGTAAGTTCGATCTAGTTTTTGACTTTAGAACGATTCAGGCACTGCCGCTAAGCGTTCGAGAAGAGGTGATTGAAAACATTGCCGCTTTAGGCACCTCGCAAGGAACCGTACTGATTGCGACTTACATGCGTAAAGATGACGGAGATCCAGGGGATGATGCGCCCTGGCCCCTATCGTTTGATGAGCTAGCGCATTTTGAGAAAGCGGGCTTAGAGAGGGTGAAGCAAGAACGCTTTACGAACAAAGACAGCCGATTTCGCGATCGCACCTTGACCCAGTATCGTGTCCCTTAGAACTTTCACCATCGGAAACGCTATGACTCAGCAGGTGCTTAGGTTAGGGGACAACATCAATACAGATGACATTATCCCAGCTAAACGTGGCACTAATGGTGATTTAGACCATCTTGCACATTATGCGCTAGAGCATGTGATCGGACCGGGCAACCTTTTGAAATACGACGTGATCGAAGCCGGCGAGAACTTTGGGTGTGGATCTAGCAGGGAGTTTGCCCCTATTGCCATTCAGGCGGCGGGGATTCAGAAAGTTCGGGCGAAGTCTTTTGCTGAAATCTTCTATCGCAACAGTATCAACATTGGACTGCCGCTAGAGGTTATTGGAAAACCTTTGCAGAATCCAGCGGTAGAGGCTATTGTCGCTGCTGGTGGCCTGATCGCATTTAACCTGCAACGACGACAAGGGAAAGTCGATATTCCTCAAAGTCAGACGTTAGCTCGACCGATGACGGTAGCCGAAAAGCTGCTGGCGCAGGCCTCAGGAAACTCATACGTACGGCCTGGAGAGGTGGTGTTTGCCAAGGTGGATTTGGCGATGTCTCACGATGCGATCGCCGGCCCGGTCGGAGCGCTATTTCAGCAGCAGTTTGGACCGAACGCCACTGTGTGGGATCCAGGCAAGATCGTTCTAGTCGCCGATCACTTCATCCAAGTCAACGACATTCGCCAAGATCGTGGTGCGATCTCTCTGCACCAGCAGATGGTGGACTTTGCCAAACAGCAGGGCTGCCATCTGTTTGATGTTGTTTCTCCTGGTGAAGCCGCTGGAATTTGTCACGTTCTTCTACCTGAGCAAGGCTTTGTACGACCGGGTATGATGATTGCTGGCACAGACTCTCATAGCTGCACTTATGGCGCGTTTGGTAGCTTTTCTACAGGTGTAGGGACTACGGATATGGCGAACATTTTCGCGATGGGTGACCTTTGGATTCGAGTGCCAGCGACGCTGCGGATTGAGCTGTCTGGAAAGCTGCCTGAGTTGGTAAGCGCCAAAGATATTATGTTGTTTATCTTGGGTCAGATTGGATGTCACGGCGCAACTGGGACAGTTGTAGAATTTGCTGGCAGCGTTGTTGAACAGCTGCCGATGGACGAGCGAATGACGTTGGCAAATATGGTCATAGAGTGCGGGGCTATGTGCGGCTTAATGCCAGTCGACCAGACCACCCGAGAATACGTGAAAGCGCATACGAATCAGCCTTTCACTGAAGTGACAGCCGACCTAGACGCTCAGTATGAACAGAGCTATCGGTTTGATCTTAGTCAGCTAACTCCACAGGTAGCTGCGCCACCGACGCCCGATAGAGTTGTTCCTGTTCATGAGCTTGATGGTGTGGCAATCACTCGGGCCTTCATCGGGTCTTGTACGGGCGGAAAGCTACATGATCTCGCAGCAGCAGCAGCAGCAATCAAGGGGCAGCGAGTCAATCCGGCGGTGAGTTTGTTTGTCGTTCCAGCTTCACAGGCGGTTAAAGAGCAGGCAGAATCTATGGGCTATCTGTCAACTTTAGAACAAGCGGGTGCAACCGTCTTGAAGTCGGGCTGTGGTGCCTGCATCAATGCGGGGCGCGGTGTTTTGGGCGCAAAAGAAACCGGAATCTATGCGACCAATCGTAATTTTAAGGGCCGCAGCGGCGATCCGACCGGACGGAACTATTTGGCCTCACCTAGAACAGTGGCAATTTCAGCAGTGCGTGGAGAAATTAGCGACCAGTTGCCATAGTGATGTTCTAGACGATAGTGGTGTTCTGAGCGTTATGTCTGCCAGTCACCATGATACGACGCGGACTATGCTCCTATCAGATGTTTATTCTGACTAGCCCTTCGTGAGTCCAAGGTCAGTGGGTTCAAAAGAGGTATCAGGTTTCTTTCCTGGATTAGTTTGAGCATGTCTTCTACCGAAAAAGATCGCTTTTCTCGGATGGCGATCGCTTTGACAATGGCTCTTAGTCGTTCGTATTCGCACTGGGGTAGGGGCCAGTTGAGATACTGTTCAAATAGATATTGAAAGTTACTCGATCCACTGCCTTTACCAAACCAGATCTCTGGCTGCTGATGAGGAAAAATGCTGTAGCTGCGGCGATCGCGTAACAAAGCGCTAACGTGAATGCCCGACTCATGCCGCTGAGCCTGACGCGAATAAGGTGCATGAGGCCGATGTCCCTGCGCGTGTAAATAGTCAACCACCTGATCTAGTGCATCGTAATCAATGCCTGCCACTTCCCAGCCAAAACGCGATCGCAGCCCCTTTAGAACCTGTTCAATCGGCGCATTACCCGCTCGTTCTCCAATTCCTCCGAACGTGCCTGAAATGCCCCTAGCGCCCGCACACACAGCCTGAATCGTATTTTCTAGAGCCAGCCCCATATCGTTGTGAAAGTGGACAGATAGCGGTACTGCGCGAGTATGTTGCAACAGGTTTTGAATCCACAGAGCTGTCCGCTTAGGCGTCAGGCTACCGACTGTATCGCAAAGTAAAAATTCGTCAATGTAGGGCGATAGCGTGTTGATACACTCGACTAGAAAATCATTATCCGCTCGGCTCGCATCTTCTGCGGCAAAGCAGATTCTGAGTCCTTGTTCAGCTGCGTAGCGTACATGTTCTAAGGCATGAATCAACATCCGCTGACGGCTGCGTTGGATGACCGGAAGATCGATATCATCGTCGATTGTTTTGCCCTTGAACCTCGGGTCTTTAGCGATTTCTAGATCCCTTAGAAACAGCAGTCGATCGGACACAGCATGGAAAAGAATGACCTGTCGCACACCGCAGGTCTTGGCATGCTCGATTGCGGCGCGTCTCATCATCGTCGAAGCAACGATTTGACGCTTTAGGCCGCTGTCAACCAGGCTACTAACCAATTTTGCCTCGCTAGTATGAATAGCAGGCATCAGCGCAATCTGTTGGACCCCAGTTTGAGCAATCAGGTTAGCTAGGGTTGTTTTGTCTTCAAAGAAGAGACCAACTTGCTGTTCTCCGTCCCGTAGCGTTTCATCCGAAATGAGTAAATTGAGAGTCTCCATCTATTCAAATAGAAGGGTTGAGTCGGTACAAACCGTAAGCTAGACCCGTAGACCTATGTAGATACAGTCATTATCATGCCATATTGTCGTAGCCTTGCTGCTTTACAGATTGGCTCAAAACCCGCTATGGTACTGCTTCAAAGAGTCTATTGCGTTCAAGCTACTTGATCATCCCTAAGTACGTACAGGTATGACCGTGTCATCCTCAAAGTCAATATCGCAGCAGCCAGACAAGCAGTTAGAGCAGCCAACTCAATCACTAGCGATTGTTCACGGCGATCCTTTTCCTGATACGACTGATTTTCCTCCTAACTTAGTTGACGCGCTAGATCAAGCGGCGAAAAGAAAGACTGGCACTCGCTATCTATGCCCTGACGGTACGGAGACTCTACAGCCGTATGATCAGCTATTAGCTGCCGCTAAGCAAATCGCGTTCGGATTGATAGAAAGAGGGTTAGGAAATGACTCTTGCAAAGTAGCAAAGAAACCGACTGATAGAAAGACCATAACAAGACAGCACGATTTTGTTATTCTTCAGTTCTCCAAAAGCATTGATTTGGTCACCGCCTTGTGGGGATGTTTCCTCAGTGGCTGTATTCCGGTGCCTATTTCTGCGCAAGCTAGTAGTACAGGCGGACAGACGCTATTAGAAAGCGCGATCGCCTTACTAGAAAATCCTATTCTGCTGACAGACTCGCCAGATCTCTCAAAGTCACTACCAATCTCACTTTCTACTAGGGTTCTAACGCTCGCTGATCTTCAGAAAAATCACTGTGGTGAGCCACCTCTATATGAGCCACAGCCAGATGAGCTAGCGCTCCTCCTTTTAACCTCTGGCAGTACAGGCGCGCCCAAAGGCGTCCAGCTCACCCACCAAAATATCAGAGCCAGCGCCTATGGCATGGTAACTGTAAACCAGCTTTCTGCAAAAGATACTACGCTCAATTGGATGCCGCTTGAGCATGTAGCTAGTCTAGTCATGTTTCATTTAACAGAGATATACATAGGCTGCGAGCAGATTCATGTTGCGCGCGAACTTGTCTTAAAAGATCCCTTAGTCTGGATGGACCTTTTGGTTAAGTACCAAACTAGCGCAACCTGGGCGCCTAATTTTGCCTATGGTTTGGTTAATGATCAGGCACATAGGGTTGTAGAAAGAGCTAAGCGCTATGGTTGGGACTTCTCTTCTATTCGCTGGATGGGAAATGGAGCAGAAGCTGTCGTCGGAGAAACAGCCCGACAGTTTTTGCAAATGTTGGCCCCCTATGGTCTAGCTGAAACGGTAGTTAGTCCGGGCTATGGGATGACAGAAACTTGTTCTGGAATTGTCCATTCTCGTCAGTTTTCGCTAGCCTCTGCGACTAAATCAGATGCCTTTGTGACTCTAGGAAAGCCGATTCCAGGCGTCTCAATTCGAGTGGTAGATGATACAGACTCGGTAGTTTTTGAAGGGGAGATTGGTCGCCTACAGGTAAAAGGATTGAGTGTTACCGCTGGTTACTATCAGCCCCCAAATGAGCAAGGCTCGAGTGGGTTTGATAATGAAGCGGCTTCGACTGTAACAAAGTTAAGTAAAACAGCGTCAAGTAAAACCGATCCAAATGTAGCCGCGTTCACAGAGGACGGTTGGTTTAATACGGGTGATTTAGCATTCATTCAAGACGATGCGTTGACAATTACCGGTCGGCAAAAAGATGTCATCATCCTTGGTGGCGTCAACTATTACAGCCATGAGATCGAATCTGTCGTAGAGACGATAGCAGGCATAGATACTTCTTTTACGGCAGCTTGCGGGGTGCGTAGCGCAGAAGATGCCACCGAGCAACTAGCCATTTTTTTTCATCCTGCTGCCGGGACCCAAGACCTAGACGCTATTGTCTCGTTGATTAGACAAATTCGGACCCAAGTAATTGATCAAATTGGCATCTCTGCGACCTATGTGATACCGGTAGAAGAGACAGATATCCCTAAAACTTCTATTGGAAAAATTCAGCGTAGTCAGCTTAGCAAGCGATTTTTAGCCGGTGAATTCAATCCGCAAGTGCAGCGATCTATCAAAGCGTTCCAAGCTAGTTTAGAAACTACGAATCTCAGTCAGTCCAAGCTTGAGCAGCATATTTCTTCTATCTGGAAGTCTGTTCTTTCTGTAGAAAGAATCGATAGAAATAGAAACTTCTTTGAGCTAGGCGGATCGTCTTTGCAACTAATGCAGGTCCTTGGACACTTGCAAAACCAGCTTGCCCCTACGCTAAAAGTCGTTTCTCTCTTTCAATATCCTACGATTGCTACGCTAGCTAGCTATCTAAAACAACGCAACCAAACAGATTTAGAAACGCCCTCACAGCCTCTACGCGACTCGTTGAAAACGAAGTTGGAAGAGGGCTGTAGCAGTCAACACTCAGATATTGCCATCATTGGCATGGCCGGTCGATTCCCAGGCGCTCCAAACTTAGACGCTTTCTGGCAGAACCTAAAAGACGGTGTGGAGTCAATTACTTTTTTCACTGATGAAGAGATGCTAGCAGCAGGAATTGACCCTGCGCTGCTACAGCATCCAAACTATGTGAATGCTAGCCCAACCCTAGAAGAGATTGATTACTTCGATGCCAATTTTTTTGGCTACAGTCCTAAAGAAGCTCGGCTGATGGACCCTCAGCAGCGACTACTGTTGGAATGTGCGTGGGAAAGTTTGGAAGCCGCCGGATATGACCCACTCACTTATGAGGGTGCGATCGGCCTGTTTGCAGGGGCAACGATGAATACTTACCTGCTCAATCAGGTTTATCCGAATCGTCATACGCTCGATTCGAATGATTCACTAGATGTATTTACACTTAGCTCTCTTGGTGGCTTCCAAGCGACGGTTGCTAATGATAAAGACTATCTGACTACTCGGGTCTCTTATAAGCTGAATCTACGCGGGCCTAGTTTGAATGTTCAAACGGCCTGTTCTACTTCTCTAGTGTCTATTCACTTGGCGGCGCAGAGCTTGCTACAAAGAGAATGCGATATGGCGCTAGCTGGGGGCGTGTCGGTTGAAACGCCGCAGCAGGCAGGCTATCTGTACCAAGAAGGTATGATCTTAGCTGAAGACGGCCATTGCCGGGCATTTGATGCCGGGGCGAAGGGGACGGTGTTTGGCAGCGGTGTGGGCCTAGTCGTGCTGAAGCGATTGGATGAGGCGATCGCGCATAGGGACTTTATTTATGCTGTTATCAAAGGATCTGCGGTAGGTAATGACGGTGGACAAAAGGTAGGCTATCTAGCCCCCTTGAGTGAGGGACAAGCGCGGGTAGCCGTAGAAGCGTTGGCGATCGCAAATACCCCTGCCGAAACGATTGGCTATGTCGAAGCGCATGGGACGGGCACTCAGCTAGGCGATCCGATTGAGATTGCAGCCCTAAGCCAGGCCTTTAAACGTTGCCCTGAGCCTCTAAGCACGGACAAAAAACAATTTTGTCCGATTGGATCGGTAAAGACTAATGTAGGCCATCTTAATATTGCTTCTGGTGTCGTTGGTTTTATCAAAACTGCATTGGCCGTACATCACGGTCAAATTCCAGCGAGCTTACACTTTCAAACGCCAAATCCGCAAATTGATTTTGCTAATGGTCCCTTCTATGTCAACACAGCGCTTGCTGATTGGCCAAGGACCAAAACGCCAAGGCGAGCTAGCGTTAACTCACTGGGTATTGGGGGCACTAATGTCCATATGGTTTTAGAAGAAGCGGTCGTTGAAGATCGTGATTCGCATAGCGCTAGCCAGCCAGCCGGATTCCAAGCGGAACTATTTGTGCTTTCTGCGAAGACTCAGACTGCTCTGAAGGCGCTTGCTAAAAAGCATGTTGATTTTCTTCGTGACTGCTCAGATATCTCTTTGTCAGATATCTGTTTTACTTTAGGCGTAGGGCGATCGCACTTTCCCTATCGTCTAGCGCTAGTCGTTAATTCTGTAGAAGATCTGCGTACTCAGCTTGATGAATGGCTGTTAGCACCAACAGATCTTATGACAACTGGGGAAGCTGCTTTTCTTTTCACCGGTCAAGGCGCTCAGGCTGTAGGTATGGGGAGAGAGCTGTATGAGACTCAACCTGTCTTTCGCCGTGAGCTAGATTGCTGTGCTGATATTCTACGACGAGATAACTTTGATCTGCTAGCTGTGTTATTCGAAGAAAGCGAACGGATCAATCAAACAGAATACACTCAGCCTGTTCTATTTGCGCTTGAATATGCGATCACAAGGCTGTGGATAAGCTGGGGTATACAGCCTACAGCGGTGCTAGGACATAGCCTGGGAGAATATGTAGCCGCTTGTATAGCAGATGTATTTGACTTAGAAGACGGACTGAAGCTGGTTTTAGAAAGAGGTCGATTAATTCAGTCTATACCTGTCGGTGATTCTGCAGGTGAGCCTATTGATCACGCTGGTGGCGCGATGCTATCAGTGACGGCAGATGTCAACACCTGCAAGCAAGCTTTAGAAGAAGACATTGCGATCGCGGCAATTAATTCTCCTGAAAATACAGTGCTATCCGGATCGTCAGTAGCTATTGATAGGATTGCTGAAAAGTTCGCCATGCAGGGGATTAGATATCGAAAGCTAAAGGTTTCTCACGCTTTTCATTCTTCGCAGATGAAGCCAATACTATCCGACTTCCGAGAAGTTGCGAACTCTATTTCTTATCGAACACCGAGTATAGAGATTGTCTCTAACATCAGCGGAAAAACGACGGATACTTTTGATGCCAACTATTGGGTTGAGCATGTTCAACAACCTGTGCAGTTTGCTCAAAGTGTTGAGACGCTTAGGGAAAAAGGCGTTTCTACCTTTATTGAATGTGGCCCTCGTCCAGTTCTGCTCACACTAGCACAGGCGACCCTCTCTTCTGATTCATCCGTTGCTAGTTCATACACTCTATTAGCAAGCTTACAGCCGCAAAAGTCCGATAGCTGGCAGATGCTTTCTAGTTTAGCGGCTCTCTATGAAGGGGGATATGCAGTCGATTGGAAGGCGTTCTATAGCCATCGTCAAGTCGGTCGAATTCCCCTACCTACATATGCCTTCGAACGTCAGCGGTACTGGATGGAGCGGCCTACATCAACCAGGCCACCGACCTCGATAGATGCATCGTCTCATCCTCTAGCAGGCTCAAAGATCTCTACGCCGCTTCGACAGATTCTTTTTCAACAAACGGTTCATTCAGCTCAGCCAGACTATTTACAGCATCACAAAGTTCAAGGTCAAGCTCTTTTCCCAGGATCGGCTTTCTTTGAGATCGGCTTGTCGGTAGGCACTGAGATTCTACAAACTACCTCGGTTCAGCTCAGTGAGGTTTCTATTTTGAGACCACTCCCTATCTCTGAGAAATTGACAGCAATCCAGACGATTCTAACCCCTGGTACCGATGAGCAGTCTGCTAGCGCTTACCGCTTTGAAATCTTCAGTCGATCTTTAGAAGATTCAGCTTCTTCTAAGAACTCGGAGTGGACATTACACTGTGAAGGCGTTGTCAGCGCAGCTAAGCAGATAGCAATAGATTCTATTGAAATCAAGCAGATACAAGCTAGGCTAGGGGAAGTGCGATCGCCCCAGGTCCATTACGAAGCGTGCGAACGTATTGGTCTTTCATACGAGGGTCTTTTCTGTGGCATCGAGGCCATATGGCACGCGCCGAACGAAGCCTTAGGTCGAGTTCGAATTGCGCCTGAAATTATCTCCAATAGCGCTAGCTATCAGCTACACCCTGCTGTACTAGACGCTTGTTTTCAGTGTATTTTAGCGGCGCTACCAGCTTCTGCGAGCGCCAATGCTTATGTGCCTATTGGCGCTGAACACGTGATATGTCACCGGCCCTTAGCGATCGGTAGCTCGACTAAAAGTCAGTTTGTTTGGAGCTACGTTCAGCTTTGGCCGATTGAAGTGCGCGCTCACACGGTGACAGCAGACGTGCAGATATTCGATGACGAAGGAGAGATAATCGCTGCAATTACGGGCTTGATGGCAAGACGCGTAGTGCCCGCCCATCAAAATCCACCCGATCAAAGCCCGCTATCAGCGCAGCTTCCTCACTGGAAAGACTGGATTTATACAGTCGAATGGCAGCCGACGGCGGTGGTGGATAGTCCCCAATTAGCAGCAGGTGACCACTGGTTAATTCTGGGAGAGGATGCTGCTAGGTTAAAGGCGATCGCCCGTCTCCTAACAGAGCAAGCGCAAAATTGTACCCTTGCACTTTTGGGTAAGGCTCAGCAGCAGAGCGAAGCGTATCTCGAGATAGATAGAGAACATCCTGAAAGCTTTCACACGCAAGTGCAGCGAGCAAGTAGCTGGCGAGGTGTTCTATATTTTAGCGGCAGTGACGTAGAACAAAGTTGCAAAGGCGCGCTTTATATCACGCAGGCATTAGTTAGCTGTAATCTATCTACCCGCCTTCTATTCGTTACTGATCGCGCCCAAGCTGTTCTTGGCGACGACTCTCTAAACGTTGCCCAGTCGCCGCTTTGGGGACTCGGTAGAACAGTTGCCCTCGAACATCCTGAATTAAATTGCGTCTGTTTAGACTTAGATTCAACTGCTAGCGAACAGCAAGTGCTCTCTAGTTTGCTCGCCGAAATTTATCAGAACGATTCTAGAGAGAGTCAAGTTGCCTATCGAAACGGAAAGCGCTATGTGGCTAGACTAACTCGACCCATTCAGCAGAGTGATCAATCTGTTGATAATCTGCAGCTACAAACGGTAGAAAGAGGAACTTTAGAGAACCTTAGCTGGCAGGAGACGTCTCGCAAACAGCCAGCGCCTGACGAAATAGAACTCCTTGTACAGGCAACCGGGCTTAACTTTCGAGACGTGTTGAACGCGTTGAATTTGTATCCTGGCGAGGCTGGCCCTTTGGGGCTTGAATGTGCTGGAAAGGTCGTTGCGGTTGGGAAGCAAGTGAAGAAGATAGCGGTAGGAGATAGGGTGATGGCGATCGCTCCTGCTAGCTTTAGCCAATATGTCACAGTCTGCGCAGATCTAGCGGTACCTATACCCAAGGGTCTTAGCACTATCGAGGCCGCGACTATTCCAACAGCGTTTCTCACCGCTTACTATGCGCTAGTAGAGATAGGCGAATTAACCGCAGGTGAGAGTGTCCTAGTGCATGCGGCGGCAGGTGGCGTTGGCCAAGCGGCTGTGCAGATTGCCCAACGCTTAGGCGCAAAGGTTTTTGCAACCGCCTCTCCACCCAAGTGGGCGTTTTTAAGACAGCAGGGAGTACAGCATATCTTCAATTCTCGTACTCTAGACTTTGCCGACCAGATTATGCAACAGACCGAAGGGCGAGGGTTGGATATGGTGCTCAATTCGCTTTCTGGAGAGGCGATCGCCCAAAGCCTTTCTACACTCACTACCGGTGGTCGATTTCTAGAGATCGGTAAATCAGATATCTGGTCGGCGGAGCAGATGGGACAGCAACGCCCCGATGTTAGCTATCAAATCATTGATCTTGTTGCGGTAACGAACAGCCAGCCTCAGCTTATCCAGTCAATGCTAAGCCGAATCGCTACTGAGATACAGAATAGCCGCCTATCACCCTTATCCCATCGACTCTATACCGCCTCAGAGACAGTAGATGCCTTCCGCACGATGCAGCAGGGGAAACATATAGGGAAAGTCAATATTACACCGCCTAATCTATCCTCATCTTCTAAACCTATCGCGATTCGTGCTAATGCGACCTACTTAATCACTGGCGGAGCGGGCGCACTCGGCCTACAGGTTGCTCAGTGGCTGGTAGATCAAGGGGCCCGGTCCCTTATCCTTTTATGTCGCAGCCCTGTGTCGATGAAACCTCAGTTCAAGAAGATTCAACAGCATATCGACCGACTGCGTCAATCTGGTGTTGATGTAAAAATGCTCCACACTAATCTTCTAGATAGAGAACGGCTTCAGCGGGATCTAGTGCATACGCTTCAATCTACCAGTGCTCCTTTGAAAGGACTCTTTCACTTGGCAGGCGAGATCGATGATGGCGTGCTTCAACAACAAAGCTGGATAACGTTTGAGTGCGTCCTGTCAGCGAAGGTCACCGGAACGTGGAACCTCCACCAAGTGACGCAGGATATGAGTCTTGACTACTTTGTGATGTTTTCTTCAGTGGCTTCTTTGCTAGGCTCAGTAGGGCAGGCAAACTATGCAGCGGCGAATAGCTTTTTGGATGCGATCGCTCACTTCCGCCGTCAGCAGGGACTGCCTGGCTTGAGTATTAACTGGGCTGCTTGGGCAGGTTCAGGGCTCGCAGATACTCCTGAAGTAGAACAGCGTCTAAAGCGAGCTGGTATTCCTCTGATCGAACCAGAGACGGCCTTAGAGATTCTTGATTGGCTACTCAGTTCAACAGAAGACGCTCAGATCGGTGTCTTGCCAGGGAAGCTGCAAAATTGGCAAATGGCCCATGTTCAGACCTCGCTTCTGACAGCGATAGAGTCAACAGCTCTAAAGTCACGAAAGTCAAAGCGTTCTTTAGAACACTCCTCCCAGCCCACTCAACAATCACCGCGTCCATCTTCTCAAGAATCTTCCAAAAGTCATGTTAGATCAACTATTCAAGCAGACTTAAAAGTCGGTAATACAACTGCTCTGATTCAGCATTTACAAGACCAGCTCGCTATTGTTTTAGGACAAGCCAATGGCATAGCTGTCGATCAGAGCGCCGACTTTACGGATCTTGGCCTCGATTCTCTTACCGCTGTAGAGTTTCGCAACCGGCTACAGACTAGTTTAAAGTGTTCGTTACCAGCAACACTCGTGTACGACTATCCAACCTTGGCCCAGCTAACAGACTATATTGCTAGCCTACTAATCTCTTCAAAAAGTCACACCGAAAGCCACGGCACTAACAAAACTTTCGACAAACAGATTAAAGCAGCTAGCTTAGAAAACTTTAGAGATCTTTCTGATAACGAAGCAGAAGCGTTGTTATTAGAAGAATTGAGCAAGCTAGACCAAACGTAGTCTATGAATGATGCTTCCGCCTCGCTCTCGCCGACCAAACGAGCTCTTCTAGCTATCAAGACGCTTCAGGCAAAACTCGACGCGCTTGAGCAGGCTCAGTATGAACCTATCGCCATTGTGGGAATGAGCTGTCGCTTTCCAGGTGGGGTGGACTCTCCTGATTCATTTTGGAAGCTACTAAAAAGACAAACTGACGCGATCTCTAAGGTCCCTAGCGATCGCTGGCCGAGCGAACACTATCACGATGTCGAACCCACTGCTCCTGGGAAAATGATCTCTTGCAACGGTGGATTTATCCCGAGCCTATATGACTTTGATGCCGCATTTTTTCGCGTTTCTCCAAGGGAAGCGGTGACGCTCGATCCGCAGCAGCGCCTTGCTCTAGAACTCGGTTGGGAAGCACTAGAGCATGCCGGAGTCGCACCTGATGCTTTGAGCACGGACGATCAACGCGCTGTTGGTGTTTTTTTAGGGATTAGTAGTATCGACCACTGGCAGCAGCTACTTGAGCGATCGCCAGAGGAAATTGATGCCTATCTGGCAACGGGAAATTCTCACAGTGTAGCGGCAGGTCGGCTGTCCTTTTTACTAGGGGTGAACGGGCCTAGTTTGGCAGTTGATACGGCTTGCTCTTCTTCCTTGGTAGCGGTGCATCTAGCCTGTCAAAGTCTGCGCCAACGGGAATGTAATCTAGCACTAGTAGGTGGCGTCAATCGAATTTTAACCCCAGCGGCAAGCATTAATTTCTCTAAGGCACGAATGCTCTCGGCAGATGGACGCTGTCGAACGTTTGACAAAGCCGCAAGTGGATTTGGCCGAGCAGAAGGCGGTGGAATGGTCGTGCTAAAGCGGCTAAGCGATGCCCAAGCAGCAGGTGATCGCATTCAGGCGGTTATCCTGGGTTCTGCGACTAATCACAACGGGCGAACGAATGGTTTAACTGCGCCCAGCAAACTAGCCCAGGCCGCTGTCATCCAGCAGGCGCTGACCGCTAGCCGCCTAACCCCGGCCGCTGTGGACTATGTGGAAACCCATGGCACAGGGACTGCACTAGGAGATCCGATTGAAGTTGGCGCGTTAGAGCAGGTGTTCGCAGATGCTAAAAGGACAGCGCCGGTAGTGCTAGGGGCTTTAAAGACGAATATTGGCCACGCGGAAGCCGCTGCGGGAATAGCCGGGCTGATTAAGGCTGTTTTGGCGATTGAGCATGAACAGATTCCAGCTAATCTGCATCTTGATTGTCCTAATCCGCTGATTGCGTGGGAGACGCTACCTTTTTACCTGCCCCGGCAGACAACGCCTTGGCCAAAAGCAGACTCTCGCACGGCGGGTGTCAGTGCCTTTGGCTTCAACGGCACTAACGCACACTTGATTGTGCAGTCACCGCCGCCACTGTTTGAAGATGCTCGCCCAAAAAATGAACGTTCTAATCGACTTGATCGAGATCCCATAGCGTATTCATCAAGTCACGAGCCTATTTCCTCTTATCTTCTACCGCTATCTGCTAGGACGCCTGCTGCGTTAACGCAGCTACTTGCACGCTATGCTCAGTATTTGGCAGCTCATCCAGATATTGCCTTAGCTGATCTGTGTTTTACCGCTAGCACCGGGCGATCGCACTTTTCCTGCCGTCTAGCAATTATCTCTCCTTCTCTCTCGGTTCTCCGTCAAATTTTGATTGCGACGCTCTCAGGCCGACCTCAGTCTGACTGTTATTACAGTGACAGCTACAAAAGTGGTAGTCCGACACTCTTTTCTGATTCAAAAGCATCTTATGTTTCTCCTTCAGTAGCTTCTCCAACAGCTTCTCCAGGGGCTTCCCTATCGGCAATTTCTCTTGAAGCTACGGCAAAGCGATACGTCAAAGGGGAAGTGATTGACTGGAGAGTGCTTTATCAGAAACAAAAGCGAATTAAGTTGGCCTTACCAACTTACCCATTCCAGCGAGAGTATTATGGACCCAGTCAAGCCTAGCAGCACACAAAACTTCGGGTGTCACTTTCGGTGCAGACCATAGGGCAGCCTATAAGGTAACTTATACTGAAGAATCTGTGAGGTTAGTCGCGATATATGTCTTCTCGTCATGCTTCCCGGCGCGTTCGGTCTCTAGGCAAACTGGCCGCGATCGCGCTTACTCTGATCACACCGCTAGCAACTACTGCCTCAGCCCAAACCCAACTCTTACTTGCAAACGAATCTAGTCAAAGCGTTTACGATGCTCTTACCGCTCAAGAACGCGCTGCTTTGGAAGGTGGGCAGGTGATGGTCAGTGCAGCCAGAGATGGTGATAGCGGGCAGTTTGTCGCGCGAGTGCTGATTGATGCCCCAGTGGCACAAGCGTGGGAAGTACTAACAGATTACGACAACTTTGAGAAGTTCTTACCCAACATTGAGAACAGTGAGCTTTTAGAGTCAGAAGACAATCGCCGAGTGTTCGAACAGAGGAACGTGATTTCTGTGGTTCCTTCGGTGCTTGAGATTAACAGCCGAGTGGTGATTGAATCAACAGAAGCCTATCCAAAGACAGTAGACTTTCGGCTGGTGGATGGCGATCTAGATGCTTTGCAGGGCGTTTGGCAGCTCGATCCGGTAGTGACTGATGAAGCTGGAACAGAACAGGTTCTGATCACTCACCGGGTAAATATCGATCCGGGTAATAGTTCGCCAAGAGGGCTGTTTTTTAGCACCTACCGATTGGTTCTAGAAGATTCTTTGGTTGCAGCTAAGGCGGAAACTGAGAAGAGAGCAAAAGCGCTTGCTAATCTGCCATAGGCCAAATGAATAGCAACCTTGAGCACACAATCATTACCGGTGGATCGAGTGGGATTGGTAAGGCGATCGCGCTGCAATTAGCAGAACAGGGTAGCTGCATCTCAATTATTGGCCGCAGTCAGACTCGCTTGCAGTTGGCAAAAGCAGAAATAGAACAGGCTAGAAGGTCTGTCCAGCAGAAGGTAGTGACGGTGGTAGCAGATGTAAGCGATCGCCCTCAGGCTGAAAAAGCGATTCAAACCGCTATAGAAGAACTTGGGCCACCTCGCTTACTCGTGACTAGTGCAGGTATTGCGCGACCGGGACACTTTCAAGCACTGTCTGCAGAAGTGTTTGAAGCGGCCATGTCTACCAACTACTTTGGTACGCTCTACTGTATTCGTGCCGTCTTGCCCGTCATGGAACAACAACGCTCGGGTCATCTATGCCTAATCTCATCTGCTGCTGGCCTAGTTGGACTTTACGGCTATAGCGCCTACGGTCCTAGCAAATTCGCCGTTCGAGGCCTGGCTGAATCGCTTCGAGCAGAGCTAAAGCCGATAGGTGTTGGTGTTTCTGTGGTTTATCCCCCTGATACCCAGACTCCCCAGCTTGTCGAGGAAAACAAAACGAAGCCGGCTGCGACCAAAGCAATTACGGCAACCGCTAAAGCGTGGACAGCAGGCGATGTTGCACGGCTCATCTTGCAAGGCGTACAGCAAAATCGATTTGAGATTTCTCCAGGGGTAGAAGTCAAAGTTCTGACTCGATTGCACAGCTTGATAGCGCCGCTGCTAAATAGTTACTTTGACAGAATCGTTGCTAGACATCCACGCGATTAGCTGCCAACCTTACTCGCTAGGTTCTACAAACCCTTTTTCTAATAACAGTTTTTCGATCTTTGTGCGGTGAGCGCTCTCCCACTCTGACAGCGACTGCGTGGCATCTTTATCTGCTCTCTCTTTGGCAATCTTCCAAACTGCTTCGGCTTCTCTATGAGGCACGACAGCAATCCCTTCCTCATCCGCGATCACAATGTCTTTTGGAAAGACTCTGACGCCACCGCAGATGATTGGCTGCTGCAGTTCACCTAACTGCGCTTTCTTCCCTGGTTTAGGAATGCAACCCCTAGCAAAAACAGGGAATCTAGCCTCTCTTACTTCAGCAATGTCTCGAATAGCACCATCAATGATAAAGCCAGCAATGCCTCTTTTCTGGGCGATCGCGCAGACATTGCCGCCACTAATTGCGTAGTCACTATCTCCTGCTTCTACCACAATGATCTCTCCTGGCGCAGCCCGGTAGATTGCCGCATGCAGCATCAGATTATCACCTGGCATACACCGCGCAGTATAAGCAGGCCCAGCAATGCGCGGAATTTGTGGCCATAGCTCACGCATGCCGATATCCATGAACTGTTCTCGGCCTAGTCCATCAGCATAGGCAGTTGGAGAGATAGATTGGTACTTCGTCAAGGTCTTTGCCACACAAGCATCCTACAAAGAAGAATGGAAACAGTATTGAAGAAGTATATCAACAGCTATGTGTTTGGAAAGCTTCTACGATGGCGTTGAGCAATGGGGTTCTAGCAACAAACTCCAGAAAGTATTGAAAGAATGAACTGTCTATGTTGCTGTCCACGACTCGGATTCAACCGTTCATGGACTTTATGGCAGATCTCTTTCGAAACAAAAGAGATCTGCTAGAAGGACGCAGAATAATAGATCGCCACCCATAGATTAATTTAGCTTTGAGTGCCTTTGGGACATTAACCGAAGAATCTGATAGCGCTTACAAGGCAAGTTAAATTCGTTACTCTAGAGATGTCAGATGTCTAGAGAAGATGTCTGTTCAAGAACTCGAAAGGCCAAACTTCAAAAGATCAGCTATCAACAGAATAGATTTACTTCATGGATTTTGCTGAAAGCCTGAAAATGGCGACCAAAACGCTCAGTGCTAACAAGCTACGCAGCGGCCTGACGATGCTAGGTATCATCATCGGCAACGCCTCTGTGATTGCTATGATTGGCATCGGTGAAGGGGCTCAAAAGTATGTAAACGGCCAGCTACAGACACTAGGACCCAACGTACTGTTTGTCATTCCGGGTAATCGTGAGGCTAGGCAGCTAGGAGATCTCAATATTCCAAGGACGCTGGTGCTCGCAGATGCTAAAGCGATCTCAACTCAAGTCCCTTCTGTAGCCGCAGTTGCTGCAGAAAAGACGACTCAAGGTATTGTCAGCTATCGTAGTCGCAATACGAGTACAAACATTACGGGCACGACGAGCGGATTTTTGGGTGTCCGTAACTTTGAAGTAGCTCAAGGACGATTCCTAACCGATCTAGACGAGCGCTCAAACAGTCTAGTGGCGGTAATTGGCAGCACGCTAGCTGAACGACTATTCGACAACGAAAGCTCAGTAGGTAAGCAGATTCGGCTCAAAGGCATCACGTTTGAAATCATCGGCGTCTTAGAACAAAAGGGATCGAGCCTAGGACTTGATTACGATGATTCTGTGATGATTCCGATTACGACACTGACGAGTCGGCTCGCTGGCCGCACCTCACCTTATGGAATTGAAGTAGGGTTTATCTCTATTTCGGCAGTTAGCCAAGAGGCGATGGAGACCGCTGAATTTCAAATTACTAACTTGCTAAGACTGCGTCATCGAATTACAGCAGGGGATGACTTCTATATTCAAAGCCAAGATACGCTGCTAGATATTGCTAATACAGTGACTGGCGCATTGACTTTGATGCTAGCTGCGATCGCTTCCATATCCTTATTCGTTGGCGGTATTGGCATCATGAATATCATGCTGGTTTCAGTCCGCGAGCGGACTCAAGAGATCGGCTTAAGAAAAGCCATTGGTGCGTCACAAAAAGATATCCTCAGTCAGTTCCTAATCGAAGCCATTATTCTCTCTGCGCTTGGCGGCCTCATCGGAACTGCTTTTGGTGCGGGCAGCATCTTTCTGATTGCGGCTTTCAGTCCCTTTGAAGCAGGTGTCTCAATTAGCGCTGTGGTCATTGCGGTCGGCGTTTCGGGCAGCATTGGCTTATTCTTTGGCGTTGTTCCAGCGCGGCAAGCCTCGAAGTTAGACCCAATTGTGGCACTGCGCAGCGCATAAAGCTTCGTAGCGCACAGAGCTTCGCAGCGCATAGAAAAAAGTACCTAGATTCACACTTACTAGATTCATACTTAATCGTTTCAATTTTTATTTAATGTCTCCCCTGATTCAGTTTCGCAATATTGCCAAAGTCTACGGCACAGGTAATACCGAAGTTCGCGCTCTGTGGGATGTCAATATGATTATTGACGGCGGTGAGTACTGCTCAATTATGGGGCCGTCAGGCTCAGGAAAATCCACGGCAATGAACATGATTGGCTGTCTTGATCAGCCGACAACAGGGGAATATTTATTCGATGGGCAAGATGTTGCGAAGCTAGCCGAAAATGAATTAGCTCACATTCGCAATCGAAAGATCGGGTTTGTCTTTCAACAGTTTCATCTGTTACCCCATCTTAGCGCCTTAGAAAATGTGGAACAGCCGATGATGTACGCCGGCGTTTCAGGAAAACAGCGAAAACAGCGAGCTGCCGAAGCACTAGAAAGGGTAGGCCTAGAAAATAGGATGAACAATCGGCCCAATCAGCTATCGGGGGGCCAGCAGCAGCGAGTGGCGATCGCCCGTGCCATCGTTAACAATCCTTTGCTGATTCTAGCCGACGAACCTACCGGAGCCCTGGACACCCAGACGACTAAGGACGTAATTGATATCTTCTCTGAGCTAAACAAAAGTGGCATCACTGTTGTGATGGTTACGCACGAACCCGAAGTAGCTCGGTTCACTAATAGAATTATCTGGTTTCGTGATGGAGAAGTTGTCAACCATCATTTAGATCCAGCAGAGCTAGCTACCGTCACGGCAATGCCTGTATAGCAAGATTCTGACTATCCAAGCGCTCACCAAACGCTCAATCGTTTCTCCTGTGACTTTTGCTAATGAATGCTAATGAAATTGAGGGTTGCTTATATCGCTCGTTGATGGTTCTCAAAAGAGAATAGCTGAGATAGCGGAGACCCGTTACCAAATAACCAACAACTCGTACAAGGTTTCACTACTTTCAGCCTTTCAATTCCCAGAGTCATGAAAGAACGACATAGCTCATACCAGTATGGCTTGACAGATCAGAGCTGCATCTGTTCATCAAGTGCTACATTGATTAATGCTTATTTATTCCTGCATGCCGCGTGCTTATAAACCCTGCCTCAGTGCGTCCTTTGGTTTGGACCGATTATCGATTAGCGCTGCTGGTTACTGTCTTTGTCCCACTGACTATCTTGATCTGGTCGTGGGTAAAGAAATCAGAAGCGATTAGCTCGCTGATGACAATCTACTGGCGAGTTGCTAGCCTGTTGGCAATTACGGTCTACTTGATGATAGGAGGCTGGGGCATTAGCTTTATTACAGCGCTATTAGCTAAGGTTCTAATTCCTCTAAGCGTTTGGTTTTGGGCAGATCTTAATGAGGAAATCAGAGAACAGCCCAAGCGATCGCTCATTCTAGGATTTAATGCCTGGCGTTGGGCTATCTCAGCCTACTGCGTACTAAGTGGGATTTTACAGATACTTTTTATTCGTTGTGCATTTTCTGCCGCTCAGCTTAGTAGTACTGTTTGCCAGGCTTGGCTAGAGCCTTCACTATTTTTCAAAGACTATATACATAGCGGCCTGACTAGGGGATTCCTAGGTTTCTGGGGTATCGTCGGACTAGTAATCTATAGCCTCTACCTAGCTTATTTCGTCTTTGTTAAACTGGGTCGTCAGGGTCGCTCAGCACTAAATCAATAGATAGTGCATTACCTGAACGACGTTTGCTTTTTGCAGTATCGCGATCTGGGCAACCTTGATCCAAGCAGTGATGAGCCAAGATACAATAGCTACTCGATTGGAAACCTACACGCTTCAGCATCCCCAGGAAGTGTTAGTAGTTCACGCCCAAATCGAACAAGAAACGGACGAAATCATCATATTTAGAGGATTTTCTAGTTCACTGATGCGTCCTACCGACTTCGACCCAGAGGTGCCTGTGTTGCCTAGGGAGGCTGATATCTCATATATAGATAGGTTAAAGGGGCCCTATCAGCCGCAAGCACCACAATATATTGAGAAGGAAATTTCTCTAGAAGAATTTATAAGTAGGTTGCTTTGATGTGTAGTCGCTGACACACAATAGGTCGGTGACCTGGCACAATGGGGAAAGTCTTCTCTATTATTCGGCCGCATACCTATTGATAGATACCCAACCTATGTACAAGACCCAAGACCTTCACGTGGTCGAAAATCGTCCCTTGCTTGCTCCTAATCAACTACTTACGAAGCTCCCTTTGACTGAGACGGCCGCTGCCTTAGTCACAGAAACGCGTGATCGCATTCGTAATATCATGCACAACGAAGATCACCGCCTGCTGGTGATTGTCGGTCCTTGTTCTGTGCACGATGTAGACGCTGCCTATGACTATGCGCAAAAGCTGATTAAGCTCAGAGAGAGATTTTCAGACCAGCTGGAAATTGTCATGCGAGTCTACTTTGAAAAGCCACGGACAAGTATTGGTTGGAAGGGTCTGATTAACGATCCTCATCTAGACGGTAGCTACGATATCAATGAAGGATTACGATTAGCTCGAAAGCTGCTACTTGATCTCTGTGATCTGGGTTTGCCGGCTGCTACAGAGCTACTAGACCCCATCACGCCACAATACATCGCCGATGTGATTGCCTGGACAGCTATCGGTGCCCGGACGACTGAAAGTCAAACGCACAGAGAAATGGCGTCAGGTCTTTCTATGCCTATCGGTTTTAAAAACAACACTGATGGCAGCTTGCAAGCGGCCTCTAATGCCATGCTAGCGGCTAGCCAGCCGCACCATTTTCTTGGAATCAACGGCGATGGCCATGCCAGTATCGTTTCTACGACAGGCAACGCTGATGGCCACTTGGTTCTAAGAGGTGGCAAACAAGGCCCTAACTACGAAAGCGCCCATGTAGAAAGCGCTGCCCAAACGCTCGCTGAGCAAAACCTAAATCCACGCATCATGGTTGATTGTAGCCATGCTAACGCTAACAAAGATCACAATCGCCAAGTTACTGTGCTAGAGAACATTGCTGAGCAAGTAAGGCTTGGCTCACAGCACCTGATGGGCGTCATGATCGAGAGCCATCTAATCGCAGGCAATCAACCTATTCCTAAAGATTTGAAGGCTCTGAACTATGGTCAAAGTATCACTGATGCCTGCGTGAGCATTGAAACAACTGCCGCAATGTTAGACCAGCTTGCGTCTGCAGTAAAACAGTCAAGTGCGGCCAAAGTCGGCGCTTAGTGTAGGCAATTCAATCGTAGCTGCTTGAGATGAGGCTTAGAATAACCTAGAATATAGGGCTATCAAAACAGCGGTATATTCACATTTAGTCCAGCACCGTAGAAAATATCATCCAAATTTACTCTTGGTGCAGAGGAGTTGCCTAAGCGGGTACCGCCAAATAGGCTGAGCCTGCTTTCGGGCGTGATGTTATAGCTAATGACGCCTAAAAACTGGTGAGATATGTCGAAACGGTCAATTTGAAGATAGTCGTCAAATTCTAGCTGGTATAGCAAGCTAGTACGAAGATTTGGAGTTGGTGCATAGTTCACAGAGGAGATGAGTGTTTGCCGAAGTCGGCTAGCGTTAGCCGGATCGGCAAAGCCAAGCCGTAGCTGGTAGAAACCGTCTACCCATGCTCTCTTACTTAAAATTCTGCGGTGGCTGACCATAGCGTCTAAGTAATTTACACCCAGAAGCCTTTCTCGATAGCCTGGGGTATATAGCTTTTGGTTACGCCAGCCAACTTGTACAAATGTTCTACGAAACAGGCGATGCCGTATGCCAGCTTGTACTTCTACTTCGTTGTAATCAATTTCATATCGGGCGAGACTCGTTCCTGCGATCGCGTATAAATTTGTGTTTTCTGAAAGCCTTGGAAACAGATATAGCGTCAGTCCGCTCTGATAAATTTGCTCTTCTATCGCAGTTTCAGTCCGAAACGCATTGTCTGTATTCAAAAATCCCAAGCGCCCGCCGAGGAAAGCAATCGGTAGTTTGGGATTGGGAGGGGGCGGTGGTGCCTGAGTCGTCTGCAAGAGTCGTAGGACACCTAGGTCTTCATCTTCACGTGATCGCGTTTGCTGTAGCCGTAGCGTTCCTAAATCGTCGTCTAGAACCCGATCCGTTTGTGCTACAAGGTCCTCACTAGCGGTATCAAAAGGAAAACTGGTTCTATCTGAAGTGCTGACCGGCGCTGCTGACTCTAGGAGAGCCATCTTTTTTGAAGTAACCGTATCTAAGAATGTTGTTTCTAGTGCGATCGCTTCAGCCTGTTGTGTAGTGACAGCGGAAGTCGATGATTTTGTGGGTAGTTCCACTCCCGGTAGAGCTTCCTCTGCAGACGTTTCTTCTAGTCGCGGCTGATCCCTGGCTGATTCTTCTAGCAGCGCTTCTAGTTCTGTCAAGTTTCTTTGAGTAACTAGCTGAGCTGCAAGCTCACTTTCTATCAGACAGGCAGCTCGCTGACAGGAAGAAGCGGATAGCTGAGGGAGAGTGCCTTCGACCACCGTTTCTTCGACAGCGATCGCCGAGCTGATAGAACTAGGTGTAGATTTTGCCTGCGTATTAGTCTGAGCATTAGGTAGAGCAGGTGGTGTCTGGGTTGGTGACGATTGTGGTTGCCATACCTGCTCGGATTGGATTGCCCAATTAGCAGTTTCACTACCGCCTGTTCCTATTGCCTCAGTGCCTACTCGGCCCTCAGTACCTATTTGTGAGAGAGCAGATACGGATAATACATTCAGCACACCGCCTATACTGATACTTAGTGTGAGAACCCGCTGGCAAGCATACAAAGCCCGGTTCTGCATAGACAATTAACCTGAAGGGGCAAAACCCGTGTGTTCTCCTCGAACCAAAAACACACAAATTCTAGACTAGGACATATAGGCCGTAGTTAATCAGCCTAATCTACACGTGTAAATTAACTTACACTATCTATATCCGTATACAGAAGTCTCTATCCAGCAGAAAACGTAGTGAAATTGAATTTTTGCCAGTTTTTCTCAACTAACTTCATCTTGTTTGAACAAATAATCATGATTTGAACAAGTCTAGTTTAAACAGCTCTCAATCGCGTTGATTAGGTTTCAAAATAGAGTATATGGAATTACTAACGCTTAAAGCGCCGACGCAAAGCATTAAATATAGAGTAAGAGAAGAACAGGGTAAGGGCAGATCAGCAGAACTTTTCAGTGGGATTTCCTCCATACATCGTCTATGTGTGATAAGCAGTTGACAAATCATCCTAACCTGAAGCGCGATCGCTCTATCTTCTCGTGGACTTTGTCTATAGGGCTCGCCTTAGCTAGTCTTGTCCTCCTACCTTGTGCGGCTGTTGCAGAGCCTGAGGAGCTTGAGTGGGCAAGGGTAGATTTCTTGAGCAACCGAGTACAGCTTGTTCCTAGAGAGCAAAGAAGTCGGCGTGCAAGAATTGCTGATGTCCTAAGCATCGGTGATGCTCTAAGGACCGCTAGAGCATCGCGCGCTGAGCTACGTTTCAACGACGACTCTTTAGCACGCATTGGAGAAAGGGCTACCTTTCGATTTACTCCAAGCACTCGTAACTTCCAGCTAAGTAATGGCACCATTTTGCTGTTGATTCCCCCAGGCAGAGGCCGTAGCACTGTTCAAACGCCTAATGCAGTGACAGGCATTCAAGGCTCCGCGCTGTTTGTACGCTACATACCAGAGACGGAAACGACAATCGTCGGTGCGCTGACAGATAACCCCAACGGGCCGATGATTCTGTTCAACGAAGACGGAAGTGAGCAGCAGGCGTTACGCTCGCATGAGATCGGTGTGGTCGAAGGTGATCGAATCACTCAGGTCTATCAGTTTGACGGTGAGTTGTTCTGGCAGACTAGTGGCCTAGCAGAAGGTCTTGACTACCTACCAGCACCTTCTCAGCCAGGTAGTTCTTTGGAGGCAAATGATCCTTTAGAAGGCGTTCGCCAGGAAATTAGGGAGGCACTGTCAAATCAACGTCCGCTTAATGGCAACGGTATTATCGAAAACCCCGATTCCTTTAGCAGACCAGCTCCACCAGCAGAAGTTGTTCCCAAGCCAGCTACCGTTGAACCCACAGCAGCAGATTCTCAACAATCGACACCCGTCACTACTAACGGCGCCGCAGAACCTGATTCCGTAGAAGGCACTATCTCAGATACTTCTGAGGGTTCCGACACGTCTGTGGAAAGCACAGATATAGCAACGGTGGGCAATGGCACTACTGATCAAGAAATACTGGACACTTCAGAAGAGTTGGAAATGCAAGTAGCCCAAGACCTTGAGTTGGAGCTAGAGCTAGAGGCAGATGGCGTAGAAGTGCATGACTTAGAGATCAATGAGACAGTTCAGCAATACTTAGAAGGAGATACCGGTGAGCTAAGCAGCTCACAAGATTTCGAAGCGGATAGTTCCTTACAGCCCAACACCGCAGATGCAACGGAAGACGCTGAAAGTAGCTCGTCAGCGGTAGGCAACAACAGCGATCGCTCTGCTGATGTAGAAGCCTCGACTGATAGCGACTTAGATAGTGGAGTAGAAGGTGGAGTAGCGCCAACCATCGAAGACAATTCGCCTGCAACGAATGACTCAGCAGTCACAGAAAACTTGATAGAAGACACAGTAGAAACTGACAGCAATACCAGCAGTAGTGCTGACGAACTCAATGGTAACCTCACTGGTGACTTAGACAGCAGTGTAAGTACAGACACTAGTCCAGAATCGGTTGATAGTCTCAACGCTGTTCCGACTACTGAGGATTCGACACTCCCTACCACTGATATAGAAAATCCGACAGTAGATAGTCCGGATACTATCGCACCAGATGCAGTCACGCCGGCACCTATCAATATCATAGACATAACGCCTGCCGCTGAAGAACCGCCGATTGAGATACTGTCACCGACAGACCAAATTGAGATTATCGTACCCGTCATGGACCCAGGTGTTCCTGTAGAGCCACCCGTTCCTGTAGAGCCGCCTGTAGAGCCGCCCGCGCCTATTGAACCACCCGTTCCTATTGAACCACCCGTTCCTATTGAACCACCGACTCCTGTAGAGCCACCTGTTGAACCACCCGCACCTGTAGAGCCACCTGTTCCTGTAGAGCCACCTGTTGAACCACCCGCACCTGTAGAGCCACCTGTTCCTGTAGAGCCACCTGTAGAGCCACCTGTTCCTGTAGAGCCACCTGTTGAACCACCTGTAGAGCCACCTGTTCCTGTTGAACCACCTGTTCCTGTTGAACCACCCGTTCCTGTTGAACCACCCGTAGAGCCACCTGGTCCTGTTGAACCACCCGTAGAGCCACCTGTTCCTGTTGAACTACCCGTAGAGCCACCTGGTCCTGTGGAGCCACCAACTCCTGTTGAACCACCTGTTGAACCACCTGGTCCTGTGGAGCCACCGACTCCTGTTGAACCACCTGTTCCTGTGGAGCCACCTGTTCCCTCGGGTCCGGGTGAGCAGATGAGCAATGGCGTGGTGAATCCGTCACCGTAAATTAGTTTGAGGTGAGCTAGCCCAAGCGTTATATCAGCGTTATATCTCGGTATCTTCTGGCTTCGTTTCAGTATTGTTGAGCCAATCTTCGGGAAGAATCTGAGTTTCGTCTAGCTCTGAGCTGAGAGCGATCGCGCCAGGTTGACTGCCCTGCCCATAAATAGACTCGGATGCTTGTCCAAAGTCGCTTTCGTTGATAACAACATCATCTACAAGCTGATCCATATTCAGCTGATTGAGGTCAGCTAGACACTGATCGCTAGATTCGTAGCGTTTGTTGAAGTCATAGCGCACCATTCGATTGATAATCCTACATACTTCTGGTGAAATGTCGTTTACAGTATGCGACCAGATGACTTCGCCATCTTCACTGCGTTTTAGCGCATTGGGGGGGTGCCCAGTTAGCGCTTCGATTGCTGTGATGCCGAGCGCATAAAGATCGCTACGGACAGTAGGCATTCCAGCTGACTGTTCGCTAGGCATATAGCCTTGAGTACCGATGCCAACAGTCGAAGTCGCACTAGTCTTATCTTCAGAAATCCTATTAGAGATCGTTTTGACCGCGCCAAAGTCAATTAAGACATAGCGTTTGTCACTATGGCGGCGGATGATATTAGACGGTTTGATATCACGATGGATGACACCTTGCGAATGTACAAAGCTAATAATAGATAAGAGATCACGTAGCATAGTAACGACGGCTCTTTGAGGGAACGGACGTCGGCTAGAGAGGAGATCGCGTAAGAGTTTGCCCTCTATCATTTCTTGAACAAGATAAAAGACCTGATTGACTTCAAAATAGGCAAGTAGCCGAGGAATTTGACTGTGTGTACCGAGACGTTCTAGAACTGAGGCTTCGGCGGCGAATAGACGGCTAGCAAGCTGATGAGCTTTGGGGTTATCACTGACAATCTTTAGCTGTTTGACAACGCAGACCGGATAGCCAGGGCGTAGGGTATCTTGAGCTAGATAAGTCTCCCCGAAGCCACCCGATCCAAGCACAGCTGAGATGCTGTAGCGATTGCACAATAAGGTACCGATTAATTCTGTATGGACATCAGCGAGTAGATCTTGAAGATCGTCCTGTTCACTAATGATCTCTTGTACCAGTGGAGACGTAGCATATCGAGCAAGCGTTGTACGCAGCTTGTTACGCTTAAATCGATCTCCGGTAAAGCCAATACCAAAGTTGACAAGGCCCATCGAAGCGATCGCCACTATGGGCGTACCCGTCATCAGTATCACCTGAGCACCTGTGAAGGCGGCATAGCTGATTCCACCCCATACAGCTATACTACCTATCGTCACTAACGCTCGCTGAGAGTGACGTTTGGTCTGATGAAAGAGCATACCCACACCCATGCCTAAAGCAAGTACTGCCAAGGCGTTCGCAGTAGAGCTTTTGACTAGTCGGGTGGGTGAGAGCGTCTGGTCTAAGGTCGCAACAGTATTTGCTAAAATCTCTACCCCAGCCATCTCAGTCGGGTATAGCAGACTTCCCGCAAAAGGGGCCTTGTGAAAGTCTCGGCGCTCAGGAGCGGTAGTTCCAATGATGACCATCTTATTTTTAAAGTAATCACCCGAGTCTAGATAGCTGCGCCAGAGATTGCTATCCAAGACATACCAAAAGGGGATCTGCTCAAATGTCTTGCCTGGACCGTAGAAGAAAATATTTTCTTGCTGTCTTTTTTTCTGCTCGCTTGCTAAGTAACTATTGGAGTGATTATCGGGCTTGCTTACTTGCGTTTGGGCGTAAGGTCTTCTAGCAGCAGCTAGCGTTGCCTGGGCAAAACTTAATGGCTGAGGTTCAAAAAAATCATCGAAGGTCGCAGAAGAAATCTCTTTAAAAGCGCTTTCAGTGTTTTCTAGGGCCTGCGCTGCCAAAAAGGCTTGACCTAACTGGTGAATTTGATCGTTGGGCTCTTTAGGAAAGTTGATAGACCCTAGACGGATACCTGCGTTTCGAAACTGCTGAAGGGGTAGCGCTGCACTATAAATAGTCCCTTGGTCAAGATAGGTCCTGCTGTAGTCAGCAGCTAGAACGATGCGATCGCCATAGCGTTTTAGCGCGTTCGTGAATACATCGTCGTCGGTCTTACCATAGCTACTTGGGGTTGTAAACAATATATCCAAAGATACGGACAAGGCCCCCGCTTCCATCAGCCGTGAAATCACCTTTGCGTAGGCCTCACGTCGCCACGGCCAAGACTCAATCACACTCAACTCTTCATACCGCTCGGGGTTAACTCGGTAGTGCTGTCCTTGAGATAGAGACTCTTTATCAATTGCTAGGATTACGATATCTTCAGGTGCCTCTATGGGGCCCCGCAGCTCAAAAAAGAGACTTTGAACCTGCCTTTCCCATAGATTGACAATGCCTAGATTCAGTCCAATTGCCCCTGCCGCGATCGCTGTAAGTAGCGCAGAAGCCCCCAGTCGCCAGTGCTTTTCCGTCAACTGATGTGGCCAGGTAATTAGCCGCTCCTGGATGGTTAAAGTAGCTGTGGGCCGATCAGTTGATAGCGATCGCCTCGCTTTCCTCGAAGACTTTTGAGCAGACTTTAAACGCTCAGAGTTTGAAACGGGTTTGGGCATAGCCGATCATATATTTCTATCGTTTCATAAGGTGTGAAGAAAAGCCCCAATCAGCATCGTTACACACTCAGTATGAGAAAGTATATGTTTGTATAAAAACGTTGATTGTTGAAGAAAACGCCTATAATAGTTAACCCTAGGGCAATATAACAACGCAACACATACTTTATAGTTTTTGACTGTCAAGATTAACGATGAGCTCTAGCCTATACTCTATCGCTTAACAAGGTTATCGCTTAAAAAGTTAATGCTTAGAAGTGCTTTTAGAGAGTATGTAAGTCAGTCTTCAGTCGTTCTATGCGAACAGGCCGTCTTTCCGAGTTATTCCTTAAACAAAGGCTTTATTGTTCTTATAGTAATCCCTATAAACAAATGGGTAGCAGTTGTGATATGACTTCGCCTTGCTACTATTCTGATCTTCTATATCCCCATGCTATCTAATTCCTATGGCTGCACGTATGCTGAACCGGCTATCTATTTTTATAGATGGAAACAACATGTTCTATGCCCAGCAAAAGAACGGCTGGTTTTTTGATCCGAAGCGAGTATTAGAATACTTCCTTAAAGAGATAGAAGGTAATGTCCTGGGAAATGCTTTTTGGTATACGGGCTTAAAAGATCCACAGGATCAAAGAGCCTTTCGAGATGCATTGATTAGCCTGGGCTACACCGTCCGGACAAAGATCTTAAAGGAATATTATGACGATGCCTCTGGCCGATATTCTCAAAAGGCAAACTTAGACATTGAGATCGTTGTCGATATGTTTAATACAGTCGATCAATATGATCGAGTCGTTTTGTTTAGCGGTGATGGTGATTTTGAAAGGGCAATTGAATTACTACGCTCCAAAAGTACACATATTACGGTTGTTTCGACAGAAGGTATGATTGCTCGCGAGCTACGGAATGTTACTGATCGCTACATCGACCTCAACTCAATTCGTCGGCGTATAGAAAAAGTAGATAGTTAGTTCAGCCTGCTAGTAAATTAGTCAGACGATAGAAGAAAAAAACTAATTGATTTGTTAGCTCGACCTTAGACTTTTCCTACTTTATTTATGAGAATCTACCTACAAATAAATGGTCTAAAAAACGCTCTGCCAGCCAAAGTTTTTAAAAAGTACAAACAATGGTAAAGAGAGCGTAAAGTGCTCGTAGATACGTACTTCTATTTTCTACAATAATAAAATCTATTAATTAGAGGTTGATGTTGATAGATAGCGGCTCGCGCCTGCTAATCTCACTCCAAACGCACCCCACTCCAAACGCAAAGGGTAGGCGAACCTGAACAGATAGGTTTAGCGTTCTATACTTAGCTCTCTTGTCGAACTGAATACTTTTAGAGAGGACATTTGCTATACAAGCTGTTGTTAGAGATGTATAGAATAAAGGATATTAGCTAGTGAAAAAGATGGGTGGTTAGAGTTAGGTTCTATACTCAGTTTGACACGATAGCTGCTCCGCTTGTAGTACAACAAATGGTACGGAATAAGTTCCAAGATGTACTGGTTGAGGGATGTAACTTTATCTATCTGTCAATCTACCTTGATGATGACTCGCCTACTGAAATTTCTACACCCAGAGCTGTACCCTGAAAGAGTGAGCTGTTATCAACATTTTTTCTTACGCTTTCTATTAATTCGTACCTATGCAATACCTGGCAAAGGTTCATTCTAATCGGTCTTCTAGTAAAACACAGCTGCAGCTCCTGGCGAGGAACTCATCTGGGAATCAGTGGGAGGTACTAGTATCTCAGAGCGTGATTTCGACTTCTAAAGACGTTCCCTTTGGCGAGCAGATGCTATTGATAGCCGAGATAGAGGGCGATGACCAAGTAGTTAACGTAGCAGACGCGACGGAATGGGTGTTGGGCTTGGTTAAGGACTATTTAAGTTTGGGTTTAACGCCAGAGGAACTAAAAAGCGAAATTGAGCGGGCAGAACAGTGGCGGCAGTCACTGACGCTACAGACTCAGGAAGTACGGCGTCGAACCCTTGAAATGGCTGCTCGACGTGACGAAATTCAGAATTTGGAAAAACGTTTAAAGCTAGCTCGCGAGACCTCAGAGCGAAAAGACTGACCCTAGAGCGAATAGACTTAATCCTTTAAAAGTTAGATTGAACCTTAGACTTAAAACAGGCCGGAGCTACACTTTCTATAGCTTTTCTGAAGTACTCCACACTCATATATAGGGAGTAAAGTCCTTTAGACATCAGGCACTCTGAGGAAGCACATCTTGTAGTAATGGTGCTAGTTCATCCTTGAGTTGTCCTGCCCGGATGAATTCAGCGTAAGTGTCAGATTCAATAGCGAGCAGCTCATCGCGGATCTGCTCGGCGGCGTAGGTAAGCAGATCCGGGTTTGATCGCTGTAGCTCTACTAAGTCATCTTTCAGTTCTTCTAACTGGCCTTCTACCAAAGCAATTTGATATTTTGCAAATTCTTCATCAACTTCCTGACGGTCAATCAGCTCTTTCAGTCGATCCAAAACCCGGTTTAGGGCAACTCTATGGGCAACCAGTTGGGTATATCTTTGCCGGGTAGGCTGATCGCCTAGTAGATTTAACCAGGACAGTAGCGGCTGCGTTGTCAACCCCTGCACTAACAGTGTAAATAGCATCACGCCAAAGACAACAGCAATGATTTCTTCTCTTTGGGCCAGCGACTCTGGCACACTTAATGCCAGTGCTACCGATACCGACCCACGTAGGCCACCCCACCATAGGATAGTTTGTCCAGACATGGAAATATTTTCGCCTTTAGTTACCCAATTACTAAAAGCACCTAGCCCAAAAACGCTGACTGCTCTAGCGATGATAATAATCAAAATAGCTACAAAAATAGTCTCTGAATAATCGATCAAGGCTTGAAAGCGCACTTGGTCACCAATCAGCAGAAATACGATGGAATTGACAAAAAAGGCTAGAAATTCCCAGAACTCAGAGACCACTAAACGAGTGCGAGGGTTCATCCCAATTCGAGAGCCAAAGTTACCTAGAATTAGCCCAGTAGTGACTACAGCGATGACGCCTGATCCACCCACTTCCTCGGCAATAATGTAGGTGCCATAGGCCGAGACTAAGGTCAAAGACTGCTCTACTAGCGGGATGTCAAATCGCTGAGTCAAGAAAGAAATTCCAAAGCCAATAAGTCCACCCAGACTGATACCAAGACCAACAAATATGCCAAACCGGGCCAGCGTTACAGAAACGTCGAACTGCTCTATCCCGATGGCAATGCCCAGTAGAAGATTGAAGGCAACAACTGCAACTCCATCGTTGAATAGACTCTCGCCTTCCATCAGTGTCGTTAGTCTTTTATCGACCCCCAACTCTCTAAACAAGGCTGTCACAGAGACAGGATCGGTTGCCGATAGACTCGCACCTACCAAAAGAGCAGTGGCTAGCGAAGCCCCAGCAAGCTGCTGAAGACCAAAGACTAAGCCCAATATGCAGATAACAACGCCCAATATGGCATAGAGCAAGATTGGAAAGAAATCGCTTTTGAGACGACTCCATTTAATATTCCAGGCAGCCTCAAACAGCAGGGGCGGTAGGAAGATGAATAAAATTAGCTCTGGCGAAAGATTGACTAAGCGAACATCGACAACAGCTAACCCTAAGCCTACAAGTAGCAGCAGTAGCGTGTAGGGAATGTTGCGAAGAACGCTGAATACACGAGATAGCGTAGCGACACCTAGTGAAACGGAAAGCACTAGTAAAAACTGACGCAGGTTTGATTCGATAGCTGGATCTTCGAGGACGGGCTTTATAGCTGCAACTATCCAAGGCATATTTTTTGAATAAATCTAACTATGTCAACAGAAATATTAGCTTTGCCAATATCCACCTCACTATAAGCGTTAGGGAAGCGTTAGGGACACGAATTACCCTGCCTTTCGGATTGTTTCGGCTTGGGCTAACAAAGAGTCGGCAAATGCGATCGCCTCACTATGAGAGCGGCCTCCGGCTAGCTGAGCTAATTCATCTCGTCGTGCTTCGGTGTTGCCAAGCGGTGTGACTCTGACAATGGTACGCTCGCCTGCATCGGTACGCGCCTTGGCTTCCTTGGTCTTGCCTTTAGTTTGATCTTGAGATCGACCTTTAGCGTGCCTTCTAGTTTGAGCGGCAATCTTCTCAAGCGCTTTGGCTTCTTCTTTGGTAGGAGCTTTGGTAGGAACAGCTTCTAGCAGCTGAGTTTGCGCGGACTTTGATTTGGGCTTCTGGCTGTGCTTAGAGGCAGGCTCTGTAGCAGAGGCAATCACATGTTTGCCAACGTGATAGTGAGCATCGGCCATAGCAGCCACTAAAGGTTGATGAGTAACACATAGCACCTGGTGCTCACGGCTAAGCTGGTGGAGTTTCTCGGCGATCGCCTGGGCCACTCGCCCCGAAACACCCACGTCAATCTCATCAAAGACCATGGTGCTGATTGGATCGACCTTAGAAAAGCAGGCTTTAAGCGCCAGTAAGAACCGGCTCATTTCTCCTCCAGAAGCAATGTCGGCTAGCGGCTGAAGCGGTTCGCCAGGATTGGGACTAAAGAGGAAGGCGATCGCATCTCCTCCGTGTATAGTCGGCACTTGAGACTGGATATCTACCTTAAACTTTACTCTCTCCATTGCTAGCGGCTTGAGCTGAGTGACAAGATCCGCCTCGAGTTTCTTAGCTGCTGCCTGGCGTAGCTTAGTGAGCCGATCGCAACTTTCTAACAGCTTTGCTTGCTTATGCTGATAGGCTTTTTCTAATTCTTCGATTGACTGCCCAGCTTCTCCCATTGAAGCTAACGAAGCTTGGATGGTCTGATAATGCTCAATCAGCTCGGGTAAGTCGCGATTGTACTTCCGACAAAGCTGCTTTAGCTGAGAGATCCTAGCTTCAATCTGATCTAGTCGCTCTGGGTCGGTTTCGATATTCTCTCCATAGGCATTGATCTGCTGTCCGGCTTCTTGCACCTGAGCTAGGGCCTCTGCCACCATCTCAATGATCGGGTTGATATCAGGATCAAAACGCAGCATATCCGTCAGGACAGTCTCAGCATCACCTAATAAATCAGAGCAAGCTGAGCCATCGTCGTTTTCGTACAGCATCTGATAGACCTGATAGCTCTGCTGCTGTAGCTCGACGCTGTGACTTAGTCGCTGATGTTCTATCTGTAAATCTTCTAGCTCATTGGGATCTTCTAATGCCGCTTCGCTAAATTCTTTATTTTGAAACTGAAGCATCTCTATTTGTTCGGCGCGTTGCCGGTCGGCTTGGCGGCGCGCATCTAATATCTTCTTAGCTGAACTAGCAGCGGCATAGTTAGCAGCAACTTGGCCCTTTTGCTCGAGCAGTTTCTGATCGCCAAATCCATCCAACCAATCTCTCTGTAAGTCATGATCGCCTAGCTGTAGCGTTTGACCCTGAGCGGTGATCTCAATTAGGAGCTGCCGCAAAGCATCCATTTGTGGTTTCTTGACCGGTATGCCGTTGAGCCTAGATTTGCTACGAACCGAATTTTTACCCGCTGTGAGATCACGTCGGCAGGTGATAATAGCGCCTCCATCCGGTATCGCTTGCTCGCTCAACCAGCCGGATAGTCGGGTATCGACTTGAAAAGTCGCTTCCACAAGTGCCTTCTCAGTACCCGTTCTAACCCATCTACCGCTAGCTTTGCCTCCTAAAACAGCATCAATCGCATCTAATATGATCGACTTACCTGCACCAGTTTCTCCGGTTAGTACATTTAGACCAGGCTTAAGTTCTAGTTCAAGCTGATCGATGAGGGCAAAATTCTCGATTTTCAAAGACACCAACATAAGGATCAGCAATTAAATGGAAAAATGACGTGAAAAGAAGGGCATCTAGCATCTATAAAGGTAGCTATTTTGATGCAATAGTCACCGCAAACAGTTTACATGGTTGTACTAGTAGTCGTACTATTTGCAATTTCAATAGAACTTATGGCCTTAGATGGAAGATGTTTCTCGACGAGTTGATACAATAGTTTACAGAACGAAATCTAGTCATTTTGAACTTTGGCTTAGTGCGTTCAGTCGAGCACAAATTGTTTGCTCTTATTCTACAGCGCCTCTTCTTCGGAACACCTCTACTTAGAGCGTCCACTTTCTCAGTGACTTCGCTCTGTAATGGCATTGGCGCTGGCAGCTAAGAGATTTTTGCCAGACGAGACACAATATTCCTAAAAATTTCTTATGAGTGCAGCCTCGCCTGAACTATTTAACGGCTTTTCTGAGTCTTCTACCCCGCCTGGGCCAGTAGCTACGCCCGCGACCAAAACAGCAGCACCACAAACCGTAACTGTCCCCGCGATGCCTGTTGCAGGCACAATGCCACCGCGATCGCTAGAAGATATCTTGACCTACGATCCTGAAGCGATCGCTGCTTACTATTCCAGGCGTCCTTTCCAGATATTGTTTCGCTTGATCAATATTTTTTGGATTGCTTCTGGCTATGTGCTTGGGCTGCTGTGGGATAAGGTTACGGGCCGTCAGAAAGTAAATGAGCAAAAGCGAGCTGAAGGGTTGCGGGTTATGCTTACCCGTCTAGGTCCTGCCTACATCAAAGTTGGGCAAGCCCTCTCGACTCGACCTGATTTGATTTCGCCAGCGGCTATGGCAGAGATGGTGAAGCTACAAGATCAGCTTCCCCCTTTCTCCAATGAAATAGCATTTAGATTTATCGAAGAGGAAATTGGTCAGCCGCCAGAAGCTGTTTATTCTTATCTATCTGATTCACCGATTGCAGCGGCTTCTCTTGGTCAAGTGTATAGAGGCAGATTGAAAACCGGGGAAGATGTTGCAGTCAAGGTTCAGCGTCCTGGACTGGCTGATCAAATCACTAAAGATATCTACGTTATTAGGATCCTAGCCACTTGGGCTACTAAATATATCAAACAAATTCGTAGCGATCTTGTCAGCATTGTCGATGAGTTCGGTGATCGCATCTTCGAAGAAATGGACTACAACCACGAAGGTGCCAACGCCCAACGCTTTGCCGATCTGTATGGCTACCTACCAGAAATTGTCGTTCCGACTATTTATACACAATATACTGGCCGTCGTGTGCTGACGATGGAGTGGATAGATGGTGTCAAACTTACAGAACTAGAGGAGCTAGATAGACGTGGTATCGATCCAACCCATGTGATCGAAGTAGGCGTTCAGTGTTCTTTGCGTCAGCTACTAGAGCATGGGTTTTTCCACGCGGACCCGCATCCTGGGAATCTACTGGTGATGGCAGATGGAAAGCTAGCCTATCTTGATTTTGGCATGATGTGTCAGGTGGAAGCTTACCAACGATATGGACTAATTGAAGCAATTGTTCATATGGTCAACCGAGACTTCGAAGGACTCGCACAGGACTATGTGAATTTAGAATTTCTGACGCCAGAAACCGACCTTAGTCCTATTGTTCCAGCGCTAGCAGGTGTGTTCAACAATGCACTAGGTGCCAGCGTTGCCGAGCTAAATTTGAAAAGCATCACCGATGAGTTCTCGGCGCTGATGTACGAGTATCCTTTCCGAGTACCTGCCTACTATGCCTTGATTATTCGTTCGCTCGTAACGCTTGATGGCATTGCTATTACAGTTGATCCGAGCTTCAAAGTACTGAGCAAAGCCTATCCTTACGTCGCCCGGCGATTGCTGACAGATCCAGCGCCGCAGCTACGAACTTCACTACAAGAGCTGCTATTTAGAGATGGCAGTTTTCGCTGGAATCGATTGGAAAATCTTCTTAGAAACGCGAAAGATAGCACCGACTACGATCTCGATAAGGTGCTAAGTCAAACACTGGAGTTTTTGTTCTCCGAGCGGGGTGAGTACCTTCGAGTGCGTATTGCTGATGAGCTAGCCAAAGAAATTGACAAAATGGGCTACAGTCTATTGCGGCAAATCACTAAAGCCTTGCGTCTACCCCTAGGGCAAGAAACACCAATGGCTGCGCAGACAACAGCCTACCAGTCTCCCCAAGCCACTTGGGAACATGCGATCAGAATCCTCAAGATTTTACGCGATACACCAGGATTTAATCCGACTACCGTAGCTACGGTTATCCCAAAACTAATTTCGGAGCCAGAAGCTAGAGGATTAGGTCGTCGGGTTGTGAGCGGTGTCGTACAAAGAGGTGTCGCTCGGCTGATTCGGGAATTCTTAGTGACAGAAAAGCGGCCTCCTGTCCCCGCATTGCCACCTGTTCGTGCCGCTTAATCTTGCGCTACTAGGTTGTATCTCTTGGAAGGTTGATCAGCCTTCTCGTAGAATACGCTCATAGAATACGAAAGAGTCTTTGATTTTTCAGGTAACTCTATGAGCGCCTTACGCAGTATTGAATGGAAAGATGACCAATTAAGACTGCTAGATCAAAGAAAGCTACCAGCCCAAACAGTTTATGAAAGTTATTCGGATTATCGGTCAGTGGCCAAGGCTATTCAGACCATGGTGGTCCGAGGAGCACCAGCGATTGGGGTGACGGCTGCTTTTGGAGTGGCGATCGCTGCTAGACAGTTTCAACTCAGTTCGACAGAAAGCTTTTTAGCGGACCTTCACAGCGCTGGTCAGTATCTAATCCAGGCTAGACCTACAGCCGTAAATTTGGCCTGGGCTGTCAATCAGCTGCTAGCGATCGCTACGACACAAGCTAATCAAGGCAGTTCACCGGCCAATATCGCTGCCAACCTACTTAAAGAAGCCCAGTTGCTCTATCAAGCCGATATCGCTGCTTGCAAGCAGCTTGGCACTTACGCTCAAGCGCTTATTCCTAATCCGGTAAGGGTGATTCACCACTGTAACACCGGATCTCTAGCCGCAGTGGACTATGGTACGGCGCTCGGCGTGATTCGCATAGCTCATGAACAGGGGAAACAAATTCACGTTTTTCTAGACGAAACCAGGCCTCGCCTTCAGGGAGCTAGCCTATCTGCTTACGAGATGAAGGCAGCTGGCATTTCGCATACGGTGATTGTCGATGGGGCATCCGGCTATGTGATGAGCACGCAGAAGATTGATGCCTGTATTGTGGGATGCGATCGCGTTGCTGCCAATGGAGATGTTGCCAACAAAATTGGTACCTATAATCTTGCACTTATTGCTCATGCTCATCAGGTTCCTTTCTACGTCGCCTGTCCCACTAGCACGCTAGATCTGAGCCTAGCTAGCGGCGCAATAATCAATATTGAAGAGCGGGTCAGTACTGAAATTACCCATATCAACGCTCAGCAAATAACTCCTGACGACACACCTGTTTTCAACCCTGCCTTTGACATTACTCCTTCTAAATACATCACAGCTCTGATCACAGAGAAGGGAATTGTGTATCCACCCTTCGAAGAAAATTTAGCCAAGCTCATGGGAAACCCATCGAAGATCAGTGATGTTGTTCATTCCCCTTAGATGACGAAATAATCTCTTAGGCTGGTGTAAAGTTCAGAGAAACACCATTCATGCAATAACGCTTTCTAGTAGGGGCAGGCCCATCGTTAAAAACGTGTCCTAAATGTCCACCACAGCGACGACAGTGTACCTCGGTGCGCTCCATTAAGAAAGAGCGATCAATGCGGGTTTCTACTGCATTGTCTAGTGATGCGTAGAAGCTAGGCCAGCCTGTACCACTGTCGAATTTAGCTTCAGAAGAGAATAGCGTCAATCCACAACCAGCACAGCTATAGGTTCCGGCAGTAGAAAGTTTATCGAGTGGACTACTGAAGGGACGTTCGGTTTTTTCTTGTCTTAGTACCGCGAACTCTTCAGGTGTAAGGATCTTTCGCCAGTCTGCTTCTGTTTTAGTGATCTCAAAATCAGTTTTCGAATCAGTTGTATCTGCATTGTTTTTTTCAGCTATCAGCGTGTTTCCTTTTGTTTTTGACTTCGCAAAAAAAGGTACATAGCGAGACAGCGTAATCGTTCCGACCCCAATAACTCCCATTTTCAAAAAATCACGCTTTCTCATCGTTTCAAGCTTCTGTTTATCCAAGAAACAGTCCTCTAATTCCTACTATCTAATAGTAAGTAAGCGGACTAGAACTTGCCTGAGTCTAGAGTAGTAGGCTACTGAATTTACGCTGAGCGCCGATCTGTAGATAGTTCTAGATAAGAATTAAATTAGAAACAAAGTAGTTTTAATTTGAAACTTCATTAGCTTGCACTTTATTTGGGTTTAGTCTGAGGCTTCTTATGGACAATGTGAGGCACTATGGAGCACCCAGATACTCATCCTGATACGCTATACAGAACAGCAGTGGCTACTATGGAGAGGAGAGATAGAGAAACGAATATGACCTTACAGCAGCCTAGGCTCGTGCTTCTATTAATTAGTCTAGCTAGTATCGTGCTTATCGTCTCAGGGCTTAGAGCGCTATCTGGGCTACTCACGCCCATCTTGCTGTCTTTGTTTTTAGTACTGGTAACCGCGCCACTTTTGAGCTGGCTTAGGAAAAAGGGACTACCTAGATGGCTCTCTTATCTAGTTATTCTACTGGGCGTTGGCATTGTTGGATTGTTCTTTACTTTTTTTCTAACAACCTCGCTCAATCAACTTCTAGATGTGCTACCTACCTATATCAACCAGATTGAATCCCAGGTAGAAGAGCTGTGGGAGTGGTTAGGAACAAGAGGTATCGATTCAGAAGATATTCAAGAATTAACTTGGTTTCAGCCAGAGAGAATTCTGCGTGTGTCAGTCACCGTAACAACGACTGTCTTGGGCTTGTTCTCTAATGTGGGGCTTACTCTAATTATCTTCATCTACATGCTGGCAACAGCACCTAGCTTCTCTGCTCGTTTACGCAAAGGGCTCAGAAAAAACCCATCTGCACTTCAAAGATTGCAAGCGTTTGCGCAAAGCACTAGTGCTTATCTGTTGATCAAAGGGTGGTTAGGCGCGCTAACGGCACTGGTTCAGATCTTCTTGATGCTAATTTTGGGTTTGGATTTTGCGGTGCTCTGGGGAGTTCTCTCTTTCTTGTTGAACTTTGTACCCAATATTGGATTCTACATCGCGTTAATTCCACCGCTGCTGCTGTCGCTCATCGAATTAGGCTGGCTAAAGGCAGTTCTGTTTGCGATCGCCTATGTTGCTATCAACAATTTCTTTGATCTAGTGATCGCTCCAAAATATCTCTCTGAAGGTCTTGATCTTTCAGCACTAGTCACGTTTTTGGCCGTTATTATCTGGACCTGGATACTTGGCCCTATTGGCGCTTTTCTAGCACTACCTTTGACTGTCATGGTTAAGAAACTATTACTAGAACCTTTCCCCCAGACTCAGCTAATTGCTGAACTATTAGGGGCTGGAGGAGAAGAAGACGAGTCAATTTGAGTAACTACGTTCTAGAGTCTGGATTCTCTTGAGCTTCAGATATTGTGGCTCTCTGTGATATCCCGTCGTTAGAAGAGACGATACTGCCGTTGCCTTGCTTTAGCTCTTCAGGTACATCTTTTAGTAGCAGTGTATAGATTTCTGTAGGCATCTCTATATCGTACTCTTGCAAGGCTTCTTTTACCTTCTGAGCTACGATCGAAGTAGTCTCTAGAAAGCCAGCACGACGGGAATCTACCCAAAAGCGCACCTCAAGGTTAACTGTACTAGCTGCCAGCTCGCTAACTAAGACTTCAGGGATAGGCTCTGGCTGTACTTTATCTAGGGTCGAGATAGCTCTGACGATAACTTCTCTAGCTTCAATGATATCGGCCTCATAATCTATGCCAACAAAAACAGAACTGCGTAGATATTTAGAGGCTGTATTGTTAGTAATGCTGGCGCTGAAAACTTCCTGATTAGGAATGTAGATCATGCGGCCATTATAGGTTTTGATAGTAGTCGACCTAAGCTGCACTTGGGTGATAGTGCCTTCATAGCCGTCAATCACGACTTGATCACCAATGTGAAAAGGACGAGCTGCTAGCAAGATCACACCTGAAATATAGTTGCTTAGAACATCCTTCAAACTAAAACCGATGGCTACACTAGTTAAGCCTAGCGCGCTTAGCATAGTGGCAAAATCGATTCCCCAGACGCCTAATGCTACAACTGCGCCTGCTACCCAAACAGCGCCATAGCCTAGCCTACCGATTAAAATCTCTGTACTGCGATCGCCCTCTGTCCGCTGCGCCCATTGGAAAGCACTAAAACGAACGCCTTTGGCAATGAGCCACGTGAAGAATATAACAATCAACACCCCAATCAGCGCTGGAATACTGTTGATAGCATCTCGACTAAGCTGACGAACCGTGGCGTTTAGCCGCTGCACAACATCAATAGCAACAGGTGGTTTATCAAAGCTGCGCTCAAGCTCATCAGTCCAGTCTTCTACAACAACATCTAGAGGCAGTCGTAAGTCTTGCGCATCCTGCTCAGTGACGGTCATCAAAATCCGACCGTTTGCTTCTATATTGATGACATCGGCAATATCAGCAGGTGCAGCAGTAACCACTACTGCACCTTGAGTTCGATCCAACAAACTAGCGATGCGGCGGCTGATTCCTGCAGCTCTTTGACTGGCAGAAACACCTTCCAAACTACCCACTTGGAAAACGCTTTGACCTCGAACCATAACGTCGGCGAAGTAAACGCCGTCATCGGGGGGGACTGCTGCTTCTGTCTGATCCGTTTCTATTTCAACAGGTAGCATTTCCTCTATGCTGCCCTCTTGTATACCTTCATCTTGCGCCCAGACTGGAGCAACCGATAAAGCAATCGTTAAAGCCGCAAGGCAAACTCCAAAGCGAACTTTTCTCACAGTCTTCTTCATTGACGAAACATTCTACTGGCCACCAATTATGAGCGGTTTCATGGTTCTTTCGTCTACTTTCAAAAGGCATAGGTCAAAAGGCATAAGAACGTAGGTAAATGTGGTAGAGCATACATGTGCATCAATGCAAGTGATGCTAGCCAACAGGTTCGCCCCAACGGGTCAGGGTTGGATCTTCAGGATCTTTTAGCGGACAAGCTTCTGTTGCCATTAGTACTTTTTTGGCAGCCACACAGCCGCAAGCGGCGCAGATTCGCTGATCGCTGCCTGCAAAGACCTGTTGGGCTACTTGATATGGAAATGAGTTGGGCGAGTCTACTAACTGATCGCAGTTTAGACAGGCAGCTCTTCGCTTCTTTGCTGTGACCGGATCTGTCTTCTTAAAGCCGGCGGCCCCCCAGCGCAATAGGGCCACACTACTCTTTTTAACGAGTGCCACTGTGGATGCAACCGGGCGAGCATTTCCTTGATCTTCGCCTGGCTGATCCATAGGCTCGAATGCTGCATTAGTTGGATCGGCGAGGATTTGGTCGCGCCACTGAGGAAACTTGCGAACTGCGACAAGCTTCTCAGCGAAGGAAGAATCAGCTAGCACACGGAGGGTAACTGATGTCGCAGCCGGACCGTCTATTTCTAAGACTTTACCGAGCCTATCTCTAGCTTCTCCAATTGTCTCTGCTGCGTACGTTGATTCGAGCAGCGTTTGAATAGATGAGTGCATGATCTGATCTACCTCTTGCACAGTGCAGTGTCTGCTTGGTTGAGACTTGAAGCTTTCGTAGCGTTGTTTAGGCCATACTCATCGGCTTAAACCGCTATAGAGCAACAGACAACTCTACCTACAAAGACTTTACCCACAAAGTAAGAATGCATCCTTCCTTTGCTATACCTATGCTTACAGCCTAGTTAGTGCTCTGTTTTAAGACGTGCTATGGCGATAAATCTTCATATGTTGTTCATATTCTGTGAAAGGATGCGAAGTACAAAGCCAAAAAAATTATTCGCTCCGATTGCGGCCAAAGGTCAAGTTATCTAAGCTTTGACCAGGGGGTAGATCGATAAAAACGCGATCGCCGACATCGAGTCCCTCGACAACCTGAATTCGATCCCCTGCTTGAGTCCCTAGAACAACGGGTACAAACTGCGTACTATCTGAGCTATCCGGCACTAGCACACCTGTTTCACCTGCTTGGGTAATGACAGCAACAGCTGGAATAACTATCGCATCATCTAACCTGTTTCCAATGAAAGAAACAGTCGTATTCATGTTTGATCGCAATTGATCTGTACCAGTGAGTATGCTGACTTTCACCTGAAAAACTGTTACGTTCCGCCTCTCAATCGCCTCTGGTGCGATGAGTTTGACTTCACCCTCAAAAATCTCTCCTAGAAAGGCATCTGCTTGAATCTCAACAGGTTGACCAACCTGAATACGGCCAATATCTGCTTCAGGCACTTCGGCAATGACTTCTAAACCGCTGGCAATGGCTACAATCGCGGTCGATGTCGCCGAAGTTACTTCTGAAGCTGTTGCTGTCGGTGTCACAAAAGCCCCTTCTGAAGCAAATCTCTGAGTGACAATGCCTGCGAACGGTGCTCGAATGTTAGTATCCGCTAGCTGAGATTGCATTCCCTGCAACTGTCCTTGTGCTCTGAGTAACCGAGCTTCAGCTTGAGCAATGGCTTCTGCGTCGCTACCATTTTGCTGATCGATTAGTCGTTGCTCGGCTTCGTTGACCCGAGCAGCCAGTTGCTCTACAGTCGCTGCCGCACTTCGGCTCTCACTGACATCTAAGTCTAGAGCACTTCTCGAAACGGCCCCTCGTTCGAACAAACTTTGAGTGCGATCGCGATCTTCTTCTGCCAATTCTAATCGCGCTTGAGCCTCTCGTAGCTGAGCCCGGGCCGACTCTAGTGCCGCTTCTGCTTGGGCAATATCGGTATCCGAGGCACCGTTGAGTGCATCTTCAAGCTGGGCTCTAGCTTCGGCTACACCAGCCTGGTTCTGAATCATCTGAGCCTCGACTTGTTCGCGATCCATTTGGGCAATTAACTGACCTGCCGTGACGCGATCGCCCTGTTCAACAAAGAGCTTTTCTACAATACCTGCCGACTTTGGACTGACGTTCACCGTTCGTATGGGCTCTACGCTACCACTAGCCGTAATCCGCACCGTGAGCTCGCTAGCTACGACTGGTACCGTCAGTGCCTCAACATCGTAGCTAGGCCCTCGCCTGGCTACAGAAAATGCCACTACGCCTGCCCCTATCAAGCCAACTAATCCTAGCCCCATTAACCAAGGCAGCGGACGTTTCATCGGACGAGAAAGGGACAGGCGCATGAATGTAGAGAAAGTAGATATCTCTAAATAGAAGTCTCTCTACAGGATAGTGAATTTTAGCGGCTAGTGAGGGTGGCCGTGCACGGTTGCTCTCCCCGCAGACGCTACTTCAGGATCGGGGTTGACGTTTTCACTGTGCGAGCCATGTTCGTGGTTATGGCTGTCATGATTGTGACTATGGTTATGTTCATTGGAACTGTGGTCATGACGTTGGTGGCTATGGTGCCCGTGGCTGTGATGTCCGTGGCTGTGGTGACTATGACCGTGATGGGTATGCTCAGCACTTTCCTGCTTGAGAGCTGGATTGACGCTTAGCGGCGCAGCTTCTAGCAGAGCCTGAATCTCTGAATCCGCCCAATCTGCGACCATCTGCAAAAACTCAGGGTGGTCATTAACTCAGTCCATCTGAACATAGGTAACCTGAGGATTTTTGCGGCGCAGGCTATGGATGATATGGTCTACATCTAGAAGCGTCTCATGGTTTTCGGTTGCAAAACCAATTGGCATCATCACTAAAGCTGTGGCACCTAAGTCAATAATGTTTTGACCTGCCGTTGCCATATTAGGTTGGGTCCAATCGATCAGGGGAGTGTCGTGGTTCATCCAACCAATTGAGATCAGAGGATACTTGCGTATTAGCTTTTCACGAACGGCCTCGTAAAGCTTTTGGCTTTCATCAATCCCAGAGGTGAAGCCCTTCGCCTTGTGAGGACAGCCGTGATTGAGCAAGATAATACCTGTTTGAGAAGGCAGGTGGGCGACTGCTAGCTCTTTCTCAATTTTTTCTTCGACCAGGTTTGCAAGCAGGTTAATGTAGCGCTCTTCGTTGTAGAAAGAGGGAATGTAGCGAGTTCCTTTTAACCAGTGCTCACCTGTTCCTGCTAGCTTAGTCAGTGCGTCGTTAACCTGTTCTACCGCAATACCACTGGTAAAGATAGAATCTACAACTAACAATGGATAGATCAGCAGTTTTGTGAAGCCTTCTGCCTTGACGGTTGCCAACACTTGCTCAGGTAAGTGAGGCGCACAGAAGTTGAACGCTTTGAAGACTTTGACGCGATCGCCCCAGCGATTTTGTAAGCAGGTTTCGATCCCGGTTCTTTGCTGTTCAAAAATAGCGTTGTGAGGAGAGACAAAGTTGCCGTGCTGATGGCTCCACTCATGCAGGTCGAAGATAGCTAATAGCTTAGCCAAAGGGGGGTAAATCCAGGTTGGAACAGGCGCAAATTTGGCCGTTAATAGGTTAAGGGCTTGTTCGTTGTAGTTAGCAAAGTCTTCGTAGCTTTCGACTTCGCCATAACCCATCAGCAGTACGGCTACTCGGTCATCGGTTTGGGTACCGTTACCAGAGAGGTACTGTTCTTGAGTGAAGGTCATATGGTTTCTAAATCCTATGGGACGATGGTCTGCTTTTTTGTCTGTTGTGATTGCTGATGGAACGCTTGTAGCAGTCACTTATAAAAAATCGTTGCTATCTTTTTGTCACATAGTTTTCTATATTCTGTCTGTCTTAAAAGCTGATCTTAAAGGCTGATGAAGCTGGATATGTAGCTCTGTATCAGCGCAAGCTTTTAGCTTCCTTTATACTAACGATTAGATCTATTTGTACCGCTTAACAAAGAGAAGAAAATCTATAGCTTACACAGACAAGCATCTCAATCTCAACAAAAGAATTCGATGGTAAAACTAACGTATCTTTTTTATCGCTTATAGTTGGCCGTATGCTAGTAGAGTCCTATCACTTGGACTATATTTTAGGCCTCTAAAAAACTCCCTCAGACAAAGAGTAGACAAAATTGTATTCTTTAATTCCGTATTCTCTAATTTCTAGTTATGAAACCTATCGTTTGCGGGTGTTTGCGGGTGTAACTAGGAACAGCAAGCAAGATAAGTAGTATTCTCCATCTATTGGGTATAAACTATCTCCTTTTGTTGTCTAAGTTTACGTAGCTCTGTTGATTTCTCATTTGTCATTCTTCCCAAAGGCGACGGCGGTGCTTTTTGGCCAGCCGCCGGTGCGTGTCTCTTAGGAGGTCGGGAATATTGAGCTGTTCTGGGCAGCGAGGCAAACAATCTCCGCAGTCTGTACAGCGATCGCCTCGTCGACCTGGAAACCAGTGACCTGCGTTTTCAAACATGCCGTACCGATATTGCCCAAAGCCTTGCATATCATAGGCCACTGCTAGGTTTCGTAGCCGCAAGGCCTCTGGAATATTGATACTTTCTGGGCAAGGCAAGCAGGCATGGCACTGAGCGCAGCGATCAGATCCTAACCTGGTCTCTAGAGCTACTTCTAACTGCTCAATTACCTGCTGCTCTCTCGTATCGAGCGGCCCGTCTAGATCTCGAACTTGCAGCGGCCAGTCTAATTCCTCTGGAACTGCAGGACCTATGCTAAGCGTAGTGATACGAGGGTCACTCAGTAGCCACCGGTAGTTGAGCAATAGGGGATCAAACGGAGCGCAAAGTGCCTTGAGTCGTTCGGGTGGGGTATAGAGCAGTCCAGCTTTGTCGGCTGGCGAAATGATGAAAATCCCCATATTCTGCCGATGGGCCTGAGCAATTGCAGCCTGATTGCGCTGAAAAAAGAAGCTGTAGTGCAAATTTATAAAGCTGAAGGCGCCAGTAGCGATCGCCTCTTGAATAATATCTAGCGGCGCATGGGTCGAAAACCCTAAGTACCGAATGAGTCCCTTCTGTTGTATGGGAGGGATCGCAGCGAGTACTTCGGCTCGTACCGCGTCTAAACGTGGCTGGGTATTGATGCCATGAATGGCGAGGCAGTCTAAGTAGTCGATGTTCAGCCGAGCTAGAGACGCTTTTACAGTAGACTCAACGTCTACTTGCTTTACGGTGGGCGCGATCTTACTGGTAATTGTGAGCTGATTGCGACTGACCACCCCTCTGGCAAAAAGACGCTTTAGGGCTTTGCCGACATAGCGTTCACTTTGGCCATAGGCTGGAGCCGTTTCTATATGGTTAATACCCTGCTTGATAGCAGCCGTGATGACTGCTTCGGCCGCATCCGCAGACTCGAACCGCATGGTACCAAGAGAGAATATCGATAGCCGACGTTGGGTCTTGCCAAAGAGGCGATCGCGCATTACCTTGACCAGACTCTATTGATCTAGTTTTATTGAATCTAAACTGCGCTCATCCGAAATCTGAGCCATATGCTCGCACCAAACTTTGAAGCATAAGCTCCGAAGCGCTAGACAGAACGGCCGCGCTCAGCAAAGTCTGCTGGACTAATATCTGAGACAAACGCTCTAAATGCCTTCGACTCAGCAGCATCAGCAGCCTGGTCAACAGGCATCGCCGCATCTAGAATGACCTCTTCCATGACCCAAATCGGTGCATTTACCCTAAGGGCAACTGCGATCGCATCACTAGGACGTGCATCAATTTCCTTTTTCTTCTTTCCCCGTCCGACCGTCATCACCGCATAGAACGTGCTATCCCTCAGCGAATGAATGACCACTCGCTGCAAATCTACCTCCCATGCATTCATCAGATTCACAATTAAATCATGAGTCATGGGTCGAGCAGTTTTTTCGCCCTCTAAAACTGAGCGAATTGTTCGAGATTGCTCAGCGGATATAAAAATCGGTAGCTGCCGTCTTTGAGACGCATCACGTAGCAAAATTACTGGATTTCGAGTGCCTCCGTCAATGGCAATCCCCGCAACCATCATCTCAATCATCGCTTAGTTCCTTAGGCTTGCCAGGTAAAACATCTTCTAAACTAAAAAGCAACTTTGTTATGTCCCTCTAGGCTAAAGCGATTTCTGTAAAAACTCAGCTAAAGATAAAAAAACTTTATCGAAGCTATTAGGAACTTGAGGCTGTGATATCGCTGTGCCACGGCGAGTGAGGCGATTGCGTTAGAGTAAATCGAACTTCCTCTAGTTTCAAGTGTTAGCCGTAGAATTATCTTCACAAGAGTTATGTTTACAGGTTTAGTCCAAAGCGTTGGTCAACTACAACACCTCAGCCAGTACCAGCTAAAAATCACCTGTCCTACGATCCAAGATCCTGTACTAGCAGGGATAGAACTAGGTGATAGCATCGCTGTTGACGGCGTTTGCCTTACCGTCGAGCAAATCCTGACTAGAGGGTTTATCGCCGCCGCTTCTCCAGAAACCCTAGCCAAATCTACCTTGGGTAAAGTGTCGGAAAATGGCAAAGTAAACTTGGAAACTTCGCTGCGAGTGGGCAGCAAAATTGGTGGTCATTTTGTTACAGGTCACGTAGATGGAACTGGTCAGCTAGAAAGCGCTGAACAAACTGGCGATGCCTGGGAAATTTGCTTTCGAGGAATTAGTCCGAAAGTGGCTCGCTATATTGTTCATAAAGGCAGCATTGCCGTCAATGGGATCAGTCTTACTGTGGCAGATTGCAGCAATACAGGCGATTGGTTTCAATCAGCCGTTATTCCGCTCACCTATGCCGAAACAAATTTGCACTGCCTTCAGCCGGGCGATCTTGTGAATTTAGAAGGCGATGTACTAGGTAAGTATGTAGAGAAGTTTACTCGATATGGCCTCAATACTGATGCTAATGCCGCGGCTGAGACTACTATGGAGATCCTTGGCAGGGAGAGAACAAATGTCAAAGATGAGGTTGATATAGACCCATCTTTGACATTCCTAGCAGAGCATGGTTACTTGTAGTGACTACCTTATGTGCTAATTCCAACGGCCCCTGGGGACGGTGGAGAAGGGAATCAAGGGCAGTATAGTGTCTCTTTCGTCTTTCTACCCGTAGTAGGGTTAGTTCCAGTCGCAATCTCACACAGTTTGTCGTTGTCTTTAGGATCTAGTAGAACATCAGTAAAGTCCGCCCCTTCTATATCGATTCCGCGAAAGTCAATATTGATGGCGTAGGCACCTTCTAAAACAGCATCCTTGAGGTTTGCTCCCACTAGACTCGCACCGTCCAAAGTAGCGCCAGTTAAATTAGCCCCTTCTAGGTTTGCTCGGTTGAGCCGAGTGGTAAATAGTCGCACCCGCTCTAGATTAGTATGGCTAAGATCCGCCTCGGTTAGATCGGCCCTGGTATAGTCATTGTCAGTAAGGTCTTGACCAGAAAAATCCTGCTGGCGAAGATTCATCCGATCAAAGTTGTCGGCATAGGCAGAGCTATTGAAAAGCATGCAGCTTAGCAGAGTAACTATGAGGACTAGTCTCAAAGTTGGCAGTATTAGCTTGCCAAACTGTATGCCTAAGTGAGGAACTAGGCGAGGAAGTCGATAGTTGGTAGGATTCCCAGTTAGGATAAGATGTTGATTTTTGGCCACTGCTAGCGTTAATCCTCTTAATGCTACGGTTGAATACCTACGCTTAGAAGCGATCGCAGCTAGAAGCTACGACTTCTTTCTATCAGCATTCGTTTCTTCAAGTTTACCTGACTAATTTACCCGACTAACGAACCTCGTCTATTTGAGCGGTAACTTTGCCATTGCTAAGGGTACGACCACTAGGTAGCTGACGCGGTCCGCTAATAGGTTGAATCTGATGAAATCGATTGAAGTCGATCTGGCGGCGACCTTGAGCATTGGTCAGGAGGATATCGGCAAAGCGGTGGTTCCAGTAGATATCTTGAGCTTGAAAAGTGTGACGAGCATGGATTGTCTGAGCTAACGTTTCGTCTAGTCCTGTGAGCGTAACAATAATTTCGGCGCGATCACGCTCCAAGCTTTCTACGGTATCGCCATCGAGCAGGCCACCGGGCAAAATTTGATGCATGGCGGTCCAAGAAAGACTGAAAATTGGAGTATGCGATCGCACTAGGGGGACATCGTGAAAGCGTCGCATAAAATCACCCTCATCGCTATACTCATCGCGTACTAGCGTTACCCACAGTTGGGCCTCTAAAATATAGTTCTTTCGTTTGTTCGCTGTCCGAAACATCAGCGTTGGTACACCGTTGAATGGAGCAATGACTGCTACAGAGCTAAATAGAATTCGCGCCGTCGGCAAAGAAAAGCGAGCGTAGACCAATCCCGTTGTCATCGCAATAAAAAATAAACCAACCAGTGACTCAATCACCACAAGCCAATGAGCATATAGGCTATTAGGGTACATAGCCCCATAGCCGATCGAAGCCATTGTCTGCACACTAAAAAAGAACAGATCAAATAGCTGCTCTGGTTCAGAATTACTGACTTTAGCTACCCCATTACCTAGGCTATAGGCGAGGGCAAACAGCGCATTAACTAACAGATATAAAATGCTAGTAAGGCCAATAAATGTTGGCCAGGGCATTGTCAATAATAGGTGATAGATGTCTCCCCAATAAGAGTGCGGATCGCCGATACGTTCAATTTCTGGGTAGGTGCTATTGCCAACAAAGAACTTCTTTGAAGCACGTCGAATTTGAGGCCGAAGCATGGTCTCTCCTATAGCAGCTGCGAACTTAAACGGATAGATGAATATGACTCTAAGCGAGGCTGACTTTGTTTCTATGTCAGAATCTATGCCCTATTTTGACTTGGGCATAGGGCTCTAAGTCAATCTACACAATAGCAACTATACTCAGTGGGTTGCAGGCTCTAGTGGGCTGCGTAAGTGCAGCCGAAGAAGTTAGGCACTACGCCATATCCTTACCAGATTACTACCGGATCACTGCCTGTATGCGTTGCTTTATGCATGAATGGGTCATAATATCTCATCAAAACCACCCTTAATACATTGTGGAGTCTTTTTTGTTGACCATGAAGCAGCTCACTATCCGCGCTATAGGCTGGGGAGTCCTGACAATGACTTTCGTTCAGTTACCCGTTTTGGCAATGACTGAGCCCGCATATCGGATCGTTAGACACTCTGCTATTACCACATTCGATGACCCGCATCTGCTGGCAGTCGGACTAACTCGCAGGGCATTGCGCCGTGGTGATATAGGAGAAGATGTTCGCGCTCTGCAGCTATATCTCAGTCAAAATGGTCTTTTCCCTTATCAAGCAGATGGAATCTATGGCCAGGAGACAGTAGATGGCGTTGTAACCTACCAGAGAATTCGCGACCTTCCGGCAACTGGCATTGCCGATGAAGAAACTCTACGCGATATGGATTTTGAGTTCTTACCAGCCGATGAGGTCTCATTACCCCCTGCGGACTTTAGTTCAGAGGAGTTTGGTTCAGAGGACTTCGGTTCAGAAGACTTTAGTTCAGAGGAGTTTGGTTCAGAGGACTTCGGTTCAGAAGACTTTAGTTCAGAGGAGTTTGGTTCAGAGGAGTTTGGTTCAGAGGAGTTTGGTTCAGAAGACTTTAATTACGACGGTTCTATGACAAGTGACACGCTAGCACCGGGTAGTACGGGTTCTAGTGTGATTGCCCTTCAGGAGCGTTTAAACAACTTCGGTATCCCGGTGTTTGTCGATGGTACTTATGGATTTGAAACCCAGCAAGGTGTTCGTACTTATCAGAGGCTGCAGCGATTACCTGTAACTGGCACTGCCGATCGCAGAACACTTTCAAGTATGGGTTTTTCAGTTTCTAGTAAACCTATCCGACCATACATATCAGCAGTGATTGCCGATGAGTCAGCGTTAGATAGCATTCGCGAACTTTTCCCAGAAGCATACGTCGATCGAGAGCGGGGCGGACGGTTTATCAATATTGGTAGCTTTGAATCTCGCTCTCCGGCTGAAGCCAGAGTCGATACCGCTGCAGCCCAGGGCTATAACGCACGGGTAATCTATCGACGCAGAGGGTTCTTCCTCTAGTGTTAGGCAGACTAGGGCTAAGCATGATAGTGCGGCACACTACCACACGCTATCTTTTCAAGTCTGGCGCTGCACTAGTTTAAGCAAAGCATCCTAAGCGCTGAAATTGACTTAAACTGTCTCAGCGCTAATCTGATGCGAGCACAGCGTTTGTATCTAGTGCTAGGGCCCAACCTAGTCTGACTAATAAGGTCCGGTGACTGGAAGTTTGATGGGTGGAGGCTGGTTGATTAGTGGCGATCACGTCACTCTCATATTGATTGAGATAGTCGTAGTAAAGCTCTTGAACCCGGTAGAGTGCTAATCCTAGATCGAGCTTTTGGCCTAGCTTAATTAATCGCTCTATTCCTTCGATTGCTGCTTCTAGCTCTATGTATTGCTCTAGGTTAGCTACTTGTAGCGTCTGCGATAGACCTTGGTAGATTAGGCGTTCAAGCACGGGTTTAGCATCTGGTATCTTCAAACGGGTACAAAAGTGATGGGCTTCTATAGCAATGCCTTCTAGCTCGGCAACTCGACCTACCGTAATTTTGAGCAGGTCGCCATTAGGTTCAGTGATGTCTTGTTCTAAGGTGCGAATGACTGCCAAAGCTCTTTGGCTAAGGGTGATATCGGCAGCGACTTGCAGCGACTGAGGAACAGCAATGCAATCACGGTGAAACGCCATTAATACGCTATAGTTCTCTCGATAAACCTGCTCGTATAGTTTATCGAGCCGCTGCAAGGTCTCTTGGTTGAGCTGCTGCATAATCTGCTGTCGCTCTTCTTGCGAAAGATCTTTGAGTGTGTAGGTCTGACTAAACTGCTTGTCGATCGCCAAAATACTTTGAGCGATACTAGCCGTACTAAATGCTTCAGTGACTACTTTTTTAGCCTGTGTGTAATGGCCTCTATTTGGAAAGGCTTGAATACCGCATTGGAAATCCCAGCCGCCCAAGTGCAGCACCGCAAATGAGAGTATCTGAGTCTCTTGAGTCATAGCTGTGGTCACCTCAACTCGGCCAACGGCTAGCGTTAGCGCTCCTAAAGGCTGCTGATAGTAATCTTGCCTTCGCAAGGTGTAGCAGTAAAGCTGTTCCTCCGGCCTGAACGAATTGAATAGAGAACTGATAGCGTAGTGTGCCACTATTCGCTCTAGGCTAGTCTGGCTAGGTTTGACTTGCTTTTGGTAGACGCCAGCACCTGTTTTAAAGTAATCGACGTTACTCGGTGCTTGTGCCAACTGCTCTACAAATTCACCTTCAAGCAGTTTGCCAGAAACTGCCTCTGCTAGCTCGATAGCCCTAGCTGCGTAGCGTAGAATCTGCGTACCTTCTGGTCGCGAAATTTCATCAAAGAACCAGCCGCAACTGGTGTACATCAGCATGGCGTGTCGCTGCATTTCTAATAAACGTAGCGCCTCTGTCCGTTCACCACGAGTAAGTGGATGAGTTTGATGCGACACAAAAAATTGTTCTAGCGCCTGCTCGGACGAACGGTTCAATACGTTGATGTAATCGTTACGAGCGGCCCAAGGGTTGCTTAACAGAGCTGTTCCCAGCTTTTCATAGATGACAATGAGATGATCGCGTAGCCAGTCTAGTGCCTGTCGCAAAGGTGCCCGCCACTGCTGCTGCCAATGCCCACCGCCACCACAGCCACACTCATGCTGCCAGCGATCAACCCCGTGAGAGCAGCTCCAGGCTGTAACCGGCTTTAGCTGCACCTCCCAAGTAGGCGGGCACAAACTTAGGTAGTGAGCATAGCTAATAATCTGCCTGTCTCTGGCAGGTAGTTCGTTGATAACGGTGTGAGCTAGCGTTTTTTCAGCGCCGCCCCGGTGATGACCAAAGGTTTCACCGTCAGTAGCGACTGAAATTAATTGCGATCGCCGCCGGAATCTTTCCGATGCGATCCAGTCTAGCGATTCATTTTCTGACTCAAAGGATCTAACTGCCTGTTCTAGTCGGTCCGCAAACTGTTGAGAAGATTGAAGCGTATCGTCAAAACCCATATCCCCGGAGATAGGCCCGTCGTAGAAGAAAATATCGATGTAGTTTCGTCCATTCGGCTGGGTAGGAATGAAACAGCGATAGGGCTGAGTGGGATCAATATCTCCTGCTTCTACGCTTTGCCACTCGTCATAGCCATGGGGTAAGCCGAAACGCCGACAGCGGGAGGCTTGCGACGGGGCTAGAATAATAAACCGAATTCCTTCATTGACTAAGACCGCTAGCGTATCGTTATCGACAGCAGTTTCAGCCAGCCACATTCCTTCGGGATCGCGCCTAAACCGATGCTGAAAGTCGGCAATACCCCAGCGAATCTGTGTGACCTTGTCACGGTAGTTCGCCAGCGGCAAAATGATGTGATTGTAGGCCTGAGCGATCGCATTACCATGGCCTTGATTGCGATCACAGCTGATCTTGTCTGCAGCTAAGATTCGTCGATATGTCTCTAAATCATGACGCTCTAGCCAGCTCATCAGAGTCGGGCCAATGTTGAAGCTAATGTACTCATAGTTGTTAACAATGCGCACCACCTCACCTGCGCCATTCAAGATCCGCGCAAAGGCATTCGGTCGATAAGACTCGTACAGAATTCGCTCATTCCAGTCGTGAAAAGGAGCTGCACTGGGCTGCTTACTCACTACGCCACGGGAAGGATCTTCACGGGGCGGCTGATAGAAATGTCCGTGAATGCAGACGTATACCCCATCCGCGATCTCAGGTGAATTTTGAGAAGACCTGTAGAGATTTTGGGGATCAAACGAAGAGATCCTCTCTCCAGCAGAAATTGGTTGAGGCTGGCTCATAGATTTTAGAAATATAATGCAAGCAGTGGAATTCGAGAAACGAAATTCGAAAGTGTTCCGGTAACTTGTTCTTCTGATAAAACGCCAGTTTTAAGGCGGCGGCGTTTCTACCACAAAGCTAAATATCTTTCAGTGAGGCGTTCCCTCTTGAAACGCTAGTGTATCTTCATCTTGAGAGGGTTGAACAAAAGATTCACACAAATTTTGTTCTTAGTACTTCTATTCTCGGTACTTTTTTCTGGGTACTTCTATCTCTAATCACACTGGTCACCAGGTTGGGGCTGCGATAGGTGCAAGTGAAGCGTTCGAGCAAGTGATTAGTGATCGCTAAATGTGTCTAGCGATTGCTATATCCACTGTCATGTGGGGATCAGTGGTGAACGCTCTAATGACCAAGAGACTAAAACTAACTCTCTTCAAGACACTGCGACTTTAGAACGTTTGCTACCTCATTTCTGAAAGGGGATCACCTGTAACAGTAAGGTCATCCGCTCAGCTTCTGCTGGCGAACTTATAATGAAGGAAGTCCCCTCTTTTGCCTCGACCTATGTCTCAGTTTGAGTTACCTATGATCTCGCAGCTTGAACTTGATACTCTCTCTGCGCGGCTAGAAGCAGATAGTTTAGTTGAACGTAAGCTGGCATTGGCAGCGCTTCGCAATGTCCCAGCCGAGCAAGCAGTTCCTTTGATCAAAAAGGTGCTAGACGATCAAAATGATCAGGTTCGCTCTATGGCAATTTTTGCTCTTGGACTAAAGCCGACCAAGGAGTGCTACGCCTTGCTAGTTGATATTCTTGAAGGCGATCCCGACTATGGAATTCGAGCAGATGCGGCAGGCGCCTTGGGCTATCTAGAAGATCCACGAGCATTTGATCCCCTCGTTCGTGCTTTTTATGAAGATGTAGATTGGCTAGTTCGTTTCAGCGCAGCCGTTTCTTTGGGCAATCTGAAAAACCCTAAAGCGCACGATGTGTTAGTCGCTGCTTTGGACAGTCCAGAAGTTGTGATTCAGCAAGCTGCGATCGCCGCTCTAGGCGAAATCCGCGATACCGAGGCCGTTGATAACATTCTCAACTTCGCTCAGGCCGAAGACTGGTTAGTGCGTCAACGCCTCGCCGAAGCGCTTGGTAATCTTCCTACGCCAAAGAGTATTTCTGCTCTTCGTTATCTTGTCAAAGACGACCATTCTCAAGTTTCAGAAGCCGCTCTGATCTCTCTTAAGCGACTAGAATCCGCGCTTCCGGTGAGCTAGTGATGAGCTAATTGATTTATCCTTCTCAAGCCCAAAAGATCTCATAGAACTAGTCACTATCGTTGTATAGAAGCTGTCAATCTATATGTAGCAAGACATAGCAAGTAACCTAATGCATCAGGTCGCTTGCTATGTCTCTACCGCCATCTCTACCGCTACGGAGCAGTCAGGAAAGAGAGCTTTAGCCCTATGTAGCTGATTCAGGCCACTCAGTGTGGAAGATACCCTCTTTATCTGTGCGCTGATAGGTATGTGCGCCAAAGTAGTCGCGCTGTGCCTGGGTTAGGTTTTGAGGCAGACGGCCACGACGATAGCTATCGAAATAGTCTAGCGACGCGCTAAAAGCGGGTACAGGAATACCAACTTTGGCCGCGGTAGCGACGACTTCTCGCCACGCGTCTTGCCGATCTAAAATGGTCTGTTTGAATTCTGGAGCGAGCAATAGGTTAGGAAGCTTAGCATCTTGGTCATAAGCAGCTTTGATCTTGTTCAAGAAGGCAGCGCGGATGATACAGCCTCCTTTCCAGATACGGGCAGTTTCACCTAAGTCCAAGTTGTAGTCGTTGAGCGCTGAGGCTTTGCTGAGCAGATCCATTCCTTGAGCATAAGAGCAGATTTTGGAGCAGTACAGCGCATCACGAATCTTGTTGACAAAAGCTTTTTTATCACCCTCAAAGCTAGCGGTTGGACCCGTTAGCTGTTCTGCTGCGATCATTCGCTCTTCTTTGATAGCGGACATGATTCGAGCATTCACAGCGGCGGTAATTGTAGGAATGCTGACGCCGATCTCTAAAGCGCTCATGACAGTCCAGCGACCAGTTCCTTTTTGCCCTGCTTTGTCCATAATGAGCTCGACAAGGGGCTTACCCGTTTCTTCATCCATTTTGGTGAAGATATCGGCGGTAATTTCAATGAGAAAAGAATCTAGCTCTTCTGTTTTATTCCACTCAGCAAAAATCTCATGAAGCTCTTTGTGACCCAGACCTAGCGTATTTTTTAGCAGGTCGTAGGCTTCTGCAATCAGCTGCATGTCGCCGTATTCAATGCCGTTGTGTACCATCTTGACGAAGTGACCAGAGCCACCTTGGCCAATGTAGGTAACGCAAGGGCCATCGTCTACTTGAGCTGCAATCTTGGTAACGATCGGCTCAATCGAATCATAGGCAGCTTTACTACCTCCAGGCATTAGGCTAGGACCATTAAGTGCGCCTTCTTCACCGCCGCTAACGCCCATGCCAATAAAGTTAAACCCAGCCGATTCAAGGTCTTTGACGCGGCGTTCGGTATCTTCGTAGAGGGAGTTGCCACCGTCGATGATCATATCCTCTGGATCGAGTAGGGGCTTGAGGCTCTCAATGACCATATCGACTGGCTTACCCGCTTGAACCATCAGCAGAATGCGACGAGGACGCTCTAAAGCGCCGACGAATTCTTCTAGAGAGAAGGTAGGGACAACGTTTTTTCCTCCTGCTCGGTTCTCCATAAAGGCGTCAGTTTTCGACCGAGAACGGTTATAAACCGCAATTGGAAAACCGTTGCGTTCTACGTTGAGGGCAATATTCTCACCCATGACCGCTAGGCCAATCACACCAAAACTCTGTGCCATAAAATTTTCCTTGGTTATCCCTTGTTGCAGCGTACAGCTATAAGACTTTAAACAACGCTGTTGACTTTTTCCATTAAGGAGAGGGGAAATTTTCGTGAGAACACGGGATCTTCTCTCCTTTGATTGATTTTAGATGAGTATTTCTACCTAGCAACCGGATGGATGGCCTGATTTGGAAAGAGTTCTGTCAGGGCTTGCTGACGCTGTGAGGGCGTGCCTTCGTTGCTGAGGTTCCACAGTGTTTCATAGAAAAAGAAGGAGACACCTGCAAAACCGCGATCGCGCACTGCTTCCACCTGTTCCTCGATCAAAGGCATCGGCACCGAACGCCCCTTGAGCCCGCTCAGCACCCCCACGGCTGTCGGAATATGCTCTCGAGCATACTCAGCCGCCTCCTGTCCCATCTCCCAAACAAACCGTCCGAGATCCGTTCGATAAAGCTGAATAATTAGCTCTTCAACGTACCCTCGCTTTACCCACGTATCCCAGTCTTGCAGGTAGTATTCGTAGGCAAAGATATGCGGGTTTGGCGATACGGACATTATCGCTTGCGGGCGCTGCGCTTTAACAGTGGTGAAGACTTGATCCATAAAGTCAGTGATCTTATCAGCTCGCCAGCGAGTCCATTCGGGATCTTTGGGATCAGCAGGCGGACTTTTGCCATCGTGTTCTTGCTGGTAGAGGTTAATCGTGTAGGGATCGTAGCCGTAGGCGAAGGGCAAGCCCATATGGTCGTCCACCTGAAAGCCGTCGATGTCGTAATTTGCTGACAGTTCGGAGATTAGCTGCAATAAAAAGGTCTGAACTTCTAGGTGGAATGGATTGAGCCAAACGCGCTCGTGCTCTCCTTCAAGCGTAGTGAGCGTACCGTCTGCTTTTTGAGTGAGCCAGTCAGGATGGCGGCGGGCTAGCTCAGAGTCAGCCGGGGCCATGAAGCCGAACTCAAACCACGGCATTACTTTGAGATTGCGGCTGTGAGCAAGTTCAATGATTTCTTGAAGCATGTCGCGATCGCCCTGAGCTGCTTCTAGTTCGACTTTCCGTCCAGTTCTATCTAGATCGGGGTACAGCCCTTGCTTGTAGCCAATTGTCCTTTCTGCCACAGCGCTAGGATAGAGCGTCGTTCCCCAATTCCAGACAGTGGGATAGACAACGTTGAAATTAAGCTTCGACAATGTCTCTAGTGCCTGTTCGAGAGCCGATCGAGAGAATAAAACGTCGCTGTCAATATTGGTCATCCAGACACCCCGTAGCTCCGTCGTGGGCGTGGCGACAGTTGGCAGACTAGGTGGGAAAACAATGCGATCGCTGGGGACTGTCGCCACGGTATTAGGGCTTAGACTGGCTCTACAGATGATTGCTGCACTGTCAGCAACGGTTGTGCGAAGGCGGGGAAACAGTAGCGTTCGATCATTGTTAGCGTCCCCTCTACTCTGAAAGCCTGATAGTTCCTTTTTGACGAGATAGCCAGCAGCTAACGCAGCAGCCGTACCTTCTCTAGCACTCCCTTGAATCGATTTAGCATCTAGAAACGTTGCTGCTAGAAGCTGGTTCGCTCTAGATTGATGGGGCGTTGCCGAGCCTGAGGTCAAAATGGCTAATGCTTCGTCACGGGCGACAAACCGTTGCGAACGAGCGTCTGCGCCCAGGGCTGAGATCAGTAAGGCTTCCGCTTCGGAATCCGCTTCAAAGGTAAGTCCTAAATACTCGTTATTAGCTGCGAAGACACCGGGAAACGCCTTCAGAACCGCGGTGGCAAATTCTATTTGGGTAATCGCATCGAGAGGATAGCGATTTTCTAGCACACTGGGCTCAAAGATACCTTGAAGTGTCAGCGAAGTCATACAGGGCACGGCCCAGTGGCCTGACCAATAATCAGCCACGTTAATCGGAGCAGAAGCGTACGCCTGGTTGAGTCTAGCTTGCCCGGTGATACCTAGCAGCGCCGAGCACAAAAGGCTGATAATGAAAGCCAAGCTGAGCTGTCTAAACCGGGAAAGTTGCTTGGGTCTATCATGCGATCGCGTTCTGTAATCCCTATCGCGGCTCATGTTCTAGCTACCTCCGCTAATCTTGGCTTTATAGCCTTTTTCTGTTAGTAAGGAGAGTAGTTTGGGTGCATGTTCTCCTTGAATTTCGATCGTGTCTGCTTTGACTGTACCGCCTGAGCCACAGCTAGCCTTTAGGCTTTTGGCCAGAGTGCCAAGTGTCTTAGCATCGTGAACAAAGCCGCTGGCAATAGTGACACTTTTACCTTTACGGCCTTTACGAGAGACCTGGACACGAATGTTCTGCTGATCGGGCGGTAGATCTAGTTCAGGGCGAGCGATGGCTTCGGGTGCACCAAACTCTGAATAAACTTTTCGATCGGTCGCTTTGTTTTGATTGCCTTTTCGGTTTGCCATCCGGGTTGCTATGAAGTGAGCGTAGTTGGTCTGCCTCTCAAAAGAGAGAGAGTCAATGGAATGGAATCTAGTAAATTTACATGAAAAGAGCCCTCCTTTGCGGACTTGCTCACTGGTCTATCCTTGGTTCCGTTAGGCTGTCTGCAAGGCCGTCCATATATTAGCCGCCCATTCGCTGGAGATATTTATTGTGGTTCCTATCCGTGACGATAATCCAATCACCACGACGCCCTACGTTACGTACGGACTGATTGCCCTCAACCTGCTGGTGTTTTTATACGAAGCCTCGCTCAGCGGACCTAATCTAGAGGCTTTGTTCAATACATTTGCGGTGGTGCCGCGAGATTTGAGCACAAGTTTTAACACGGGACTTGGCTATCCCCATGTGAGCGAGTGGGGAACGCTACTAAGCGCGGAGTTCTTGCATGCTGGGTTTTTCCACGTAGGAGGCAATATGCTCTACCTATGGATCTTTGGGAATAACGTTGAAGATCAGCTAGGCCATCTAAAGTTTCTGTGCTTCTACCTGGTGTGTGGCGTACTGGCGTCTTTGTGTCAGTGGTATGTTGCGCCTGAATCGACGGTGCCTTCGTTGGGGGCAAGCGGCGCGATCGCAGGCGTGATGGGCGCCTATATCTTTCGCTTTCCAGAGGTTCGAGTCCTGACATTTGTTCCTATTTTCTTTACTGCTTTTCGGGTACCCGCCTTACTTTTCCTCGGTTTTTGGTTTGTCGAGCAGGCGCTCTATGGCTTTGCTAGCTTAGGTGCGTCAGCGGATGTTGGGATGGGCGGTGGCGTAGCGTACTGGGCACATGCAGGGGGATTTGTCTTCGGAGCTTTGTTGGGCTATTGGCTAGGACTATTCAACAATACTGATAAGGACGCGGCTGATTCGGCAGAAGAGATCGCCGAGGTTATCTCCGGCGATGACCGCTAGAGGCATTCGCAGGCATTCGCACTCGCGCCTGGTTGAGCTGACCCATCGGAAAATTCGGAGAAGGGATTAACAATTTAAGACAGCCAAAATCCTAGAAAACTCACTGGCGCTGGAAGCATTTCACCGCGAAAATCGAGCATCTGTACAAGCACTAGATAGGCGATCGCCAACAAAATGGACACAACGCCAGTGACGATAGCAACAGTCTTTGAGCGGTCCATATGTTTCTCTCAGCTTGGATTAGTGTGTGTTCTAGCGTTTAGTTTACTAGAGGTTCTTTTGATAGAGCCTTTATTGTAGGAATGTCTATTATGAGCGTGACCTCTATTCCCCCATCTTCGATTTTACCTGCTACTAGAGGCGCTTTTGAGCCGGCCCACCCGCCAATTATCATTCAGACCGAGCTGCTAAGAAAAGTCTACCGAACGGGCTTTTGGTTGAAGGCAGCACCGCCTTCTTTGAAGCACTGCTCATTAGATATATACAGGGGCGAAACGTTTGGCCTGCTTGGTCCTAACGGTGCGGGTAAGACCACGCTGCTGAAACTGTTGTTGGGCATTATCAGACCGAGCGCCGGGGGGGCGACTTTAATGGGACAGCCTGCTGGCCATCGTCAGACCAAGGCCAAAATTGGCTACCTCCCAGAAAATCCGTATTTTTATGACTATCTAACCGGCTGGGAGTTCTTGAGCTATACAGCAGGCCTGTTTGGCATCAAGGGCAACGTTCAAAAGCGACGGATTGTACAGCTATTGGACTTGGTACAGCTAGATATCCACTCAGCCAAAAAGAAACAAATGCGGCGCTATTCCAAAGGGATGTTGCAGCGAGTGGGTATGGCTCAAGCGCTAATGAATGACCCTGAGATTATCTTTTTGGATGAGCCCATGTCAGGACTAGACCCGACTGGACGCTATCAGGTGCGGGAGATTATTCTCTCGTTAAAACAGCAAGGAAAAACGCTGTTCTTTAATTCTCATGTGCTGTCGGATGTGGAGAGGATTTGCGATCGCATCGCCATTCTCGATCAAGGAGAAATTGTTTGTATTGGGGCCATTAAAGAGCTACTGGGCAACCCAGACTATTACAAAGTTCAAGGCCGTGGCGGTAGCTTGGATGTCCTTAGGCGCTGGCTAAAGAATATCTCTTTTCAAAATGGCTGTTGGTATGGCACGATGCACGGTGATCCGTTTGAGTTTATGTCTACAGCGCGGCAGATGAATGCTCAGATTACTCAGTTAGCAGTCGCCAAACCCACATTAGAAGAGTTCTTTATAGAACAGATTCAGCAAAGCCGCACGATTACAGCCATTGAACAAGAAAGACTCGCCAGAAGCAAAGCGAAAAAGCAGCCAGGAAGAGGAAAGGCAATCGCACAGTAGAGATTTTGATAGAGATTTTGGTAAGCGCAAATTGCTGTAGATCACGCTGTCATTGGATTTCGGATGGCTTCGAGTAGAGTGTAGAAAGGCTGCCAGTTATCTTCTTCAGTGATAAGTTCCCACACAGCTTCTATCTTTGGGCGATGTAAAACTATCTCAGGATTTGCTGCTTTTAGGCATTGTTGCACGCTAGTCATTGTGTCTTTAGGTAGCCTGATCAGGGCGTGCTGATAGAGACTTCGCCACTGACTAAGCTGTTCGGCGGCTTGGGGGTCGGATCGCTCTAGGGTAGTTTGTAGGATATGAGTCGAGTCGGTTTGCCAATCAAAGGTGAATTGTTGGGTCAAGGTAGAAAAGAAGTCGTGGTAGCCGACGTGAGTTCTTTCAAGGAGTGTAAGCGTTTGACTGATTAGCTCGCGGACTTCGCCTGAGCCGAGCTGACGAGCAGCGTCGGTGGTAAAACCTAGCTGTTTGAGGAAGCGATCGCAATAAACTTCGGCATATTTGGGTTGATACTGTGCTAGCCCGGGTTCTAGAACAGCTGCCTCGACGACACCGTCTAAAGCGACCGCCAGCTTTTCTAGATTCCAATAGCAGGCGCTGGGCTGATTACCATAGCAGTAGAGGCCCGAATAGTCGAAGTAAGCAGCGGTAAACCTAGGATCGTATTCTTCTATAAAGGCGAAAGGTCCGTAGTCGAAGCTTTCACCCGTAATTGACATATTATCTGTATTGAGAACGGCATGGCAGAACCCAGCCGTCATCCACTGGGCAACGAGCGTGGCCAATCGCTTGGATAGTTCGATGAACCACTGGCCATAGCGTTCTTGTTCGGTTTCGATGCTGAGTAGATGGGGATAGTAAATTTCGATGACGTGATCTAATAAACTTTTGGCTAGATCTGGACGTTTGATGTAGTGCAATCGCTCGAAGGTGCCAAAGCGAATATGCGAGAGGCTAAAGCGCACCATCACCGACGAGCGCGTAGGCGAGGGTTCGTCGCCCCGGTGAAGCGCTTCGCCAGTTTCAATCAGGCTGAGGGTACGAGAGGTATTAACGCCTAGTGAATTTAGCGCCTCAGAGGCTAGAACCTCGCGCACACCGCCTTTAAGCGTAAGTTTGCCATCGCCGCCGCGAGAGTAGGGCGTAGGGCCAGATCCTTTAGTACCAAAGTCATAGAGCTTGCCGTCGTCGCCGCGAACCTGACCGTGAAGAAAGCCGCGCCCATCACCTAGGAAAGGATTATAGCTGTGGAACTGGTAGCCGTGATAGCGAAGCGCTAGAAAGGGACTGTAGTGATCGGCTTGCTTACTTTGGAACTGGCCAAATGCTTCGATGAAGTTGCGATCGCTCACCGCTTCAGCAGAAAGGCCTATTTTAGGCAATAGTGCATCGTTACGGAAGCGCAAAATATGTTTGGGAAAGCTCGCAGGCGTCACTTCGTCGTAGTAATCTACGCCAAGATCAGCAAAGGCGGACTCGTAGGGGAGAGTCAGTAAAGGATTGGAATCCAAAAGATACTTGAAGTTTTAAAGTGTAGAGCGGCTCAGTAGGGGGTTAAATAGGCAATTAAATCAATCGACAGCGGTGACACGTTTTAGGTTTAGCACATCAGAGAGTTTTCGAATGTGCGCGAAGGTCTGATTGAGGTGAGCATGATCGCGAATGTCGATACCCAGATCGATCTCGGCAATTTGGTCAGGATGGGTTTTGACACCGGCTTTATGGACATTGATCTTCAGATCGGACAAGCGGGTGAGGATATCTTTGAGAACGCCAACCCGGTCAATGACTTCGATGCGAAGCTGAACAGGGTAGGTGTCTGGCTGGCCGGCAGTGCTCTCGGCATTGTTCCAACGTAAGGGAATCAATCGCTCGCCTGGAATACTTTTGACGTTGGGGCAGTCTTGTCTATGGACAGCGATGCCTCTACCGCCGGTTGAGACTACTCCGAGGATGGACTCACCAGGGATTGGATGACAGCAACCTGCAATGTAGTGTAGCAGGCCTTCTAAGCCAGCAATAGGCGCATGATCTAAGGCCGTACGACGGTTGGCAGGTGGTTTGACGGCTGGGATTTCGTCTTCTAAAGAAGCAGGCTCTTCGACTGTGGCTGGCTGTGCTTCTTTAATGGCTTCTTGAAGTCGATTGACAACTGCGTTGAGAGTGATCTCGCCGTGGCCTAGACCTGCGAGCAAGTCATTGACCGAAGAATAGTTGCAGCGTTCAGCGACAGCCCGGGCTGGCTCAGTTTTGAGCATGGCGTCAAGGCCACTTTTGCCCATGACTTTTTCGAGCATTGCATGTCCGCGATCGCGATTCTCATCTTTGTGGAATTTCTTGTACCACTGGCGGATTCGGTTCTTTGCCCCCGTACTGACGACAAAATTCAGCCAGTCTAAGCTAGGGTGGCTATTCTTCTGCGTAATGATTTCGACAATATCGCCATTTTGCAGTTCAGTGTTGAGAGGCACGATGCGGCCGCTGACCTTAGCCCCTGCACAGTGATTACCCACTTCGGTATGAATTCGATAGGCAAAATCCACAGGCGTAGCCCCTCGGCTAAGCGGCACCACATCACCATTGGGCGTGAAAGCGTAGACTTCTTCGTCAAACAGATTGTTTTTGACGTCTGAAAGATATTCCTGCGCATCTTTGAGTTCGTTTTGCCAGTCGAGTAGCTGACGCAGCCAAGTGAATTTTTCGTCGTCTTGAGTGATAGTCGTGTGGCTGTTACCAGATTCTTTGTATTTCCAGTGAGCTGCGATGCCGTACTCAGCGATATGATGCATCTCCACGGTGCGAATTTGCACTTCGATCGGGCGACCGTGAGGACCCATTACGACCGTGTGCAGCGACTGGTAGCGGTTCGGCTTGGGCAGGCCAATGTAGTCTTTGAATCTGCCAGGAATTGGGCGATAGAGATCGTGAGCCACCGCCAAGGCGCGATAGCATTCGTCTTTGGTGTTGACAAGCAGGCGGATGGCGGCGATGTCGTAGATCTCTTGAAACTCTTTCTGCTGGCGCTGCATTTTTTTGTAAATGCTGTAGAGATGTTTGGGCCGACTGCTCACATCTTTGCATTTGATTCCAAGCTTGCTGATACCTTCTTTCAAGACATGACTAACTTGCTGCAAACGCGCTTCTCTATCAGTGCGCTTGTCGACGATTAGCTGAGTTAGCTCTTTGTAAGCCTCAGGCTCTAAGTACTTGAAACAGAGATCTTCGAGCTCCCATTTGAATCGACCAATTCCTAAGCGGTTGGCTAACGGGGCAAATATTTCTAGAGTCTCGCGCGCAATTCTGACCTGTTTGTCTGGGCGCAGATGTTGAAGCGTGCGCATATTATGCAAACGATCGGCCAGCTTAACCACAATGACGCGGATATCTTTGGCCATCGCTAGGAACATGCGACGAAAATTTTCGGCCTGCTGCTCGGTCTTGCTATCAAACTCGAATTTGGAGAGTTTGGTCACACCTTCAACCAAATGGCGAACCTCAGCGCCGAAAATGGCTCCAATCTCGTCGGCAGTGACCTCGGTATCTTCAACCACATCATGTAAAAACCCTGCGGCAATCATGGCGCTATCTCCGCCTAAACTGCGGAGCAAGCCCGCCACAGCTACAGGATGAGCAATGTATGGTTCACCGGATGCGCGCATCTGCCCTTTGTGAAGCTGATAGGCATATTCGAACGCCTGGCAAACAAGCCGATTGCCACTAGCTGGTGTAGGAGAAAGTTCTGCTGGCTGCCCTGAGACCCTTTCAGGTGCGATCGCCTGCCTCTCAGCCGAAGCTACTTCGCCAGCACTGTCCTCTAACAGACAAGAGGACAACCAGGCTGGTAATGAACAGTCTTTAGGTAAGTCGGTGGTTGAGGTTACGCTCATAGTGTCACACGCTCGTCTCAGGTAGAGGTTTACAGGAGGGCTAAGTAAAGTATTGACTATGGGAAGAGGGTTAACTTAATTGAAGCAGGATTCACTACGGAGAAATAAAAACCACAATGTGGTAGCTAGTAACTGAACTGTGTTTAAAGAATAAAACTGCTAACTCTTGGTTTTTGTTTCCTATCTGGCGTGCGTTCTTTAATGAAGGCTACTAGTAGAGGTATCTACGGCGAATATCTTCTAGTTAAAGGTCTGTTAGAGGTTTGCTGTAGACCGTGCTAAGCCCTAAAGCTAAGACCGTATGTGATTGGATATTCTGAAGGTACTTCGTGAGCCTTTCACGAGTCCATAGGAGATACGCCTCCAAGGATGAGCAGAGGGTGAGCAGAATAAAGTGAGAGCGTGATAGAGAAGTGGATAATTATCTTAAATTTTATTCTTTAATACAGAATGTATGCGCAGGTCTTATATAGGCCTGAGTACGAGTACAGAGATAATCAATCATAAACAAAACTGTCCCCTTTAGTCTTAAGAACATCGGTGAAAATACAGTTTTAGTCGTTTGCTCTATACAGGTTTTCTATGGGGGATCTCGGGGATCAGCTAGACGAATGGGTGCAATCAGTTGGTCAACTTCAGCAGCTAATTGCTAACGAAGCTGAGAGTGCGACGATGATTTCGCAGCAAACTGATTTGATGCAGCCTCAGCTTCAGGCCATTATTAAAGCTGTTGAGGTAGCCGATCTTTCTTCGGCAGTCGAGAAAAAGCTGAGAACTTATTTAACAGAAGCATACCGACGGCTACGATTGATGAAAGTCGAAGGGATGAAGTTGAGAGCAGCTAGAACGCCAGCAACTATCACTCAAATACGAGAGCAGTTAAAGGCTCATCTCAATCAGCTTCAGCAGTTTGCGATCGCCATGGCGGATGAAGTCTAAGTATTGCGCCGCGCCGCGCTTATTGACGTATATTGCGCAATCATGTGACGCAATGACAGGTGCGCTGAGAGCGTAGGTGATTGTCTATAGTGAGGGTTGCCAGATACTATCGAGCTTTGCCAGATACTATCGAGCGTGCCCTCAACTTGCCAGGTTGCTTACTGGCTATGTTATTCACCGGCTAAGTCACTCACTGTCTAATCTTATGATTAATCCTTCCCCTTCTTTAGATAGCGCTGTGCAGATTGAGCCTCCTTTATTAGAAGTAAAGGACTTCAAAGTTTCTTACCCTGGACCTTTATCCTGGGCGGTGGATGGCGTTTCACTTTCACTACAGCCAGGAGAGAAGCTAGGACTTGTCGGTGAATCGGGCTGTGGGAAAAGTACGCTGGGGCGGGCGGCTATGCGGCTACTGCCAAATGGCTCACGGGTAGAAGGAAAGGCCCTATTCGAGGGGCGTTCGGTGATTGACTTTTCAGCTGCGGACCTGCGCAAATTTCGCGGAGAGGCAGTGTCTTTAGTCTTTCAAGACCCGATGACGCGACTAGACCCGCTGATGACCATTGGAGAGCATTGCCTCGAAACCCTACTAGCTCATCAACCTCAATTAGATAGAAAGCAAGCAAAAGATATTGCAGTAGCAACGCTAGCGTCGGTGAATATTCCTGCAGAACGATGGAGCCAGTATCCACACGAGTTTAGCGGGGGAATGCGACAGCGAGTAGCGATCGCACTGGCACTCATCCTTAATCCTAAGCTGATCGTAGCCGATGAGCCGACCACAAGCTTGGATGTGACTGTCTCAGCTCAGATTCTCGATATGCTGACGGCGCTCTGTTCAAAGCGGAATATGGGACTGATTTTGATTTCACACGACCTAGCGCTCGTAGGAGAGTATTGCGATCGCATTGCGGTGATGTATGAAGGCAAACTGGTAGAAAGCGGACCGAAAGCAGACGTCTTTTACAATCCGCAGGCGCCGTACACCCAAATGTTGCTGGCAGCGGCACATCAGCTACAGTCCGCAGGCGCGCAGAATTCGGCAGCGGCCACCACCAAGGTCAAGCCGATTTTGAGTTTGAGAAAGCTCACGAAGCACTACACTCTAGAGCAAGGACTGCTAGGTAGAATTCTACGTCAAGAGCCACCGGAGCCGATTAGAGCAGTAGATTGCATTTCATTAGATCTCTATCCTGGAGAAATTCTAGGATTAGTTGGAGAGTCAGGCTGTGGCAAAAGCACCTTATCAAGAACGCTGCTGAGGATTGTAGAGCCTACTGCTGGCAAAATCATATTTCAGGGAAAGGATTTTGCCAAACTGTCGCGTTCGGATCTACAGGCAAAGCGACGCGACATCCAGATGATCTTTCAAGATCCACATGCCTGTCTCAACCCGATGATGACGATCGGCCGAGGGATTGCGGACCCGCTGCTAATTCACGGCCTTTCGAGTGCAGCAGATGCTAAGCAGAAGGTGCATGAAATGATGAAGCGGGTCGGATTGACGCCTGTAGAAGACTACTATGACCGCTATCCAGGAGATATCTCGGGCGGACAGCAGCAAAGGGTAGCGATCGCCCGCGCCTTAATCACACGGCCTAAGCTAGTGGTCTGCGATGAGCCTGTCAGTATGCTTGATGCGAGCGTGCAGGCCCAAGTGCTAGAGCTGATGCTAGCGCTTAAAGACGAGTTAGCACTGACTTATTTATTTATCACCCACGATCTGTGGGTCGCAAAATATTTGTGCGATCGCATTGCTGTGATGAGCAGCGGTAAGATCGTAGAGATTGGTTCGACAGAACAGATATTTAGCGCGCCGGCTCACCCCTACACAAAGACGTTGCTCAAGGCGGCGCCAATGTTAGCTAAAGCGTAGAACTATCTACAAGACACAAGATAGATAGAGTTTAGGACAAAGTTTTACTTAAAGTTTTGCTTCAGGAGTCGAAGAAGATTTCTATGGATTAATAGCCATCTATAGATAGAGGTGCGGCCATATAGAAACCTGCTAGTTTTTGGTGCAGATCGCTTTGATGAGTCGCTCTGTTTGTAGGCGTTTTGCTGGCGATCGCTCATCCTATGAACTAGCAACTCCCATGACGCACCCCATCGAATTTAAGCTCTGGGCTCCTTACAACCCAAAGGCATCTCTTGTTGGTGATTTCTTAGAGGACTCAGTCGCTGAGATGGAAAAGGGAGAGGATGGCTACTTTCGAACGAAGGTTGAGCTAGCAGATGGTCAGTATGCTTATAAGTTTCGTGTAAAATCGCAGAGCCCTTTTCTAGATACAGACGAATGGACGTACGTGATTGATCCTTACGCGACTGAAGTAGATGAATCTAATCAGCAGGGCGTCATTCGTATCAAAGATGGCGAGATTATCATTGATGACTATGTCTGGCAGCATCACGATGTAGAACTGCCTCAGCCAGATGAACTGGTGATCTACGAAATGTTGGTTCAAGATTTTACTGAGACGGAAGGTGAAGGATCATTTCACACTATTCTCGATAGGCTCGACTATCTCCAGGATCTCGGCGTGAATGCTCTAGAGCTGATGCCTGTGCAGTCTTGTCCAATGGAAATTGGCTGGGGCTACAACCTGCGCCACTACTTTGCCCTGCGCTCAAGCTATGGTAAGCCTGCCGATCTAAAGCGACTAGTCGATGAGTGTCATGCGCGCGGTATTATGCTAATCCTCGATGTCGTTCTCAACCATTCCGAAGCCGAGGCTCCGCTCACCCAAATCGACTACAACTATTGGTATCGAAAAGATCCTAAAGATCCTGATCAGAGCTGGGGTCCAGAGTTTGACTATGACCACTATGACGAGAATTACGAACGGTTCCCCGCTCGGGATTTCATGCGGGACATGGTCAACTTTTGGATCACGGAATATCAGTTTGACGGTCTACGATTTGATGCGGTCAAGCAGTTAGACAATCCAGAAGTACTCGGCCAGATTGTGGATGAGGCAGGGTTAGCAGCAAAGCCAAAGCCACTATTTACGTGCGCTGAACATATTCCAGAAAAACCTGACATCTGTGGACTAGAAGGTCCTGTAGATAGTAGCTGGAGAGTTAGCTTTCACTACAACTTCCTAGATATTTTGAAGGGAGAGGGCACCGCGATTGAGAAAGTGAAAGAGCTGATTGATCCAAAGAGAATGGGCTTTCTTAGTGCCCAAAATGTGATCAACTATCTCACTAGCCACGACCAAAACCGTTTGATGGCAAATCTAGCGGATATGGAGATTTTCGAACAAGGAGCGTTCAAGCGGGCCAAACTTGGCGCTGCCCTAGTGATGACAGCGATGGGCGTGCCGATGATCTGGATGGGTGAGGAGTTTGGCGCCTATAAGCACAAGACGCTCGACCCAGCGCCGTTGGATTGGTCCTTGCTAGATAGTGAACCCAATGTTGGACTGCTCAAGTATTACAAAGGACTGATTGCACTGAGAAAGGAGAATGCGGCGATACGTTCCGACAATGTCTCTATCTTCCACGAAAATGCTGATACGCAGGTCATAGGATACATGCGCTGGCATGAGATGGGAGCAAGAGTCGCGGTCATTGTGAACTGTTCTGACAACTTTCTAGCAGGCTATCAAGTGGAGAACTTGCCTGAAGATGGAATCTGGCACGAGTGGACAAAGAACTTTGATGTGACGGTTGAGGGCGGTCGACTCATGATGGATTTGCCAGAGTATGAGGCACAGGTCCTGGTTTGGTCGTCTTAGCCTGCTGCGCTGAATCAAAACTCAAGCCTGAATGCTGGATAAAAGAATCTGAATGTTGGATAAAAGAGAAAGTAATGATCGAGGCCATCAAGGAAATCCTTCAAAAGAACAAAGATACGCTGCGTGGCATATTGGCGGTCTGTATGCTGGTAGCAGGGGTTTTGCACTTTGCTACGCCAGATCCTTTTATCAAGATTGTTCCAGGATTCATGCCGTATCCAGCAGCGTTGGTATATATCAGCGGCGTTTTTGAGATTATTTTTGGCATAGGCCTGATTGTTCCAGCGACGCGATCGCTCTCCGGTCTGGGTCTAGTTGCTCTCTTTATAGCGGTATATCCGGCCAACCTGAATATGGCTTTCAACCATATCAAGATTGAGAATATTCCAGATAGCTGGTGGCTACATGGCTTTCGGCTGCCGTTTCAGTTTGTACTGATTGCTTGGGCTGCTTGGTACACAGATTTTTTCGACAAAGTATTCAACAAAGAGAGTCGATCTTCACTCTAGCTTGTGAGTATAGGAGAAGTTGCGAGTTTAGCTTGCGACTGATCTAACTTGCAACTGGAGAAAAAGCCAGCGAAGGTCTAATTCTCAAAACGAATGCGATCGCCTGTCTGATCAGTTCGATAGGTGAATTGAATAAGTCCACCTGGTAAATTGGCTGCGACCTTTACTCGCCAGCCAGGGACAAGTGCCAGCGTACACACTTCATCCGGCTGCGGCAAATCAAGACAGCCGTTAGACCAAGTTTCTTCCTCGACAGAAACAATTTCAAACACAGCGGATTCCGCTTCTGTATTAGCAGCGGCAAGCTCTAGAACTGCAGTTTGGACGGCTTCGGGGAGCTGGCGAAGGCCTGAATCAGGAACGGTCGGGGCAAAGGAATCTGCAATCGCCTGAGCCACTGGTTCAAACTCTCGCTGCAGCGCTTGATCGAACTCAATCTCTAACACTTTAAAGATGTTGTCTTCTAATAGCGTTTTTCGATAGACTACTTTGTCATTATCTACACCAGAAACAACAAAGAAGTTATCGCTGATCGCTCGGTAGGTCACCCGCTGAGCTACCTGCGCCTGTTCGTATCGCTGGGCAAGCGTCTCTGATTGGCTACTTTCACCATAGACACGCACCAAAACATCACCTGCAGCACTCAAGAATGTCTGGCCTGACCCATCAGCTAACTCACCTTGTGGGATCAGAACATCGCTAGGATAGAGTAGGCTGTAGCCAAAGCGTTGATTGCGATAGCGTTCATAGCTATCGGTGTCTCTAGAAAGTTCGATATCAAGCTGGGCGTGTTCTTGGCAAACGTGCTGGATGGCATTGTAGCGCTGCGAGGCAAAAGGGCTAGTCTGATCGACGGGAACGGCTTTATCAACTAGTTCTAACTCCTGAAGATCGCCGTCTTGATCGTAGTAGCGCGATCGCAGCACTTGAACGCTCTCTAAGCTTTGACAGTCCACCTGATATTCGGTCTCACTGAGACGATTAGGTCTACCGATAAGCGTGGTGTAGCGATAGGTGCTAGAGGCGATAGGCTCGATACTACTAAAATCAAGATAGATAGGCTGGCCATAATACTCAGAAGTACCAACTTCTCTTAAATTGTCAAAGTCTGGTGCGACGCTGACAATACTGCTTGGCCGAGTTGGACAGGTTGTAGGCGGTGAGACGCTACCTGCATTGTATTGATAGAAGTTGTTCAGATTAAGTAAGGCGCTGCGATACAAGATGGCATCGCGCCGGTCAAGTCGATCTACGTACAAACCATTGCCTACTTTCAAGAAATCTACATCCCAGTTAGATAGCTGCGGACGAGAGAAGTCTGCTGGAGGTGATTCTCCTGTTGAAAACCGCTCAATTGCCTGACCGCTAAAAGTGTTGTTATTGATCTGTCCTCTTAAACAAATACTCGATCCTGTATTGGGGTAGTAGTAGGTGCCAACAATGTTTTCTGCCTCCTTTCTAAACCGGAAGCAAGCACCCATCGCTTGGCCTACTTCATCTGGCTTTTTGCTACAGAATCGATAGTTGCCGCTAGGTAGTTGATTGAGCGTAAACTGGGTTCCGGTTGGGCCGGCCACTACTTCAGCAGAGTGCGCTGACATAGCAGCACTTAGTAGAGTCACCATTGTCAGCGGCAGATAGCGAAGAGTGTGCTCAACCAAGAAGGCTTTCATGTTTATATTCAACTGTCTTTTGTACTTATGTCTTTTGTATTTAGCTGTCACAGACTATAGAACGACGTGGCTCGCCCCTCTTATTACTTTTGGGATAGATATCGTGTTACTTAGCTGTCCACGTCTAAAAGATGTAACATCTTAGCAATGTACCTAGCAAAGGAATTAGCAAGTGACTAGAGCTGTAGTGCCTGTTCGCCTGGCCTATTACTTACCTTCCTCGAAGTCTTCTAAGTAGTTCTAGCGCCGCCTCTCGACTCATTCCCTGACGGTTCTCACTGTGCTGCCAAAATTCTTCCCACCAATCTTCGGGTTGTTCGTGATTCCCTTCGTATTCGGTCGGGCGACCTGTACGGCTGTCAGTGACTAAGCTGCCTACGTAGTCAGCATCAGCATAGATTCGCTGAATTTGTTCGTCGATCTCAGCTAGATCGGCTTCAGAAACAACCCCATTATCAGTGGCTTTGTAAAACTGGATGGTGGCGCGAATGGGAAAGTTAGGATCACGCTCTATAGCAAGGTTGTCGATCTCGGTGAACGGCCCTTCGACCTCGCCATGACTGATGACGGCAGCTTCTACATTGCTTCGGCTAGAGCTTTGAAGCGTAGATGATAAGGGCGCGGCAGATTCCATCATCACGTCGTTTTGAGCGCCCAAGAAGTTACCAAAAGGTTCTTTTTGTTTAAGGGGAACTTGGATCAACATGACCATATTCAGTCCAGCTTCTTCAGAATTGAGAGGCGACAGTTCGAGCGTTTCAGCTGACTCTGTGCGATAGTCACTCATACGTTTGCCAGTAAGCGAAGCGCGATCGCCATTTTGATTAAAGAACAATCTTTGACCCCAGGTGCGCCCAGCGTCAAACCCATCTCTTTGATTGTCGATGACAGTCACACTAGTGCCTTCACGGGTCGCTAGAATGGTTAGAACAGCCGGATCGCCAGGGTAAGACTGATAGTTGAATAGAACAGGATTGAAGGTTGCTTCGCCTTCTGAAGGAATTGGCAAAAAGGCTGCTTGAGCACTCACTAGAACGTGAGAGTCTTGCTCGGCAAGTAGGGAATTTTTTCGTCCTGCCCAAGACTCTGGATTGCTCAGGTATGTGCGCAGATTTTCTAGAACATCGGCAAGGAGAGTAGGTTCTACGTCTTGGCCTTTCTCATTACCAGTAAGCACAGAGAGGTTTTGTAAAGGAATATCGGCAGTGCGATCAGCAAAGTTGGGATAGCGAATAACAGGCATGAGGTGAAGCTGAGACTGATCAGATCGAGGGTCGCGGTGCTCGACTTGAATGGTCATATCGCTGATGTTGGGGCCGACAGATGAGTTGTCGTAGCGGCCAGTGTCTTCCCAGGTAATATCCATGATCTGCAGCCCTTTTTCATCCGCAAGCTGCTGAGCCTGTGAATCGTAGATCATGGACTTGGTGAGGTCGATGACTTCACCGTATCGTTCGTAGCTGGCATCTGCCGCTATAGGAGAAGAGTCGGCCTCTACGGTCGAAGAGGCTTCGCTATCGGCTTCACCATTCGCCGGTGCAGGCGTAATTCCCCAAGATTGGGCCAAGACTACACTGGCTGAACTAGCAAGCCCGAGTAGACTCCCTAAAAGAAGAGGCAGGACGATCAGCTTATTGGATACGGGCTTGTTCATAGCGCTATTTTCATCGATGGTATCTCTGACTACTAAAATAAGAGACGGTCAATGAAGCGCTAAGACAGTTTCAAAAAGTGAAACAAAGCCAAGCCCATCATTTCAAAGGACTCATTGACATCTACTGAAAAGCTGATGGTTTTCAAACAGGCTTCAAGAAGATGATAGCTACGGTTTAGCTGAAGTGGCTAAGCATTAGATGGTTGTGGAATCGATCGATAGTAGGGACGGCTATCTAGCAGTCATCTAGAGGTGAATCATCGCTTGGACTTGGAAGCTAAGGGATAGTGAGCGACAATGATAGAGACGTTGGGATGTGATCGCACAACCTCTTCAGGAATTTGACCAATCGCAGGCCTGCCCGCTATTTGCTTCTTGCTCGTATTCACCTCTAGAACTAACAAATCGTTGGGCTGTAGTCGCTTTGAGATCCTTCTAAACAAAGAGCCTTTGGTTTGTTCTACCGGAATTTCGGGGCTAATATCACACAGTTCTGTACTACTTAGGCGAGGCTGCCTGCGACCCGAGACAATCAGTACCTGCGGCGTAGACTTTAGCTCATTTGCAATGGTTTGAACAATCTCTAGGGTTGGTGCAAAATTCTCAGAAAGCGCCTGCTGCCTGTTGACCGCTAGGAGGATGCGCCCCGTATTCGAAATAGGATAGACAAACCGGGTGACCAGCACAGGCACTTGCGCCCGAGAAGCAACGTTATCTAATACGTCCCCAAAAAAGTTGTCCTTGTAGCTGGAATAGCCTTTCCAACCGCAGACAATCAGGCTTGCGTCTTGCTCTACAGCCGTACGCAAGATTCCTTTATCAATGGCATCGTCGACTCGGCCAATTGGCTCTACTTTAGTCACCGTCGCATGGGCAACGTCTTCAGCTATCTCTAGTAGCTTTATTTGCTTTCGCTTGTCGGCTGCTGATACGGCCCGCTTGCGATCGCAAATCACATTCAAAGGCAACAGCGTACCCTCCCCCGCCCTTGCTAGAATAATGGCCAGATTTAGCAAAGTATCTTCAGTATCAGGATTGGCAACTGTTACCAAAACGCGCCGCATCAGCGCTTGAGGTGCGCCTTCAGATTTGGGTGCTACTACAGAAACTTTGCGTCCCCAGCGCTGCACGATCCAAGGCGACACGATCGAGGTGGCCAAAATCATAGCCACCACGCCGTTGACAGTGAGCTGATCGACTAGCTCAATGTTGAACGCTACTGTAATAGCAGCCAGCGTTGATGCCGCCTGAGCAATAGATAGCCCAAACATGACCATCACATCTGGCGAGCGGAACCCAAATAGCTTGCCTGCTATCCAAGCTGCCGCATACTTTCCTACTATCTCCGCGACGATCATCACCCCAGCAATCAAGAGCACCCGAGGCTGACGAATTAGCGCTACCGGATCGATCAGCATACCGACCGAAATTAGGAAGAAGGGCACAAACAGCGCGTTGCCAATGAACTGAATTCGGTTCATCAGCGGACTGACTTGCGGAATTAGTGGCGTCAGGGCAATGCCGGCTAGAAACGCACCGATAATCGGCTCGATTTCAATGACGCTCGCAACGTATGAGGCAACAAACAGCGTTGCTAGAACAAAGGTGAACTCAGCGTTTTCATCGTGACCAAATTTGTGGAAGAACCAGCGACCCAAGATAGGTACGCCCCATAGACAGGCCACGGTATATATCGTCAGCGCCGGAATCAGAAACAACCAAAAGGAAAGGGTGAGGCTGCCTTGATAGGCTTTAATAATGACGGCTAGGGTCAGGAGCGCTAGAACATTCGTAATCAAAGTCGCGCCCAGTGTAACCGAAACGGCAGACGCTCGCATAATCCCCAGCTTGTTCAATACCGGTAGCGCCAGTAGCGTATGTGAAGAAAAGCAAGAAGCTACTAGAATCGCCGCTAGCCAGCCGTAGCCCAACGCTAGCATCGCTCCTGTTCCGATCACTAGCGGAATCACAAAAGTGACAATGCCAAACAGAGTCGCCTTGTCACCGTCGTCTTTGAAGTCATCTAGGCTGGTTTCTAGCCCAGCCATAAACATCAAAAACAGTAGGCCCACCGTACCTAGCAGCACAATTGTGCCATCGCGCTCTAGCAGTCCTAACCCATCAGGGCCGACCACTACCCCTGCCAGGATTAGCCCAACAATGCCTGGTAGCTGAAATCGTTCGAATAACAGGGGCGCGACCAGCATAATTGCCAAGATCGTCAAAAAGATCGCGACTGGGTCGGTGATTGGATTAGAAAGGAAATTAGCAACTACAAAGGAGTTGATTGTAAGAATGTTGGCTAGCAAAATATCAACTCACGAGATGTCAGTTTACACAGTGGTAATTACACAGTGGTAATTCGCTATGAAGAGGGCTTAGTCTGGCGGCTAACCATGGGCTTGAAGTCTCGAATCATGCAAGCGACCCCAACGAACACCGTAAAGAACTCCAAGCGGCCTAGAAACATGCCAACTATCTGGGCCCAAAGCATACCAACCGGCGCGTCGGCAGCAGTGGGACCGACGGATAGCCCAACCGTTCCCATGGTGCTGGCATATTCAAAAAGGCTATCCTGTAGAGAGTAGCCGTAGCCCATCATAATAGCGCTACCAATAAAGAAGAGCGCCATATACAAGAAGACAAACAGCGAGACCTGGCGAATCTGCTTTGCCTGCAGAAAACGGCGTTGCTCTCCTTGCCAAATTTGAGTTTCGTTGATAGCCCCTTTGGGTAGCAGCATCTGCCGAGATTCTGAGATCAAAGCGCGATAGAGGATGTAGATTCTAAGCTGCTTAATGCCACCTGCGGTAGAACCGGCTCCGCCGCCGATCAGCATGAGAACAATCATCCCTATCCAGGGTAGGCTGTTCCAGTCTCCGTAACCGACGGTAGAGAACCCGGTAGTCGTCAAGGCGGTCACCGATTCAAAGATAGAAACCCGAACGGCTTTGCCGAGCGTAGGATACAGGCTAACCGCAGAGCCAAAGAAGATGATGACAGCGACTAAAGGAATCATCAGTGCCTGCAAGCGTACCTGACCGTTACGAACCACCGATTTAATACTGCCGGTTAGTAACAGATAGATGGTGACAAAGTTGAGACCGCCAAACAGCATCAGGACGATGGTGACCGCTTCTACAAAGGGGCTGTCCCAATAGCCAATCGAATCGGGACGGGTAGAAAATCCACCCGTTGAAAGCGCAGCGAAAGAGTGATTGACGGCATCGAACCAGCCGACACCAGCGATGCGAAGTGCAACAACACCGATCGCACACAGACTGCTGTAGATAATCACTACTAGTTTGGACGAGCGCCGAACGTTGGGAGCAAGCTGTTCGCTACGGCCCTCTGCACTGCTAAGGCTAGCCCCCACTGGCCCGGCGATCGCACTGAGGGTAATAATCGCCAATCCTGCCCCACCAAACAGCTCCATAATGCTGCGATACAGCAAAATCAGATTAGATGTCGCGGTGACATCGACCACTGAGAGTCCTGTGGTCGTCCAGCCGCTAGTCGATTCAAAAGCAGCCTGAGTAAAGTTCAGCCCGCCCACGGTTAAAAAGGGCACCGTGCCAAATAGCACCGCCAAGAACCATGAAAGTACAACAATCACTGATCCTTCTTGTAAAGTAAGCGTCGCTCCAGATTTTGGCGCAAGCGATCGCCATAGAATGACACCTAGTCCGCTTAATGCCAGTCCCGGTAGCAAAAACCCCCAAGCTAGATTTGCCTCCTCAGGGTAGGCAAACAGCGCCAAAAGCGGTGCCAAAATACAAAGACCCGCGATCGCACAAGTCAGTCCGGTATAGCCCAAGATAGCTTGATACCGCTGTCTTAAGAAACTTTGATGACGCATGTTCTAGGCCCCCTCCCCAGTTAAGGTTTTTTGAGCCTGGCCGTAGGTGTCGTTTTCGCTGATGAGTAGAACGCGATCGCCCGCATGCAGATGACTGCGCCGCTGCGCCAGGAGCACCCGTCCTCGTCTGACTACGCAGGCGACAACAGCCCCCTGTAGCTTTAGATCTTTAATGGCTGAGCCCACAGCCGGACTGTTTTCTGCTAGCACGACCTCGGTAATCGTAACGCCACTGTCGGTGACAGGTACTAGATTGCGAATATCTGCGCTAGCTGTCTGTTGCTCAATCATCGAACCAAGTACCTCAGTCGCTGAGAATGCAACACTCACCCCTAGCTCTTCAAAAACCTCTCTATTTTCCGGGTCGTTGACTAGCGCAACTGTCTTTGGAACGCCATAGCGGTCTTGGGCGATCTGGCAGGCAATCAGGTTGTCTTGGTCTCTAGGTGTCAGCGATAACAAGACATCTGCTTGGTAGGCACCTGCTTCCTGAAGCATCGCTGGATCGCTGCCGTTGCCTGTAAGCACGGTTGCTTTGAGCTTGCGAGAAAGAGAAACGGCGTTATCTTCGTCTGGAGTGATAATCGTTAGAAAATATCCTTTGCTAGAAAATCGCCGACCTAAAAAGTAGGTAAGCTTATCGGTTCCAATTAAAATAATTCTCATTTAGCTGCCTACTTAGCACTCCTCTGATTTTGGCTCTCAAAACGCTCGCCTAGCTTTTGCAAGAATAGGTCAGCAGAAAGCTGGGTTGGACTAATCGTATCGATCTCTAGCTCTTGATAGATAGCCTCGCGATCCGGATCAAAAACGCGAGCTAAGACGGTTGGAATTTCAAAAACAGTTCTGGCAATTTGCGCCACCATCAGATTGATGTTGTCTTCGCTGGTGACAGCTAGTAGACAGTCAGCCTTGTCAACTTTTGCTTGACGCAGAGTTGCTAGTTCTGCGGCATCGCCTACCACGCTAAACCCACTAAATTCACTAGAGAGATTGCTAAGACAAGCCTCGTACTGTTCTATAACAACAACGCTATGGCCTTGAGAGCTAAGCTGACCAGCTAGCAAAGAACCTAATCGCCCACAGCCGACAATAACGATGTACTGAGACTTTTGGGCACTACCACCAAACAGGTTAGAAACCATATGCAGGAGTTCTCACTCATAAAAAACAGTTAAACAAACAGGTGCGAAAGCGACCCTTTCAACCTACCTACCCCGAATTCTCCTGAAGGTACCTAAGAGGTATTTAGAAGGAAGGTTTTGAAGTGGGATTGGTAGCTGCCCTATCAAGATTGTTACTAGCTGCTTTGTAAGTTGGATCAAGATCTAGCGCCACCCGATAGTTCTTAAGTGCTTCTGAGCGATCGCCCCCCGCTTCTAGTAATTCGCCTAGTAAATTAAATCCAGCCGCGTCTTGAGGATGGTTCCCGATGCACTGCTTTGCTGCGGCGATCGCCTCTTCGTACTTCCCTTCACCTGCGAGCTTGCGAGCATTAGCAACCTCCGCATCACAGTCACCGCTATCATTGGTTTCACGCTCTAAGACACGATTGACTAGCTCACGCAGCTCACTAGGCGTAAATGGCTTTTGTAGATAGTCCACCGCGCCCAGCTTCATCGCCTCAACAGCGTTATCAACCGAACCATGTGCCGAAACCATCACAACCTTCAGTGACGGCTGCTGGGTTATCGCTTTTTGGAGTACTTCAATGCCAGTCATTCCTGGCATCTGAATATCTAGCAGCAGCAGATCGGTAGGCGTTTCCTTTAGCTGTTCTAGTGCGGTACTGCCATCGATAGCAGTTGCTACCTCATAACCTTGGGAGGAAAGGGCCTGGGCGACGGTCAAGCGGATACTCTTCTCATCGTCGGCAACTAAGATACTAGCATTGGGCATTGGTTGTGTCCTCATGCGGGAGTGGAGGCAGTGACAGGCAAGGTAAACGTAAACGTACTGCCATGACCAGGGGTTGAATCAACCCAAATTGTACCGCCATGCGCCTTAATAATCTCCTTACAAATAGCAAGTCCTAACCCACTACCCCCTACATCTTTTTCAGTTTTGACCTGCACAAACTTATCGAAAATCTTGGTTTGATAGGCAGGATCAATGCCAGGACCATCATCAGCAACGGCAATTGATATCCAAGTACCGTGACGTTTAGCGATCACCTCAATGGTTTCTTTGGCATAGCGCAGCGCATTGGCAATCAGGTTGGTCATCACCCATGTAATCTTGTTGACATCTACTTCCACTTTCGGCAGATTGCTAGCCGTCTGACTACTGACCTCAATCTGTTTATCCTCTGACTGGATCTTTAATAGCTCAATTGCTTTCTCGACAAGCTGTCTAGGATCTACAGTTGTTTTGTCCACCTCTAGCTTGCCTGATTCGATTTTAGAAAGATCTAGCAAGTCGTTAACCAAATCTCGCAGACGCTCTACGTCTTCTTGCGCGGTCTGCAAAAGTTCTTGTTCGTTGTTAGATAGTTTTGTTTTCGCAGTTTCTGTAAGCAGATCAATGCTCATAGCCATTCCGGTTAGCGGCGTTCGCAGTTCGTGGGAGGCTGTCATGACAAATTCACTTTTGAGCTGATCTAGCTGCTTGAGATTGGTGACATTTTGCAACAGCAGCACGACACCCAGTCGACGGTTGTCTTCTGTGGTAACGGGTGTAGCGATGTACTGATAGTGCTCTATGCTGCCTCGTTCAATTGTTAACTCGAAGGACTGAGCATCACTACCTTGGGAGCTAGGACCTGCAGGTAGAGCAGGCGTTTGCGACTCTGCTACAGACTGAAGCTGGTCATAAAGGGTACGATCTTCGATGATCTCTAAGCAGTGGCGACCTTGAGCAAGCTTCGGTTTGGTACCAAATATAGTGGCAGCGACCGGATTAATAGCGACAATATGAAGCTGATCATCAACAACAACAATGCCATCGCTCAGACTGTAAATAATGGCCTCACTTCGCTGCTTTTCTGCAACTAGCTTGTCTAAATTTAGCGCTTTGAATGCCTGTAGCCGCTGACTCATAATGTTGATTTCGTCGGCGAGTTGACCGAGTTCATCTTCAGAGGCGATCGTCAGCTGAACATCATAATTCCCACTCGCGATCTGTTCGGTAGCCCCTCGAATAGCTTTGATAGGTTGAACTAGATTACGTGAAAGAATCCAGCTGATAATAAAACCCGCAGTAGCGGCGCTAAGGCCAGCAATAGCTACCGACGCGATCGCCTGCTGAGAAGTATTAGCGGCTCGCTCTGAGGCCTCAGTCATTGCACTCTGATTGACATCTCTAAGTTCAACGGCTGTATCTCGCACGGATTGGAAGGTAGGCTGTACGCCCTGTTTGTACTCTTCTGTGCGCTCCTCAGTTGCCGTAATTAGCTGATCGACGCTGATCAAATATGCCTGGTAGGTCGATTCTAGTTCTGTGAGAATTTCTGCTTCACCCGGCAGTGTGACGTTGTCTTTGGCCCGACTCAGCCACTGCAAGAACTGCACTTGGTACTCACGAAAAAGCGATCGCCCTGCTGCTGCATCGCCCAGTAGTAGGATCAACGTCGCGCTATCTTGCCGTTCTAGAGCATCAATCATACTATCGGCAGCGCGAATGCTGCGATAGTTTTCCTCTAAGATATCTCCGCTAGCTTGGCCTAATCGCCAGAGATTAAAAACGCCCCACAGTCCAACTAGCACAACTAGCGACAGGCTAGCTGCATACCCTGATAGAACCTTTGCCTGTAATTTCATAGATGATATTGCGCGGCGGACAAACGCATGTGTTGTGATTGATTGTAGTTGATTACTCTTTATCACCGACGCTGAAGTCTGTACAAAGTCAAAATAGGATTTCACGCCAGAGGTCTTAGATGTTCAGCGTCAATTGGTGGTAGGGCTGGGGCGCTATTAAGTTAGATACCGTGATGCCTAGAAGTCTGACGGGGCGATCGCGTTCCACATGCAGAGACAACAATCTTGTAGCTATTTGAAGTATTTGTTTTTCTTCAATTGGTGTTTCCAACGTTCGACTACGGGTAATCGTGTCGTAGTTATCGTATTTAATCTTAAGCGTTAGGGTATGGCCTTGGCGTTTGTTCTTCTGCAATCTTTGAGATACTTCTGTTGCAATATTAGCCAGCGCCGTTTCCATATCTTCTATCTGAGAAAGATCTCTAAAAAAGCTGCGTTCGGCTCCAATAGATTTACGGATGCGGTTTGGATTGACGGGTCGGTTATCCTCGGCCCTAGCGACGCGGTAGTAGTAGCTGCCAACTTTACCAAAGGTTTGAGTTAGCTCAGCTTGTGTCCAAGTTTTTAGATCTGCGCCAGTATGGATACCTAGCGATTTCATCTTTGTGGCGGTCGCTGGCCCTACACCATAAAAATCTTCTATTCGTAGCTGCTCGATGAAAGTCTTCGCTTCTTCTGGACTAATAAAAGAGAGTCCATCAGGTTTGTTGAGATCAGAAGCAATCTTGGCGAGGAATTTGTTGATTGAAACGCCCGCAGAAGCAGTGAGCTGCAGATCTGTGCGAATGCGATCGCGAATTTGTTTAGCGATCGCCACTGCCGAGCCAATCCCTTGCTTGTCCACGCTCACATCTAGATATGCCTCATCAAGCGACAGCGGCTCAACCAACTCTGTGTAGTCAAAAAATATCGCTCGAATCTCTGCTGAAACCGCTCGGTAGTGCTCAAATCGAGGTTTGACGAATATTAGATGCTGACACCGGGTGATCGCACTACGAGAAGGCATAGCTGAATGGATTCCATATTTTCTCGCTTCATAGCTAGCCGCACAGACTGCTCCTCGCTGAGAAGGCAAGCCGCCGACCGCCACCGGTTTTCCTCGCAGCTCAGGATTGTCTCTCTGTTCGATTGAAGCGTAGAAAGCATCCATATCTATATGGATGATCTTACGAACCTGATTAGCTCGAAGTTCTCCAGCTGCAGGCGATGGGGTCTGTTCAGGTCGGAACATATCGCCTGCCGATCACCACCGCAATGCCAATACAAAACGCCATCAACAGAGCAAACGCGATCGCCCAAATCCAAATAGAGTTTTGTTGCGATCCATGTACTTGCGGGTACAGCATATACTTCACCGGGCGATTCCCTAGCAAATGCTGTTTTACAATCACCGCCACCTCTTTAGCGCGGACCTTGCTATACCAGGTTTTGTCAGGAGTAACCAAAACCATCGGTCCATTACCGCACTGTCCCAAACAGCCCGAAGCTTCAATTTCAACATTGTCAGCTTCCTCGGCAGGCAAGCACTGTTCAAAAGCAGCCAGTACTTTGTCTGAGCCCTGCTGTTTGCAAGTTGTATTCTGGCAAACTAAGACTTTTCTGGGCACGGGTATAGGCTACAAGGCAGCTCTAGAGAACACTTAGATTTTAGCGAAAGATAGCTCGTCTCAGAATTTTGGAAGACAGACAGCTCGGCCCAATCGAGCGTAAATTAATAGAGTAAGGACTCTACAGGCAGGAATTATGAACATTGAGCAACTGAACCAGGAATTTGGTATCGCGCCTCAGCTCAGCATTGTTGAAGGTAAAGGCGGATTTCCGGTGATTGCTATCGACAATGAACATGCCAAGGCAAAAATTTCTGTCTACGCAGCGCAGGTGCTTTCCTTTCAGCCGGTTGGAGCTACCGCCGATCTAATGTTTGTCAGCGAAAATGCCTACTACCAGCCAGGCAAAGCCACCAAAGGCGGCATTCCCATCTGCTGGCCCTGGTTTGGCCCTGACCCAGAAGGGAAGGGACGCGCTAGTCACGGATTTGTTCGTAACCGGATGTGGACCCTACTAAGTACTGAAACCACCGAGACAGGGGAAACTAAAGTCCGGCTTGGCGTGAGCGCAGATGAAGAAACCCAGGAAATCTGGCCCCATAGCTTTGAGCTAGTGATTGAGATTCTGATCAGTCAAACGCTAACAGTAGCCCTCATCACTAGCAATACCGGAGAGAGTACGTTCCAGGTTACTCAAGCGTTCCACAGCTACTTCACAGTGGGCGATATTAACCAGGTCAAGGTGCTGGGCCTTGAAGAAACGACTTATTTAGACAAGGTAGATGACGGCAAAGAGAAAAAGCAGTCCGGTGCCATCGCCTTCTCCTCAGAAACCGATCGCATCTACACCGATGTAAAGCCTGAATTGATTGTCGAAGATAGCGCCCTAAATCGCCGTATTCGCATTTCCACAACTGGTAACAAGACTGCTATTGTCTGGAACCCAGGAGAAGAAATATCAGTCAAAATGGCTGATCTAGCAGCCCAGGACTATCTTAAGTTTGTTTGTGTAGAGACAGCCAATGCCGCCGATGACGTGGTTGAGGTTGCACCAAATAGCCCCTACAAACTACAGGCTGTCTACGCGATCGAGTCTATAGCTAGCTAATTGCATCACTCGGTTGGCCATAGACCTTGCCTAGCTCACGGCTATCTTTAGTATCCAAGAGATATTATGAAACGCACCCAATCATGAGTGAGAATTCAAACATCACTCCCGTTCAAGATTGTTCAGTTTTGTTGAGGACCGTCAGTTGGTCTTTGTGCAGGTCGTGCTTATTTTTTGCATCGTCGAGCCCAGACTATTAGAGCAGACGAAGTGATGGGTTTTAGGACGGGAATTTTCTGGTACGTTACTTGGTTGCAGTTCACTTAGTGTTAGATATTTTCGCTGCCGTTCGCAGAATCTGACCTGCTAAGATAGCCGCGCCAAATCCATTGTCGATATTGACCACACCAATTCCGGTGGCGCAAGAATTTAGCATGGTCAACAGCGGAGCCAAGCCTTGAAAGCTAGCCCCATAGCCAATACTGGTCGGCACGGCAATTACTGGGCAATCCGCCAGCCCGGCTACAACACTAGGTAAAGCACCTTCCATTCCGGCTGCCACAATCAGCACGTCAGATTCGTCAATCACATGCTGATTGCTCAGTAGCCGGTGAATTCCAGCTACGCCCACATCCCACAGCCGCGTCACCCCAAAGCCGCACAGCTCAGCAGTCACAGCCGCTTCTTCAGCAACGGGTAAGTCAGCCGTTCCGGCTGTCAATATGCTTAATCTTCCAGGTCTTTGAGGAATTGGTTCTGAAGGTAAAATTGCACAGATTCTGGCCATTTCAAAGTAGGTTACCTGAGAAAGCTGCGTTTGAATGGCCTGGTATTTCTTAGCCTCTACTCGCGTAGCCATCACGACTGGGTGCCGACCCTCCATCACCTGCATAATCTCAACAATTTGCTCAGCGGTTTTATCCTGGCCCCATATCACTTCGGGAAAGCCAGTACGGCTGGTCCTAGCATGGTCAATCTTGGCAAAGTTGCCCACACTCTCATACGACTTTGGAGACTGATTCAATTCTGGCTGGTTGATTAAACGATTCACAGGCTGATTCACAAGCTAACTTACTGGGCGCGCATCGAAGAAACACAACTGTAATAGGCTAACGTAGCAAAGTGGTTTTTATTGCTTTTCTAACGCTTCTCCCATGCTCAGCCCTACTGATCTTCATCAGACCAGCTCGATGTCTGATCCGCCATCTGAGCCTGTTGATGTCGTGATCTTGTCTAATGGACCTGGCGAGGTGGCAACTTGGGTGAAGCCTGTGGTGCGATCGCTCCGTCAAAAAGCGCCCAACTACCGCATCTCGGTTGTCCTTTCTCCTTGCCCCCATGCTTCTGGCAAAGAGCCCACTATTCTCTCGAAATATCCAGAGGTAGACCGCGTTCAAAGCGCCTCTCATTTCTTCAAATTTCTGCTAACAGGCAAGACTGCTGATAGCTGGGACTGGTTCGCCAAAGGCATTGTCGTCTTTCTCGGTGGCGATCAGCTATACACCGTCATGGTTGCCAGGCGGCTAGGCTACCGCACGCTTACCTACGCCGAATGGGATGCGCGCTGGACTGGCTTGGTCAATAGATTCGGCATCATGCAGCCCAAGATCCTAGATAAAGTCCCTAGAGCTAGACAGCACAAATTTACCGTTGTTGGCGATCTGATGGGAGATGTACAGGCGATCGCCGATCGCACCGAAATTACCAACATTTTGGGCTGCGACCCCGCTGCCGACATTATTGGGTTCCTACCAGGATCCAAGCCGATCAAGCTGGAGATGGGGGTTCCTATGCTGCTGGGCATTGCCCAAATTCTCCATAATCAAAGGCCCTTTGAGCAGTCACTACAGTATGTCGTCGGCGTTGCCCCCAACCTCAAGCTAGCCGATCTAATGGCCTACGCAGATCCTGCACTCAATGACGCCATGGCGCTATTGAAAGCACCTAGCATCACTTTGCACGAGCCCAAACAAGGACTTCCCTATTGGCAGCTCAAAGACGGTCCGAAAATCTATTTATGGCAGCGTTTCCCCGCTTTAGATCTGTTCTCACAGTGCCAGCTATGTTTCACTACGGTAGGTGCGAATACTGCCCAGCTAGCCGCCCTAGCGACTCCAATGATCGTGCTTCTACCCACCCAAAAGCTAGACGCGATGAAGATAGCCGAAGGTTGGCCCAGACTAGTTTCTCAACTGCCAGGGCTACGGGCGATCGCCCGCACGATCATTGGCCCTATGCTGCTAAAAGGTCTGCAAAAATCCCATAAATACTTCTCCTGGCCGAACATCACCGCCAAGGCCCAAGTTGTCCCTGAACTCTTTGGTACGATCACGCCTCAACAAGCTGCCGACGTCGCCTTGGACTATCTAAGATATCCTGAAAAACTAAACCAGGTTCGCCAAGCCCTTAGAAACCTACGTGGACCCGCCGGAGCTGCCGACCGAATGGCCGAACTCATACTAGAGACCATCAACTATCCTGAATAAAGCCGGAATAAGGACCGTGTAATGATGACGTCCATGCTCTCCTACCCCACCACTCGCCAAGTCTCTCAAACCGACACCTACCACGGTATTACCGTCGCCGATCCGTACCGTTGGCTAGAAGATCCCAATACCGAAGAGACTGCCCAATGGATCGAAGCCCAAAACAAGGTCACTTTTGATTATCTCAATCAATTGCCGGGACGCGATCACTTAGGCGATCGCCTGACGGAGCTTTGGAACTACGAACGTTACGGCATTCCTTTCAAGAAAGGCAATAGCGATAACGCTAACCACCTGCGCTACTTCTACTTCAAGAACAACGGTCTCCAAAACCAGTCTGTTCTCTACACCTTACCTACGCTTGAGGCCGAGCCAACCATTCTACTAGACCCCAACACCTTATCTGAGGATGGTACCGTTGCCCTCTCTGGTATCTCCATCAGTGAGAACGCTCAATATATCGCCTACGGACTTTCTACTGCAGGGTCTGACTGGATGGAATGGCACGTTCGTGATATCGCAACGGGTAAAGACACCGAGGATCTGATCAAGTGGGTTAAGTTCTCTGGCGCAGCTTGGACTCACGATCACCAAGGCTTTTTCTATAGCCGCTATGACGAGCCCAAAGAGGAAACTAAACTAGAAGACGTCAATCGCTTCCAAAAGCTCTATTACCACCGGCTAGGTAGCAATCAGTCTGAAGATACGCTTGTATACGAACGGAAAGACCAGCCAGATTGGGGATTTAGCAGCCAGGTTACAGAAGATGGTCGCTATCTAATCATTTCTGTTTGGCTGGGCACCGATCCAAAGAATCTTGTTTTCTACAAAGACTTACAGGATCTAGACGCTGAAGTTGTTGAGCTGATTTCAGATTTTGAAGCGCAATATAGCCTAATTGATAACGAAGGCAGTATCTTTTGGTTCCGCACTGATTTAGAGGCTCCGAAGGGTAAAGTAATTGCGGTCGATATTTCTAATCCTGATAAGACAAGCTGGCAAACGCTGATTCCTGAATCTAGAGAAACCCTAGAATCTGTAGGTGTGCTCAACAATCAGTTTGTAGCAGACTACTTGAAAGATGCTTACACCCAAATCAAAATCTTCAATCTAAAAGGTGAGCCAGTCCGAGAGGTATCGCTTCCTGGGATTGGTTCGGTCGGCGGGTTCGATGGCAAACGTAATGATACAGAAACGTTCTACAGCTTTACTAGCTATACAATTCCTAGCCGGATCTATCACTACGACTTTTCCACAGGGGAAAGTACGCTTTTTCGTGAACCGACCATTCCCTTCAATCCCGAGGATTACGAGACTCGCCAGGTCTTCTACCCTAGCAAAGACGGTACCAATATTCCGATGTTTATTACCGCCAAAAAAGACTTAGATCTCAATGGCGATACCCCAACGCTGCTCTATGGCTATGGTGGCTTTAATATTTCTCTATCACCTAGCTTTTCAGTCAGTAACTTGGTTTGGCTAGAGCTAGGCGGTGTCTATGCGGTTGCTAATCTTCGCGGCGGTGGTGAGTATGGCGAAGCCTGGCATCAGCAGGGCACCAAAACCAGCAAACAAAACGTTTTTGACGACTTTATTAGCGCAGGTGAGTGGCTCATAGAACAAAACTATACGAAACCAGAGAAGCTAGCGATCGCAGGTGGCAGCAATGGGGGCCTTTTAGTTGGCGCCTGCATCACTCAGCGCCCTGATCTTTTTGGCGCCGCCCTACCTGCTGTAGGCGTCTTAGACATGCTGCGCTTCAATCAGTTCACAATCGGCTGGGCCTGGGAATCGGACTACGGATCGCCCCAAAACGAAGCAGAGTTCAAAGCACTCTATGCCTACTCTCCTCTGCACAATCTCAAGCCTGGTACCGCCTACCCGTCAACAATGATCACAACTGCTGACCACGATGATCGCGTTGTCCCAGCCCATAGCTTTAAATTCGCCGCTGCTCTCCAAGCCGCCCATGCTGGAGATAATCCTGTCCTTATCCGCATCGAAACGAAAGCTGGCCACGGCGCTGGTAAACCTACTACCAAACAAATTGAGGAAGCTACTGACAAATGGGCGTTTTTAGCCCATGAGCTAGGTGTCAATCTTTCGTAGGATCTGATGAGTAGCCATGTTGCCTGTGAGTCTTTTGTACTTAGATGAAACAATAGATGCAACAATTTGTCCGTTAAAGCCTATCTGAGAAAAACCTGTTCCAATTAAAATTCCTGATAATCAATGACAAACGCTAATTCAAACCTGTCCGAAACCAACGTAGAAGTCCTGGCTCAACGTCTTGCAGACGAGACAAAGACAGTTCAACTCATCGATGTGCGCGAACCTAGCGAGCTAGAAATAGCCAGCATTCCAGACTTCGTAAATTTGCCTTTAAGTCAGTTTCCGATCTGGTCTAAGACCATTCATAGCCAGTTTGACTCTGAGACCGAAACGATTGTCATGTGTCATTTGGGTATGCGCTCAGCTCAAATGTGTCAGTGGCTAATCAGTCAGGGGTTCACGAACGTCAAGAATCTCTCGGGTGGTATAGATGCTTACAGTCGACGAATCGACCAGAGCGTAGCGCTTTATTAGCATTTGATTAAGGTACGACGGCGCTTTTTCGCAATCAATCGGTAGTATCAGAAATCGCGCGAGGTAGGTGCACAATGACGAGAAATAGCTTGGTATCTAGATAGCTTTGTATTCATCAAATCTTTCAGATTATCGGTTGCTGGGCATTGTTGGGCAAGGTCAGTTTGCTCAAGTTTACTGCGCGGTCTATCGACGGACGGGGCGGCTAGTTGCGATTAAACAAGTGCGTCATGCCAAAGAGAAATTCTCTCAAGAAGCTGCTATCCATAAGCGACTCGATCATCCCAACATCGTGAAATGTCATACGGCGTCGAGTCAGCGACTGATTCTAGACTATAGCGAGTCTGGGACTTTGCGATCGCAACTTGCAACCACCTTCTCTCCTCTACTTACTCCCGGCTATCTTTCCTTCTCCATTATCAAAACCATCATCGCAGATATCCTCCAAGGGCTTGACTATCTTCATCACCACGGCATCGTTCACAGCGATCTAAAACCTGAGAATATTCTTCTAACTAGAGCTTCACCCAGCAGGTTAGTCGCTACAATCAGCGATTTTGGCTGTGCTCATTTTCTCGATCAGCCCAATCAATCAACAACAGATATCGGCTCTCCTTTCTACGCAGCGCCAGAGCGATTTGACGGTCACTCCTCTATCGCCTCAGATCTATATTCTGTTGGTGTCATGCTTTATGAGCTATTAGTAGGTGATCGACCTTTTTCTGGAACACCTCAACAGCTTTATCAAGCTCATCATGCCCACTCTCTTTCTTTCCCGGCAACGCTCTCAGCGTCCGCCCAGCAGCTTCTATTAACTGCACTCCACAAAGAACCTAAGCATCGATTTTCCAGCGCGATAGAAATGCTCAGCGCCTTTCAGGCATTAGAATTTAGTTCGATCAAGGCAACTGTTGCAAGCTCTTCTAACGTTGCCACGATCACTTTCTGCCAGCGCCCCAAACCTCTCACTGTCGATGGAATTACTGCTCCTGTAGACGCTCTGATCCCACTCCCCCAGGGATGTGGAATTGTGAGTGCTAATTCTCTTCATATACTCACCAGAAAAGAAAAATTAATATCAATCGCTCGATTTAGACAGTCTTGCTGGATTTCAGTTTCGCCAACGGGAAGATGGTTTGTCGCACTGCCTAAGACAAATAAGCGGAAAGTGCGGGGCATGATCGGCAAACTATATCAATCTGGACATAAATGGAGTCGTGCTATTACGCCGACAGGGCGACTAATGACGTCCCTCTTGTCTAACCTTATTCAGGTCATTGCGATTGACGCTCGATACTTTCTACAAATCCGTACGGCCGAAGAAGCTACTAGAACCTATATAGAATGCTTTACCCGGCGGGGGCAGTTTATTGGCGAACTGCGTATCAACCAGACTATCAGCCAAATTGTGCCGACAGCTATGCCTTATCAGCTATTAGCACTTGGTACTACCTCCACGGATACACCTGTAGCGCTGCTGATTAATCTCAAGCCTTTCCAAGTTAGAACACTTTATCTGCCTTTTACCCCCCTCAGGATACACCCATTAGCCTGGGGCTATCTCATTGTAGGAAGTGAAAAGATTTTACTACTCGATCACACCTTGCAACCAGTTACATGGTTGAAAGGACTACCCAATTCGCGGGTAATTGCATCATTAGACAACCGCCGGCTCTTGTTAGCCAATCATGCTACCCGGCCATCTCTATCAGTTTCTGACACCAGCACACTGAATCTAGGACTCATCTTTTGAAAGTTGTTGTTAATTTTGTTCCTTTATGTAAGTCCGTTTATGTAAGTTCCCTATCTTCTAACGGATGTATTCAACAAGTGCGTCATAGTTGTTCTCTTCTAATAATCTGCGCCTAGCCTCCGCTTCTTCTTCTGTTGGGAAAGCTCCTACTTGCATCATGGCTCGACCTTCAAACCGGGTGCGAAAGGCATCAGGAACGACAGAGCGAATATCATCTTGTACGAACGGGTCGCTTGTCTCAACAAACACTCGATAGTATAGACCTAAACTCTGAGCCCTAGACGGTGGCGCTGGCGGCCCACCCGTACCACTAGTAGGCGGAGAAAAGATAACATTAGAATTACCGCTGCCGATTGGGATAGAATTATCAGGAACAGCTAAACGATTATTGTTAGCCGATGCACTGACATCAGTGACAGGTTTATTGACTGTTATTCTTGGTCTAGCAATTGCTGAAGACTCTGTTGGTTCAATCACTGGTAGCGGAATTGAACTACGGTTTTCTCCATCTTGCTGTTCAGTAGCCTGCTGTTCAGTAGCCTGCTCGGCCTCAGATTCTGAAGTGAGAGGTGGCAGCGGTATTGGTTGGCGAATGCTAGTCTCAACTTCAACAACATCATCGCGACGATTGCCTGAGATTTGATTGTCTCGCATAGTTGGCCGCGCGCTACCAACAATAACCAGCCCAGCTTCATTATTAGTAATCTGGTTGGCCACGATATCTGGAGTAGCACCGTCTAATACCCGAATGGCATCTCCCGTATCGTCAAAAGTATTCTGGTGAATCAGCGCGCTCGAATACCCAAGAACAATCACACCTGCTACTCGATTGCCAGAAAAATAGCTATCTTGCACTCTAGGTGAACCGCTGGCGATGTATAGTCCAGTTTGTTGATTGTCAATGAAGACACTTTCTAAAATAGTTGGATTAGTAGATTCAACCCATACGCCGTAGCCTTTAGGGTTAGTGATCGCAACTTGAGCAATGCCAGCTCGATCAGCGGCGATAATAGCCGTGTTTTGGTGCGATCGCATCGGGCTGGTAAATTGACCGCCCCCTTCGATGATGGCGGTGTGCTCACCTGAATTGGGTGCACCCTGAATCGTCACGCCTGGCTTTAGCTGAAGGGGAAATACCTCTCCAGAGGCTTCGCTATAGCGTCCAGGGGCCAGCACAATGACAGTATTAGGCTGAGCAATTTCTAGTGCCCTAGTTACTGTCTTCAAGGGCTGCGCTTCTGTGCCAACTGCTTGGTCGCTACCAGTCTCGCCATCGACATGCAATGTCTGAAAGCTATTATTTGTTGGGTTTGCTGTTACTCTTTGTGCCTGGGCGGCTAGCCGTGCTGATGATGGCTGTCTATCCCAGCGTTTGCCAGCGGTTCTAGACTCCGTAGCGGCGACTTTATTTATAGCCTCGCTAGTTTCGGTCCTAGTAGCTCTAGTAGCTATTACTTCAGAGGAAGCTGGGGTTAAGAGCAAAGCTTGGGCAGCTGATCCTTCAGTGCTTGTGCCTATCGCCAATAGGCTTAAAGCCAATGTGAGCGCTCGTAATCGATAGATGGACCAAGACTTTCTGAGTTGGTTTGAATGCGATCTGCCAGAAGATCTAACCGAAGCATAAGAATACCTGCCTAACAACATAGCTACCCCGCTGTTATCGTGACCTATAGCTCAACGCCGAAGTATGCTGTTCTATGCACTTAGGCGTGGAAACATCAACTGAAAGTATGGAATCACTTCAAGCCGTTTTCCGAGATCAAATCAAGAAAAGCTGGCAAGACGGCTGCAACTGAAAATATGAAGTTCTAAGATACTTTTGTCAAGCTATTCGCAACTCTATTTACTTCTGCATTCCTGTCTTTTGTCTTTTATGATGCTTCATCCCGCCAACCTTGCTTTGTTCAGTCCTGGCAAAGTACTCGGCAAAGTATCGGCGAAGTAGCCCGACAAAGTAACAGTGTTGTCGCTTGATGTAGTAGATATATCACTATCAGACGTATCAACCCCGTCTTATACGAAGCAATCTTCCCGCTCGATTTTACAAACTCCTACCTACGTTTAAAGAAAGCTCAGTGCCACAACAAACAGTGTCAAAGACTAACGCTCTATTACGCATCCTAGATGCCAACCTTGACCGTGCCAGGGAAGGGATGCGCATCATCGAAGAATGGTGTCGGTTTGGTCTTAACGATGAGGCGACTACTGCTCAACTAAAGAATTTACGTCAAACCATTGCCCAATGGCATACCCCAGAGATTCGCGCTGCTAGAGATACGCCGGGTGATATGGGAACTGCGCTGACTCACACTCAAGAATCCTTACGAGATAGCTTAGGCGACGTGCTACAAGTCAACCTTGCTCGCACACAAGAAGCTCTACGGGTACTTGAAGAATACGGAAAACTCTACAGCCAAGAGATGGCCGCAGCCTGCAAGCAGATGCGCTATCAGCTTTACACGCTTGATAGTCAGCTAATGGCGAAATTCCCAGACACTACGGATCAAGGAACAAGACGAATGCAGCAATTGGCGCGATCGCGAACCTATCTTGTCACTTCTCCTGTTCCAGACTTACTAGGCGTGGTTGAATCGGCCCTAAAAGGAGGTATTGCTATCGTGCAATATCGCGAGAAGCAAGCGGATGATAATACTCGCCTCCAAACGGCTCATCAGATGAAGAAGCTATGTCACCAGTATGGCGCTCTATTTGTTGTGAATGATCGCGTTGATATCGCTGCTGCCTCGGATGCAGACGGGGTACATTTGGGACAACAGGATTTACCGATGGAGGCAGCTCGAAAGGTTCTAGGACCTAGCAAGATTGTGGGCCGCTCTACGACGAACCCCCAAGAACTACAGCGCGCGTTAGACGAAGGTGCTGACTATATTGGAGTTGGCCCCGTACATGAAACGCCGACAAAGCCAGGGAAAGCGGCTTCTGGTAACGACTATGTCCGCTATGCAGCGGCGTATGCCACAATGCCCTGGTTTACGATTGGAGGGCTAAACGCAGATAATCTTGGCCCGACGTTAGCAGCGGGCGCGACGAGGGTAGCCGTTGTCAGAGCGTTGATGGAGGCAAGCGACCCGAGCGCTGTCGCCCGTTCTTTGGTCGAGCAAACTCAACAGCAGCCTATTGGAACGTGACTAGTTTATGATTTCACAAACAAGCCCTTCAGAAGATATCGCGCTCCAGGTCAATGGAGAAACAAAGTTCTGCCTAGCCAGCACAAGTTTGTCAGATTTTCTAGTGCAGATTGGTTTAAACCCTCGGCTAATTGCCATCGAATACAACGGTGAAATTCTGACTAGGGCGCTGTGGTCAGAAACTACGCTACAGCCAGGAGATCAGCTAGAAATCGTCACTATCGTCGGCGGGGGTGCAAGCGATGTTTAGGTACGGCAATCCCTTCCTTTTGGTAGGTATGGAGTCCGCTTTGTCACTATAGAAACGCGTTAAAGTAGGGAGAACAGCCGTTTCAACAGCCGCTCAAACCTTAAGATTCATGATTGACAACATCAAATCCTGGGCTCGCGTTTTTCTATCGCGTTCGCTCAAGACCTTCTTCAAGTCCTTTCTCGTTATCGGGCTCGTTGCCGTTCTCGTCTTCTCTCAGGCAGATGGAGCCTTCGCTGCTCGCTCCGGCGGACGCATTGGCGGTGGTAGCTTTCGTGCGCCCAGCCGCTCTTATTCCACACCTAGCCGTACGCGCGGACCCTCTAGCTACAGCGGTGGTTATCGAGGGGGTTACGGTGGTGGCTATTACCCGGGTGGTGGCTTTGGTTTTCCCTTCCTGCTGCCGTTTGTTGGCTTTGGGGGGATGGGGGGTCTGTTTGGCATTTTTATCACGATTGCGATCGCCAACTTTATCATCCGTAGCTTTCGCGAAGCAGGCGTAGGCGGAGATAGCGCTGAGACCTACAGCAGCAACCCTACCGTTTCAGTCGCTCGCCTACAAGTTGGCTTGTTAGCCGAAGCGCGTAGCCTGCAAACCGATCTAACTCGACTAGCTGAAACCGCTGATACCAGTACTTCAGCCGGCCTTACCAAGATCCTACAAGAGACGACACTTTCTTTGCTGCGTCACCCAGAATATTGGGTCTACGCTGACATCGACTCAGACCAGACTCGTTTGCTATCGGCAGAGCAAGCCTTCAATCAACTTGCGATCGCCGAACGCAGTAAATTTACCCGTGAGAGCCTCTCCAACGTCAATGCTCAAATCTCGCAAGCGAAGTCAAAAGCTGCCCTTAATAGTAGCGGTGAGTTAGCTACGGCTGAAGATCCGGGTGAATACATCGTTGCTACCATTCTGGTTGCTAGTCAGGGCAAACTTAATTTGCCAAAGAATACGACGTCTACAGATGATGTTCGTCAAGCTATTAACAGAATTGGTTCTATCTCTAGCGAGCAGCTCATGGCGGTGGAGGTGCTTTGGACTCCCCAGGTTCCAGGTGAGACCCTTAGCGCAGACGAACTGATCGCTGAGTATCCAAACCTTCAGCTTGTGTAGTTCTGTTCACATGCTGTTTTACTATGTAGCTCTAACACTTCTACTCTGCGTTTCATAGTCTGTGCTTCATAGTCTGAACTCTAACTCTTGTAAAAAGCGGATGTCGTCTATGGCATCTGCTTTTTACGCTGAAATTGACTGAGTATGTTTAACTTTTCTATAGCTTTGCCCACTTTGCTTGCTATATCACGAAAGGCTACAACTCCTGTTCTATAACGCATCCTATAACGCACTTCATAACGCAAAATGCTATAGCAAGCTCGTTGGCTTTGCCTTCTCGAAGAGTATGCATCCACGCTTTGCTATACATTTACCTTTTCTACAAAAGTGGTTAAATTAAACCCGACTGTCGTGATCGGTCCATGAGTCGAACCTAGGCTATGAGTCCGCTTAAGAGAAACACAGATGCTGCTGGTACTGCTTACTCAAATACTGGTATTCGCTGCAATTGCGCTAGTAGTTCGGTATGTTTTCACGAAAGCTAGTTCCCAAAAGTATCTAGTCTGGTTCGTCGGAGTACTACTTTTTACCCTACTAGCTACCTCTTTTACTCTTTCTGATAACGGCACTATTGAAGGTCTCTGGGAGCTATTTTCATTCCCACTGACCCCTCTAGGAGCCTCACTTATCCTAATTGGCATTTCTCTGGGTAAAGGGGGTAGCATGAGACCTCAAGCAGGCGCGCTTGCACTTGCTATTTTGCTCTTTTCAAGCACTCCCCTATCTGCTGGGTTACTGGTTAACCGATCCGAACAATCAACTCGTGCGGCAGACATTCTGGGTACCAGGAATCTTGCAACGGCTGTTGCGATTGTGGTTTTCGGCGACAGAAATGATATAAACAGAGCCATATCTCCAACATCAGATATGGCAGCGTCTTATGCACCTGCCTATACAGCGCTAGCACCTCGCATTACCTACGCGGCAGACCTCTATGCTGAAGCCAGGCGACGTGGCGCAGCGCCCATGGTGATGGTAACAGCGGGCTCTGTTGCAGAAGACACCAATCAAAGGGCAATTATTCGTGAGATGCTGGCAGACAATGGCATAGCTAGCCGGGATATTCTAATCAGAAGTACTGGCCTAGACGTCAGGGGCACCGCTGAAGCTGTCGAAGGTTTTCTAGAGAGTCAGCGATTAATTGCCCGAAGAGAGCAACGACTAGAGCCAGATGCAATCAGAGATGTTCCTTGGGTAGTTCTGGTCGCACCAGCGATAATCATGTCACGAGCAGAGCTAACCTTTGAGCAGATAGGACTACGAACTATTCCTAGACCTACTAGCTTTAGCACCTTATCTGTTGATACTGATGGCCCAAGCGATCAAATAGCAAATATGCTGCTTAATCTGATTCCCAGCGTCGATACGCTTCGGCTTACCTCAGAGTACTGGGATGAACGACTTACCTATCTATACTATTTCGCTAGAGGCTGGCTACCCAACTTAAACTTTAGCTGGGATTCGAACGCTGAGCCGTAGTAGATAGCCCGGCTTCAATTGTGCCCTCAGCTGTATGGGCGATCGCTCGCAACTCGTCCACCATTTTCTCATCGGCTCCTTTCCATAGCCCTCGCTGACTGGCCTCTAATAATCGTTCTGCCATATCTCGCAGCGCCCAAGGATTAGATTTCCTAACAAAGTCACCCACTGCCAAATCGAGCACATACGCTTCGGCAACGCCTTTGTACATGTGATCGGATACGCAGCCTGTGGTGGCGTCGTAGGCAAATAGATAATCGACAGTAGCCGCTAGCTCAAACGCACCTTTGTAGCCGTGGCGCATGACACCTTTAATCCACTTTGGATTGATCACCCGAGAGCGATACACGCGGGCAATTTCTGACTGAAGTGAGCGCACCTTCGGGTTCTCTGGTACCGCATTATCGCCAAAATAAGTGAGTGGCGATTCTCCTCGCTTTGCTTTCACCGCCGCTGTCAGCCCGCCTTGGAATTGATAGTAGTCATCCGAATCGAGCAGATCATGCTCTCGGTTGTCCTGATTTTGCAGCACGATTTGCATATTCTCTAGGCGCTGACTAAACGCTTCTAGAGCGCTGTGTCCGTCGGCATTGCCTGTGTAGGCATAGCCACTCCAATTGATATAAGCGCGGGCTAGATCGGCGTCACTTTCCCAGTTTTGCGCTTCAATTAGACCTTGAAGGCCAGCGCCGTAAGCACCGGGTTTTGAGCCAAAGATCCGATAGCGCGATCGCTCTAGACTTTGAGCGTGATCAAGTCCCTTGGCTTGCCACTGCTCATACTCTTTTTTAGCTTGGGCCGCTAGCGGATTTTGCTCAGCCGATTCATCGAGCTTCGAGACAGCAATCACGGCTTGATCAAATAAAGAGATTAAGTTGGGAAACGCATCTCGAAAAAAACCAGAAATCCGTAGCGTCACGTCAACTCTAGGCCGACCTAGCGAGGCCAACGGCAGAATTTCAAAGTCTACTACGCGCCGACTAGGGCCATCCCATACAGGCCGAACACCTAATAAAGCCAGCGCTTCTGCTATATCGTCGCCCCCTGTTCTCATCGCGGCGGTACCCCACATCGAAAGGCCTAGTGTGCGAGGATATTCGCCCTGTTCTTGAGTATAGTTTTCGACGAGGATCTCAGCTGCTTTACGACCGACATCCCAAGCGCTCTCGGTTGGGATAGCACGAATATCTACTGAATAGAAATTACGACCGGTCGGCAAAACCTCTGGTCGATTGCGCGTGGGTGCCCCAGCAGGTCCACTGGGAACATAGCCGCCTTCAAGTCCATGAAGCAGATGGGTGAGTTCTTGGGTAGTTTGGCGAAGGTTGGGGAGTAGAGTATCTGCAATCCAGCAGAGGCTAGCTTTGAGCGGCGGAGCAAAATCAGAAAAACTACGATCAGAGTCGAGCAGCTGACCGACTAGATCAGCTGCGTAGATTTCTATCTGTTCAACCACATCGCCGATGGTACGGCAGCTTCTAGTCTGAGGCAGGGTTGAATGGTGGGCAGTGCCAAGATCCTCAGTTAGCGGATCGAGATCAAGGCCCCAGCTTTGGGCGATCGCCCGACTAAGTCCTAAGTGTTCTGCGTTTGGATGGCGGGCGATCGCCACAATCAAATCTCGAAGCTGATTGCCGGTTGGGCATTGGCCCAAGATATGTAGCCCATCACGAATCTGAGCCTCTTTAAGTTCACAAAGATAGCCATCAATTTGGGGTAGCCATGTCTGTAAATCAGGTGATTGATCTAAGGGTTGACTATCTATTGGCGGCTCTGATGTTTGGATCATAGACAACTTCAGATCTTGCTGAAGCTGAGTATCGAGCAGCAGATCGACAATCTTGGGACCGATGATCTTTAACCGAGTCGGGTCTAGGTTTTGAGCTTCGTAATATTCGTCGACCAAACTTTCTAATTGCTGTAAGGGGCCATATAGCTCAGCGCGTGTCATTGGCGGCGTTAGATGATCTAAAATCACAGCGCTAGCTCGTCGTTTTGCCTGGGCGCCTTCTCCAGGGTCATTCACGATGAAGGGATAGAAATGGGGTACGGGTCCGAAGGCCGCTTCTGGATAGCAATCGGATGAAAGGGCGATTCCCTTACCGGGTAGCCATTCTAAATTGCCATGTTTGCCGACATGCACTATCGCCTGCGCACTAAAGTGAGCCCGTAGCCAGTGATAAAACCCTAGATAGGCATGAGTAGGCGCTAAGTCTGGCGCATGATAGTTCAGCGTTGGATCAATGTCATAGCCTCGACTAGGCTGGATGCCAACAAAAATATTGCCAAACTGAATACCTGAAATCGGCAAACAGTCGATTTCTTCTACTTGAGCGTGATTGAAGCGCTGCCACTCTATGCGAGGCTCGCCCCATCGGCTAGTGATGCCCGCTTGCACCGCTGAAGATAAGGTCTGAAAAAAACTCTGATAGCTCTCTAATGAGAGTGACTGGTCAATCGGTACTAATCCAAATCCTTCTGGGTCATTCGTAACACCTGCTGCCAACCTGGCCATCAGGTCGTCTCCCGTTTTGGGCAGATCGGTGACGGTATAGCCTGCTTGCTGAAGCGATCGCAATATTTCTAGACAGCTCGCGGGCGTATCTAGCCCTACTCCGTTCGCCATCCGTCCATCTCGGTTAGGATAGTTGGCCAATATCAGTGCAACTTTGCGATCTTGAACCGGCACGCGGCGTAGCTGAACCCATTTGAGCGCTAAGTCTGCAACAAAATCAATGCGATCATGCTTTGCTTGATAAGCGACCACATCCGTCTGCAACTGGTTTCTAAGTGCTTTGCATCCTTCTGGTCTCTCTTCTTGCTCAGCTCCTTTGAAGGAAACTGCTCGGGTAATTACCCGTCCATCTACCTCCGGCAGGGCCACATTCATCGCAATATCTCGAGGCGTAAGCCCTTGAGTGTGGCTCTGCCAATAGTCATGCGAGCTACCACTACAAATTACCTGAAGAACCGGAATATCTAGCTGCTGCCAGAGGGAGGGTACGCTCAATGATGATGTGCTTGAGGTGGACGGCTTTAAAGCAGCACTTGCAAAGCTAGTTTGTTGGAAGCTGGTGATTGCAAAGCTAGTTGTGTTCAAGACTAAATCGATTGACTGATGTCCATCTTTGGATTGACAACAGCGAAGGATCGCCTGTTGAACCTCCAATTCTTTGAGTGAGGAGACATAGATAGGAACAGGGACTAGGTTACGCTTGGCAAGCGCAGCGGCGATCATGTCGATCGTTTTAGTATCCCCTGATAGATAGTGGGCCCTGTAGAAAATAACTCCAACCAAGGCAGTTAGTTTAGATTTTCTTGAATCCGCTTCTAGTGAAGGTAAGAGAATTCGATCATTGCTTTTAAAGGGTGAAAAATCCTCACTTTTATTAAATAACTTTGTATCGCTCAGTGACGAGAAGCTACTTTCATCTGTCAAATTAGAGATGCTTTGAAACAAGTTAGAGATGTTCTCAAAAGTTAATTTAGAAGTTGTTTTTTGCGATGATTGTAAAGAGTTTAGAGACTTTAACTTTACTTGTATGTCTGTATATAGATCTGACTTTTTGTATCCCTTTGTATCGGTCTTTTTTTTGGTCTCTTGGACGATAGTAGGGGTATATATACCTACCTTAGCTACTGCTTGGGGAGAGGAAGGGTTGTAGTTAGTTGATAGGGTGCAATCGCTAGCGTACATTAACCCATAGCATAGGTTGTCGATACCACCTTCAGTAAAGTACTGCCACAAGCGGTTGACAACCGATAAGGCAACTGTAGAATGACTCATCAAATCTAGATCTGGCTTATCATCCCCTGGCATCACAATCAGGCTAGCGCCTGTAAGGGATACTGTTTCTTTTAGTACTTCTAAGCCATACGACCAATAGGAACGTCCGCCTAAAATTCTGACAATGATCACACGTGCGTGTCTTAGGACCGTCTCTGCATAAGTATCGATAGTAAGCTGCTGCTGAAGCTGAAGTAAGTTGAGTGCACGAATTTCTTCAAATCCTTTAGGCAGCCTATCTAGAACCTGATTTAATGTAGAAATATCTGTGTCAGCTGCTGTCAATAAAACAATTGGGGCAGGTGCCTGTTCAATATAAATGACACCCTCTTTTGTGTTGTCCCAACCGCCTGGCGTAGCTGCTAATCGATGCATAGAAATCTGAAATGTTAAAGAACTAGGAAATAACACAGATTATAGATAAACTCGCGTTATTCTTCTGGCAAGTACCAAGCTAAGGCTCTAATAAAAGTTCAAACTAATAAAAATTCAAACTAATAAAAGTCTCTAGCTAACAGGCGTCTACAGCTAAACTGTTGAATAGGTCTACTCAAACACCATCTTTATCACTTCATTTTGGTTGGCTTTTGTACTTTAATCTTTTTTATTTTAGGAATATAAAGCAAAACTTTTTTCGTACTTCAGAACACGCTTCATACTTGCATACAACATTTGAATGCTGTTAGGAAAAGATTTTATCGATCAAAAGGCTTTTGACTGCACAGCAGTACTCCTGTCTACTGGCGACTGTCCGGCTATTTGCGTCCATATACTAAGCTGACGATAAATTCCAGTTCTTTTGAGGCTCACCTCTTATAGCTATCAGTCTGCGGTTCTCTATTGGTCTCGGTTCGATCACAGTCTTGATACCGCTTCCTCCCATCTTTACATTGTGCTTATTTCGTTTTGCACATGCTCTCTGGTTGCTCCTTAAGTAATGCAAACTCCCTACTCTTCCATTGCTAATCAGAAGTTTTCTGTCAGGGCCTATCTGCGCCTGAGAGAATCTTTGATTAACCAAGGACATTTCTTTGAGTCGGTGACAACGCCTGAGTCGGTGACACCGACCCAGGTTGCTAAGCATATTGTCGTCAATTCACATGAGCAGGCTTCGCGGTCAGGTCAAGCGCAGGCAGGCAAGACAGACAACAGTAGTTTTGTCGCTGATCTTCAACGTACAGACTTTGTTCTGATGCGATCGCCGACTCTAAACGTGCTGCTAACTGCTACGCCGCTGGTTTCTTCAGCCCCAAATAATAATAGTGACGCAAATGCCTCTATTCATCACCTAGCAGATGGCAACGCCTCTAGTAGTGTATCTAATGCCGCTATAGAGCAAGCTCATCTTCCAAATGATGCTTATCACGCTTCGTTAAATTCACTACCCTTGTCGCAACGGCAGTCTAATATTCACCATGCTCCGTATGATGATCATACCCTGTTGTTTCAAGCGTCTTTTTCAAACCCTAAGGCCGAAAGCGAACAGTTAGAACCCGCAGCCAAACTTCATAATTCGAACTTTCATACTGCAAAAGATAGCTCGCCAAAGGCTAACCGATACCTTGTCAATCTCACCCTCGACAGCACCATAATTGAGGAACTTATGACGAAACTACAGCCTGGCTCCACAGCTAAAATTGCTCAGTCTCAAACCGTTCAACATAAAACCGCTCAACATAAAATCAGCTTCCAACATACGGACAATTCTCATCTTCTCGAAGAGAAAAACTCCAAACGTCCATTGCAAGAAACCTTTTTCCTATCATGGGCAAAGGATCTTGCGACTTCACCAGAAGGTGATCGTCAAACAGAACGACCCACTACCCTCAAAAATGAGATTGAGCAAAGTTTGCTGCTCAATCAGGTAATCAATCACATTCGCCACAGTCTAGATTTATCGTCCATTCTAGAAACGACGGTAGCTCAGGTTCGTGAGTTTTTGTCTGCCGATAGGTTAGTGCTCTACCAGTTCAATTCTACAGATGACTCTAAAGCCGCCGTACAACCTAGATCTAGTCATCAGCCTATAGCTAAGACCATCCCAAGACTGGCTGAATTGGACAGCCTAAACCCTCTAGCTAGTCGCCTGATCAAATCCACAGACGAATATGCTTCTCAGCGTTCGGAGCCTACTAACCAGGTAGGTAGTGGTCAAACTAGCGACGATGTTATTGGCCAGCAGTCGCACATGGGACAAGTAACCTACGAGTCTAGGCGCTCAGAAGAAATCTCTTCTGTCTTAAATTTTGCCGAAGAAAGCTGCTTTTACTCTACTCCACCTAACTATTTACGCTATTTGGCGGGTCAGCCTATTGCTGTCGATAATGTGGATGAAAAGTATGCAAACGAAAGCTGTTTACTCGATTTCTTGCATCAGGCGCACGTTAAGTCCAAGATTATTGTCCCCATTCTTGTTAAAGAGCAGCTATGGGGACTGCTGATTGTCCATCAGTGTAGAGACTATCGCCACTGGCAAGAAACAGAAACTGTCTTTTTGCAGCATATTGCTGAGCACCTAGCAGTTGCAATCGAGCAAGCCTCTTTATATGAACAGCTACAACAGCAAAAAGTAAGTTTAGAAAGCTGTGTCATAGAGCGTACCCAGAGCTTGCGGGATGCATTATCTGCCGCTACCGCCGCTGATCGCACTAAAGTAGAGTTTCTCTCGACCATGAGCCACGAGCTCCGTACTCCTTTGACCTATATCATCGGTATGTCAGCAACGTTATTACGATGGTCCTTTGGGGAGCTGAGCGAACGTCAGCGTAGCTATCTAGAGACAATCAATCGCAGCGGTGAGCACCTCCTAACGGTTATCAACGATATCTTGGAATTTGCCAAGGTAGAGTCGGGGCGATCGCTACTTAACGTCAGCAACTTCCCTCTATCTAATCTAGTGCGCTCAGTGGCTACTCGATATCAAGAGGATGCGAAAAATCATGATGTGTCTTTGAGTGTCGACTGTGTTCTCAGTCCTGAGGTTGAAAACTTTCGTGCTGATTCCAAGCGAATAGAGCAGATCCTTTCCAACTTAGTTAACAACGCCATTAAGTTCACGCCTGCTGGCGGAGAGATAACTCTGCGGGTACAAAAAGAGTTAGATAGTATTCTGCTTCAGGTAGAAGATACGGGCATTGGGATTCCTGAGTCACAACAAAAGTTCATGTTTGAGAAGTTTAAGCAGCTAGAATCTCCCTTCCAGCGCCAGTATGCAGGAACAGGACTAGGATTAGCGATGACCAAGCACTTGGTTGAACTGCACAATGGCACCATTCAGGTGATATCGACGGTTGGCAAAGGATCTACTTTTATAGTGAGCTTGCCAATACAGTCACAGCCAACCTCGGATAGTCGCTACCATGTGCCTTCTACTCTAGATCGAATTACCAAGCCAGTCGTACTTTTGCTAGAGACTGAAGAAAACAGCGCTGTTATTATCTGCGAGCTATTAACAGCAGATGGCTATGAAGTGATTTGGCTAACGCCCGTTGACGGTATCGCGACTCAAATAGCACTTTTGAAACCTGCACTGCTAATTGCTGATCTGTCGCTCTTCAGCCATCAACAAGCCAAGATTAAAGAGATAGAACAATCGATTATGGCCGCAGGCACTAGAGTATTAGCTCTGCTGAGTCAATCAGCATCTCAGTCTTCGCACATCGCTCATCACGACACTTTAGATAAACCGATCGATCCTAAACAGCTAATCAAAAAAACTAGACAGCTGACATCCACTGCTGTGTAGGTGGACACGTGTAGATCTAGACACTGGTTCTACTGACTAAAAATAGCACTGTATCTAATCCTACCATCTGATTAGATGACTCATCAGCTTTTCTTAATCAGTATGCAAAAGTTGCATTGATAATACTTATGTAGATGGTAGCATTTCCTATTACGCCGAATGTTTCGGGTACATTAACATTAGAAGCTAAGCCCGATGAACCCTATAACTTCAGTCTTTTGACAGAGTGATTGCAGTGTTGGAAGTATGATTTCTTTCAGTGTAAATACATAGGTTCTATGTCCCGTACAACCCATTGTTCTTTGTATGAAGCGACACTTCCTTGCCTCTCTATGCTCAAACTGGAGACCGTTTTCCGGTAGATGGCTTTCTGTGCAGCGATTTTCTCGCCGACGAAAAGCTATCTTAAGTAGTTTGCTACTAGCTATTGGAGTGTTACTAGCTGGTGCAGGTGAACTAGTACCCCAGACTTTAAGGCAAGCAGCCGTAGCTGTTCCGGATGCTCAAATCGCTAGAGCGAGTGAGCCCTGGCAAATTGCGTCTTTTCCAGTTGAAAACTTTCAGGCCTACACTTCTCCCTACGGCTATAGGGATTCTGGTTTTCACTACGGTATCGATATCGCCGCCCCAACTGGAAGCTATATTCGCAACTGGTGGGAAGGCCATGTAGTAGAAGTGTCCGACGATAGCGCTTGTGGAACATCAGTTGTGATCAGTTCGGGCGATTGGACTCATATATATTGTCATATGCAAGGCTATGTGAAAAAAGAACGAGGGCGCAAAGTCTTTTTAGACGGTCCAGGAGGTGTGCGGCTAGTAGAAGGGCAGCAACTATACACAGGCGATCGCATCGGTAGAGTAGGTATGACCGGTCGAACTACGGGGCCACACCTTCACTGGGGAATGCGCTATCAAGATGATTGGGTAGACCCGGGTTTAGTCTTGCAAGCAATGGCTGATGGTCAACGGTAGGGATTCATCAGCTCGCTACTCGCTAAGTTGTCCAAGTTGTCTCTATGACATCTTTGTTAAGCGTCACCTAATGACTTTGCTAAGCAAGCCCTACACTTTCAACCAGAGTTCTTATAGCAGGACCGATAATAGATCTCTAATACCAGACCTCTACAGGACTAACCTCTGCAGAGGTCTTATTCAGTGCTAGCCAATCTTAACTTCCTCCTTTTGAGGAAGCGTAATGTATTCGCTGACGATGTCTCGAAACTCATCGCCCTCTAGCGTTTCCTTCTCAATTAGGATATCCACTAGCCGATCGACTAATACTCGGTTATCACTGATGATCTTTCTAGCCTTATCTAGGCATTCTTGAGAAATCTCTCTCATCCTATCGTCGATTTCAGCAGCTAACTCGTCAGAATATTCTTCGCCACCACCCATAATGTCGGTGCGCACTGCTGCTTTTGAGTCATCTTTAGGTGATAGAGCTGCCATTCCATAGTTAGTTACCATATCTTTGACTAGCTTGCTGACATAGCGAATGTCACTAGAGGCTCCAGAAGTGACTTCTGCTTCCCCGAAGATAACTTCTTCAGCAGCCCGGCCTCCAAGTGACATCACCAGATCATCAATAATCTCACCGTAGGATCTTAGAAACTCGCTATCTAATCGATCTTCTTGAACAGCGAAGCTGGCAAAACCACCAATACCCCCAGAGCGTGGAATGATGGTTACTTTGTTGAGCAATCCACCGTACTTGCTAAGAGAGCCGATAAGGGCATGGCCGACCTCGTGATAAGCCAGTAGTCTTTTTTTCTTACTGTCCATCAGCGGATTAAGGCTTAGTCCAATGGTAAGTCGGTCAATTGCATCATTGACTTCGAGCATCGTGACGGCATCTTTGCGCCGCCTAGCCGTAAGAATCGCAGCTTCGTTGAGAAGATTTGCCAGCTGAGCACCCGAAAATCCAGTGGTTCGGCGGGCGATCGCATCCATCTCTACGTCTTCAGCAATTTTCTTATCGCGCGCATGTACTTCCAATATGCCCAGTCGGCCTTTAAGTCCTGGCAAATCGACGGCTACTTGCCGATCAAAACGACCTGGACGCAGTAGAGCAGAGTCCAAAACATCAGGCCGGTTAGTCGCCGCAATCACAATGATGCCACTATTGCCTTCAAAGCCATCCATTTCGGTGAGCAACTGGTTCAGCGTTTGCTCTCGCTCGTCATTGCCGCCACCGATGCCAGTTCCTCTTTGACGGCCTACCGCATCAATTTCATCAATAAAGACAATACAGGGCGCATTCTCTTTAGCCTTTTTAAACAGATCACGTACCCGAGAAGCACCTACGCCCACAAACATTTCAACAAATTCTGATCCAGAGATGCTGAAAAAAGGTGTCCCCGCTTCGCCCGCGATCGCCTTGGCAAGGAGCGTCTTACCTGTCCCTGGTGGACCCACTAGCAAAACACCTTTGGGGATGCGAGCACCAATCGCTGTAAATCGCTCAGGATTTTTCAGAAACGTCACCACTTCCTGTAACTCTTCTTTCGCCTCATTGATGCCAGCAACGTCTTCAAAGGTCACACCAGTTTTTGCTTCCATCTGAAATCTAGCTTTTGAGCGGCCAAAGCTCATAGCCCCCCCGCCAGAGCTAGCAGAGCGTCTCAGCAGCATAAGCATGGCAAACACTACCAACATCGCTACGATACCCGTAGTTACCAGGCTGGTCACTGCACTACTGTCGGTGTTGCGAGTAACCTCCCAGGCAACGTCATTCGCGTTCAACCTGTCTTGCAGATCCAGGTTACGATCATTCCTAAAGACCTTGACTTCTAAAGGTTCTGCTTCTGCTTCTGCGGCTTTTAGCTGAACTCTAGCAATCCCATTAATCTGATCAAGTTCAACTGATTCCACTTCGCCATTGTCAATCTTGTTGAGAAGCTCTCCGTACTCTAGCGTCTCTTCCTCTTCCTCCTCGGACCTTACAGAAGGCAGCTGCGCCATCAGCTCACTGGGCATATCAGTGGTTCGGGGAAGCGCTTGTGCAACCGCAGGCGTTTGGCTAGAAGTACCTCCGATCAGCATGGCCGCTGCCAGTAGACTAGCTGAGAATGAGCCTATTGCCCGCTTCGTAGCTTTTTTACAGCCAACTTTTCTAGTGATGACAATCTGAGAGGAAGTCTTAAGGCGAAGGAAATTTTGCTGCATAGGGGCTGCACTAGAACGATAAAAACGCTAAGGACAAACGCTAGGTAGAACCATAGGCATAACTGCGCCCTAGTCTAACCTTTTAAACTAGGAACTGACCGCAAAAAAGACTTTACATAAAGGGTCCACTGACTGTAATTACTTGATTAACTGGTTTCTTTACAGCATTTTTCAGGTATAGTGAGAGATCTGCAAACATACTTTTGGAGACAAGATGTCCCGATATAGAGGTCCTCGCCTAAGAGTGGTACGCCGCTTAGGCGACCTGCCGGGTTTAACCCGCAAATCGGCTCGGAAAGCGTATCCCCCTGGACAACATGGCCAAGCTCGGAAAAAGAAATCTGAGTATGCCATTCGTCTAGAAGAGAAGCAAAAGCTTCGTTTCAACTATGGTGTTACCGAGCGCCAGCTTCTTCGCTATGTGAAGAAGGCCCGTAGAGCAGGAGGCTCCACCGGACAAGTTATCCTACAGCAGCTAGAGATGCGTTTAGATAACACTATCTTTCGTTTGGGTATGGGACCTACCATTCCCGCTGCTCGTCAGGTTGTCAATCATGGTCATATTACGGTCAATGGCCGTGTGGTTAGTATTCCCAGTTATCAGTGCCGTCCTGGTGATGTTATCGGGGTGCGGGGTAAGGAAGCTTCTAAAAAGTTAGTAACCGCTAACCTAGAGTTTCCTGGTTTAGCTAATATCCCAACTCATTTAGATTTTGATAAGGGCAAGCTAGAAGCAAAGGTCACTGGTGTGATCGAACGCGAATGGATTGCTTTGAACATTAATGAGCTGCTAGTGGTCGAGTACTATTCTCGTCAGGCCTAGACAGCTCGCTGGAACGGAAGTTTTTCCGTTGTCTATTGCAAAGCTCTTGGGTTGTTTAACCCAGGAGCTCTTTTGTTTAATAGGTTTGTTTAGTAGGGAAGTAGACTACTACCCACCGATTTGAGACATGGTGCGGCTGTAGGCTCCGGTGACGCCAGATTCACGCATTTTGAAGTTGATCTCTGGTTTTTGATTGACTAGTACCGCTACTTGCTCGCGTATCTCGGCAAGCGAGATGCCATTGCGTAAGCGAGTACGCAGATCGATTTGGCCATTCTCGTTGAGTAAGCAAGGGCGCAAGAGACCATCGGCGGAAAGGCGCATACGGTTACATCTATCGCAAAAGCATTCTGACATTTGACTGATAAACCCGATGGTTCCTTTCGCACCCGGAATCTGAAATACGTCTGCTGGGCCGTTTCCTTTGACACTGCTGGTCTCAATTCCCCAGCGATCGCGTATCTGGAGGCGAATCGATTCACTATCAATCCAACCTTTGCTGCCAAACAAAGTGTCGTTGCCAATAGGCATAAATTCAATGAAGCGAACGTGCCATTCTTGCTCGATAGAGAGCGCAGCTAACTCTAGCACTTCGTGATCGTTAATCCCAGGAATGACAACGACGTTGAGTTTGAGCGGCGAGAAGCCAACTTGATGGGCGGTTTGGATACCTTGCCAGACATCGTGCCAACGCGATCGCCCTTTTCCTCCGATTATCTGCTCAAAGGTTTGGGCATTGAGCGAATCGAGGCTAATGTTGATGCGCCGTAAGCCTGCCTCATAGAGCGGTTGGGCGAGCTTGCTGAGCAAGAAACCATTCGTGGTGATAGCGAGATCTTCGGTCTGAGGAAGCTGAGTGATTGCTCGTACTAGGTCCACAATTTCAGGCCGTAGCAGGGGCTCTCCTCCGGTCAGCCGAAACCGAGTAAAGCCTAATGGAATAAACACGCCACGCAAGAGCTGTAAGATCTCATCTTGGCTTAGCCAATGCTCTTTGAGAGCGTACTGCAAATCAACGCCTTCAGGCATACAGTAGACACACTGAAAATTGCATCGGTCGACTAGGCTGATGCGTAGATAGTCAATCGCATTTGGTGGATTAGGTAAGCTCATTAGAAGAAGTCATCACAACGGGGCTAATCACAACGGGGCTAATCACGATGGGGCTAATCACGATGGGGCTAATCACAACGGAGTTAAGAGCAGGGCAAAGAGAACAGCGCTTGCTTTCTATACTCCACTATCTATTAGGTAGTTAGTAGGTAGAGGGGACTATCTAGGTAAACTTAACAAGATAGATGACACGATAGAACGACTGATATAGATAGAGAAGAGTCGTGACGACAAAAAGTACCCAAGCTAGAAGCGGCTATACGTTGCCAGTGTTTGCTTGTGCAGGCGCGATCGCCTCCCTCCATCAGCTTATCTACGCTAGCGCATTACCCACTGCTTCTTTCAACCTACTCAATCCCAACGAAACGGTTGAGATACCTATTGAGCAGTCAGCCTTGCTCTCTAAAACTGCTGCCCTCGCTATCACACGTAGCGATCCTGGCGATAATTTAGATCTGACTCGTCATACACCTGTCTGGTCTGTGGTAAGTTGGGCCGAACGGGATCAGACAGAACAAATTCTGTTGGAAGGTGGAGAGGGTATCGGCTACCATGCCCAGGGCGATGCAATCTACGCCTACGCTCGTAAGCTAATTCATACGCATCTATCGGCGAAGCTAAAGAGTACTCAAAAAATTAGGGTGACAATCATTCTGCCTGAAGGTCGCCGGTTAGCCTTACGAACTTCTAATGCAGCCTTTGGCGTAGTTGATGGTTTGTCGCTTCTGGGAACTGGCGGGATCGCTCAGCCCTTGAGCGCACCAGAGCAGCTAACGGCCTATAGAAAGAGACTTCGACAAAAAGCAGCCGTCTATCAAGACCTAGTCTTTTGTTTGGGTGAAAACGGTCTAGACCTAGCGCTGAGGCACGGTGTCGATGCGCAAAGGCGATTAAAGACGGCAAATTGGCTAGGACCGCTGCTCGTCGAAGCTGGTGAATTAGGGGTGCGTTCCATTTTGCTGTTCGGCTATCACGGCAAGCTCATAAAACTAGCAGGCGGAATTTTTCATACGCATCACCATATTGCTGATGCTCGTCAAGAGATTATGGCCGCTTGTTGTATTCAAGCAAGACTCAATACTTCTGTGATACAGCAGGTGCTGGCTAGCTCAACAGTGGAGGCAGCGCTACAAATCTTGAGAGAATTGGATCACGTAGATAAAGAGAATCGAGTAGAGAAGGTGTATGAGCAAATGGCAGAACGGATTGATACGAGATCGACCGCTTACATTCAAACCCATACAGAACGGACTGTTCAAGTCGGCAGCATACTTTTTGATCGGCAAAGACAGATTATCGTTAAAAGCAAGATCGCTCAGTTTTTGTTAGCTAACTAGCCCTTTTAGGGGGCTATTAGTTTGTTACTCTAAATTAGGAAGTAGAATACTATATCCGTATCCTTTCAACGTCAGTCGCCTATTGCCTTCAGAATTAGGATAATTATCAAGTTTGCTAGTAAAACCACTGAGTTTGCCAGCAAAACCACTAATTAGCAAGCTGGTACGCAAAGCGACTGCCAACCTGACCGACACACTGAACAGGTTTTATAAGTTCGATTATTTTGATGATAGTCGCCAACTCAATCTCAGCTTAGCCCCTCTAATCACTCTCTAGTACCTTCAGAAGTTTGAGATAAAAATTTGCGTTCGTGTTTTGGTGTAGTTGACCTACTGATGCTTAGCATTATTAGTAAGTAGAACCCGTAACTTCGACTTCATAACCGTCGATGTCATAACCATTGATTTCATAACCAAAGTGTCTTAGTTCTTTGGTTTGTCTTTACAATCTTTTTTCAAAGAGCAAGTGGTGGATTCCCACCAGCGCCGTCAGGCATACAAACTAAACCCGAAGGATTGATTGTGACTTCTCAAACTCCAGTCTCATTAGCCCACACTACCGACTCTTTAGTCACTGTTGAATCCTCTAAGCTCAATCGTCAGATGCTAGCGATTCTAGATTTCGGCTCACAATACTCTGAGCTGATTGCTCGCCGCATTCGCGAAACAGAAGTGTATTCAGAAGTGCTCTCTTATCGCACCAGTGCTGAGCAGCTTCGTCAGCTAAACCCTAAAGGAATCATTCTCTCGGGTGGACCTAATTCGGTCTACGATAAAGGTGCTCCGGCCTGCGATCCTGAAATTTGGAATTTGGGAATTCCAGTACTAGGGGTGTGCTACGGAATGCAGTTGATGGTGCAGCAGCTTGGCGGACAGGTCGAGCGGGTGGAGCGTGGCGAGTACGGCAAGGCCTCACTGTTAGTTGATGCAGGTACTGACATTCTGAAGAACGTGGCCGACGCTTCAACGATGTGGATGAGTCATGCTGACTCAGTCACGCGGCTACCAGAAGGATTTGAGGTACTTGCTCATACGGTGAATACGCCTCAAGCGGCGATCGCCAACCACCAAAAGAAATTCTATGGCGTCCAGTTTCATCCAGAGGTCGTTCACTCTACCGAAGGCAGCACCCTGATTCGTAATTTTGTCTACGATATCTGTCAGTGCGAACCCACCTGGACTACCGAAGCTTTTGTCGAAGAGGCTATCCGAGAGGTGCGCGCAAAAGTGGGAGATCAGCGAGTCCTATTGGCCCTATCTGGAGGGGTGGACTCTTCTACGTTAGCCTTTCTGCTGCACAAAGCGATTGGTGAACAGCTGACCTGCATGTTTATCGATCAAGGTTTCATGCGTAAGCGTGAGCCTGAGCGCTTGATCGAAATTTTTAATAATAGATTTCATATCAACGTGGAGTATATCGACGCTAGGGACAGATTTCTAGCCAAGATCAAGGGAGTCACTGACCCAGAAGAAAAGCGTAAAATTATTGGCCACGAGTTCATTCAAGTCTTTGAAGAAGAATCGACTCGGCTTGGACCTTTTGACTATCTAGCGCAAGGAACGCTCTATCCTGACGTAATTGAATCTGCTGATACCAATGTCGATCCGAGTACGGGAGAGCGAGTTGCCGTCAAGATCAAAAGTCATCACAACGTCGGTGGGTTGCCAGAAGATCTAAGATTCAAGCTGATCGAACCACTGCGAAAACTCTTTAAAGATGAAGTGCGCAAAGTTGGAACTGCGGTGAACCTACCCGAAGACATCGTTCGACGACATCCCTTTCCTGGCCCCGGTTTAGCAATTCGTATCCTGGGCGAAGTGACAGCTGAGCGTCTTCATATCCTCAGAGAAGCTGACTATATCATCCGACAAGAGATTCGTCGTAGCGATAGCTATCATGATTTCTGGCAGGCATTCGGCGTTTTATTACCGGTGCGTAGCGTTGGGGTTATGGGCGATCAGCGTACCTATGCTTACCCAATTGTGCTGCGCTTAGTCAGTAGTGAAGATGGGATGACAGCCGATTGGTCACGAGCACCTTATGAGCTACTAGAAAATATTTCCAACCGGGTAGTCAATGAAGTGGAGGGCGTTAATCGAGTGGTTTACGATATTACGTCCAAGCCACCTGGCACGATTGAATGGGAGTAAGAACGGACCTTTAAAGAACTGACCTCTAGAGGGTAACCAGACTATTATGTACTCGGCTGTGTACCATGGACTACGCCTGTGGTGGGATCTCTTTGGAGTGCATAGTCAGGGACTAAGGTTTGCGGCACAATGAATTATACAGAGATGAATTTATAGCGCTATGAATACTGATACATTGACTGAGCTGTTACAAAAAGGGTACCGGGTAACGCTTGGTGCTGCATCTTCAGCAGTAGAAGCTATTCAAGATCCTCAGCGAGCGGCGGCTGATTTTTCAGCGATTGGCACAGACTGGGAGCGATTAGCAGATAAGCTTGAAGTCCGGGGTGCGCTTACCGAAAAGGAAGCACGTGATTTTGTTGAAGGCGTTACTAGCCAAATGCCAGAGCCTTTTAGAAGCGCCTCTTCTCCCTTTACTCAGAGTGCTCCTCCCGAGCCAAAAACAGTGACAACTGTAGCGACCCCCGTTGTAGATACTGAGCTAAAAAACGAAGTCGAGTCTTTGACTGCAGAACTAATTGCTATGCGCCAAGAGATTGAAGCTTTAAAGCAAAGTAACGGCTAGCGCTATCTACTCCGCTCAATCGTAGAAACTCAGTTCTGTGGACTAAATCACATGACCTAGGCGATCGCAGAAGTTCCTAAGTCCGGTGGCACATCTTGCCAGCGTCCTGGGCCAACTGCTCTAATCGCGTCTTTGAGCACGACATCGCCTGTGTATAGTGCTTTCCCAACGATTACACCGGAGACACCTGCAGGCACCAGTCCTAGCAAACTCATCAAATCTGAAGTAGAGCTAACACCGCCCGAGGCAATCACAGGCGTTTTGATAGCCGTTGCGAGTTCTCTAAGGGCCGCTAAGTTTGGGCCTTTCATTGTGCCATCACGCTTGATATCTGTATAGACAATAGCGGCGGTGCCTTGCTCTTCCATACGCTTGGCTAGATCAACAGCCATGACTTCAGAAGTCTCTAGCCAGCCTCGAGTTGCAACTTTACCTTCACGCGCGTCAATACCGACGATGATCCGTTCAGGAAACTGGCTGCTTAACTGTCCCACGAGTTCTGGATTTTCGACAGCGGCGGTACCTAGAATCGCATACTGCACACCTAGATCAAACAGAGCGCTCACTCTGTCAGCATCGCGCAGTCCACCCCCCACCTGAACAGGCAGATCAACGGCCGCTACAATAGCTTTAATCGCCTGCCAGTTTTCCGGCTTGCCTGCCTTAGCACCGTCTAAGTCAACTAGATGCAGACGAGTCGCGCCCTCGGCTTCCCACTGCTTCGCGACCTCTACGGGGTTATCGTTAAAGACCTGCGACTTTTCATAGTCGCCTTGAAATAGTCGTACGCAGCGCCCTTCTAGCAGATCGATAGCCGGGATGACATCCATTTACTTTTTATCTATAGAACTCGTTCCAAATTGTACCAAGGAAGATCGGTGCTAGCGACGGTAGCCTCCTAGCTACGGTTGAGACCAGCGAGAATCTGTTGGATTTTGAGACTATCAGGAGGGGTAGGGTGCGATCGCAAGTAGCTCTCTAGATCCTGCTTAGCCAGCCGATCGTTTTGCAGCTGATGGTGCAACAGGCCACGATCGCGTAATTGCAGCGTATCTAGAGGTCGAAGCAGCAGCAGTTTATCTAGCACACTAATCGCTTGTTTGTATGCCTCAAGCTGTATGTAGATGCTCTTTAGATTCATCAGCATTCTCGCTAGAAATGATTTAGGCATGACCCCGTTTAGAAAATCTGACTGCCACTGCGCCTGGGGAAACAGCTGCCTGAATCGTTCCTGACAGTCAGCGACGAACAACACTTCCCCCTGATGAAAGGGATCAACAAATACCTCCATCTCTTCAATCACAGGGCGGATCAAAAAGTGTCCGGGCATTCCCACACCTACCATCGGAAACCTTACTCGGTGGGCAACCTCCAAGTACACTAGCGACAGCGAAATTGGAATGCCCAGCCGCCGGTCCAACACACAGTTTAAGTAACTATTATCTGGATCGTAATAGTCGACTTGGTTACCTGAGAACTTAAGTTCCTCAAACAAATACTCATTAATAACTTGAATCACCTTCAGAGGATATCGGCCCCTTGGCAAGCGCGATCGCACAGTTGAGGCCATCTGATCGAGTTTCTCTAGATAAACCCCTGGGTCCATATCCCAGTACTCTTCTTGAGCTATATAAAGCGCTGCAGCGGCTAAGCTAATTCGGCCGTTAGATTTTTGGACTTCCTGATAGAAGCGTTGCCCAGCGGGAGAAAGTCTCATAGGCTCCAAGCAAAGAGGTAGATAGATTCGTTTTATTGTTCGTTTTATTGTAAGGCACGCTTTCTTTTGCTCTGGTGTCTGATTACTCAGATAGGAGAGATAGCGATCGCTATCATTACTCAGCCGAGGAATTACTCAGCTGGGGGAAGAGACCCCTTTACACCGTTACCGTTCTCGTTACTACTACTACTATTTGAGTCGCTATTGAGACCGTTGATTGCAGCCGCTAAGTCAATGCCTGCGGTTTGCTTGAGCTGAGCCATGAACGCCGCTGCTTGAGTCGCTAGGTTGCCAGATTGAGTGTCAATGACCGTAACGTTTTGTACAGCAACCTCAGGAACGGTAGCCGTCAGCGTCTTGAGCAGAACTTCTAGCTTTTGTAGCAAGAAGATATCGCGAGCTCGATCACCTGCTGCTATCCAAGATTCGGCTAGGCTACGGGTACCTTCGGCCTGAGCTTTTCCTTCTTCGATAATGGTAGAGGCATTTCCTTTTGCCTGAGCGATTGCGCGTTTGCAATCGGCCTCTGCTGGTGCAATCACATCCGCCTTGAGCTGCTCTAACACCTGTTTAATTCTTTCTTGCTGTACGGGCACATCTGCTTGAATACGCGCTAGCTCAGAAGCAATCTCTGATTCGGCTTCTGCAATCACAGCCGCTCGCATCGTTAAAGCATCTTGGGTTCGCTGTTCAGCCGCTGCTTGAGCGATGCCGGTATCGCGCTCTAGCCGACGCACCTGAGTAATCTTCTCATTCTCAGCTGTTTGAATTTCTGATTCCGCCTTAGCCTCTGCTTCTGCAATCCGTGCATCTCGTTGTAGGTCGGCCTGCTGTTTGCGGCCAATCGAATCAAGATAGCGCACCTCATCAGAGATGTTCTGAATCTGCAAAGTATCTAGCACTAAGCCCAGCTTTTCAAGATCTTCTTCGGCTTCGTTCAGTAGGCTTTTGGCAAACGCGATCTTGTCTTCATTCACTTGCTCAGGGGTCAGGCTGGCCAGCACACCTCGAAGATTACCTTCTAGTGTTTCCTTAGCTATCTTTTCAATTTCTTTGCGAGGCTTACCTAATAGCCGCTCAATTGCATTATGAATAGTTGGCTCTTCGCCTGCGATTTTGATATTAGCTACCCCCGAGACATGTAGCGGAATGCCTCCTTTTGAATAGGCGTTAGAAACCTTTAGCTCAATGATCATATTGTTGAGGTTCATTCGCATCACTTTTTCAAGTAGGGGAGTGCGAATGCTGCTACCGCCTTTGACTAGCCGATAACCTACCTTGGTATTACCCATTTTGCGACTGCTGCCCGCAAAGATCAGCACTTCGTTCGGCTGACAGATGTAGTACAGATTCTTGATAGTGAAAGAACCTAGCCCAGCGGCGGCCAGCAAGATGATAATGAGTCCTCCCATCAGTTCGTGCTCCTAGTTAAGTGGATAAAGGCGTTGAGTAAATAAAGACTGTTGTTGAACGGTAAAGGTCTCATGATTTAAGCGATTCTGTAGGTATGTCGGGGCTAGCTATGCTGTGCGAGTTTAGCGTTCCAATCACATCAATTCCCAGGGTCTGTTTGACCTGGTCTAAAAACTGTCTGACCACTTCGGGATAGACATTCGCTAAGCTCGCGATCGCCTTGCCATCTCCGTTGTCAACCACGTTGATGTTTTGCAGCTGCATCCGATCAGGAATCGCTGCCGCTTCTTTCAAGATCATTTCAATTTGCTGCAGCAAGAAGATTTGATTAGAACTTGCGCCCGTCTCCTGCCACACTTGAGCGAGCATTTCATTCACAGCAGCGGCGGCTTTAGCATTTTCTGCGGTCTCAGCGGCAGCGCCTTTAGCGTGTAATGCCTGCGCTTCTCGGCGGGCTTCGGCGGGTAAGACTTCGTCAGCTTGCAAACGTAATCGCTCTAATTTGGCTCTAACTGTCTGCAGTTGCTGCTCGGCCCTAGCTCTAGCCTCCTTCGCCGCTGCCGCCGTGCGCTCTTCTTCTGATTTCGAGCGCTGGTCTAGCTCGGCTTTAATCTTACGCAGCTCATTTTGCTTTTGCTGTGTAATCGTTAAGGCTTGAGACTTAAACATCTCGGCTCGCTTCTGGCAGTCTGCCTCGATTCGTTCAGCCTGGCCTAGTGCTTCTGCCTCTGCAATTTCGGCATCGCGGACAATCTTCGCAATCTGTCGGCGACCAATAGAGCTGAGATAGCCCATATCATCCGTAACGCTTTGAACTTTGAGCGTATCGAGCTGTAGACCTAGCTTATTAAGATCGCGGGCCACATCTTCAGCAATCCGCTCGGCGAAGTTGAGGCGATCTTCGTTGACCTGTTCAGGCGTAAGATTAGCCACGACACCCCGCAAGTTCCCCTCTAGGGTTTCACGAACGACCCGGCGAATCTCAGAGCGATTGCGGCCCAAGAAGCGCTCAATCGCATTGCCGACGATGTTGCGTTTGCTAGAGACTTTAACGTTTGCGATCGCCTGGATATTCAATGGCGTTCCACCTTTCGCATAAGAATTGCTCACCTCCACCGGAATCGGCATCGTAGTCATATCCATTCTTTCGACTTGCTCGATAATCGGAATCACCAGAGCCCGCCCACCAAATACCACTCGATAGCCGACTTCTCGACCATCTGGTTGTTTGTACTTACGACCGGAGATAATCAGAATCTCATTGGGCTTACATATTCTCAAACAGGCTTTTAGGAATGCAATCACTGCGGTAATTACAATCAACGTCAGAAAAATCGAACCACCTAGTGCTACTTGACTGGTGTTGATAGCTTGTTGAGTTTCGGCAGGCTGTAGGCTTAGCTGAGCGAACTCGCCAAGCTCCTTGTTGAGTTCTGCGGAGCGGCTAGAATTCGTCTGGGTCAGCGGATAGTTTGGCTGATCACTCACATCAAAGCTACCTTTGTTCGACAAGAGGTTGGGCTGAGAGATTGGTTCGCTCATGGGTTGTAGCTCCGCGCGTTAGAGAAATTAAATTAATGGTTAGAAGGATTGTTTAGCTTTCTATAGGACGCTGCATTTTCCGCCGATACGACCCATAGGCGATCGCTTGTACGACCGACGACCAAAACCGAATCGCCAACGTTAAATGCTCGCTCTTCATCTGTTTGCGCCACTAGGTGCAAGGTAGCATCTCCTACTTCTAGGGTGACTTTGCCCTTGCTTTTAGAATCAAATGGAATTTCGACAACGCCTACAAGGCCGGCGAAATCTTCGTTGCGCAGCAGACTATCAACCTGGCGATGTTTGAGCTGGCGCAAGATACCAACTAGAGTGCCGCCGCAGAATACACCCATAATGAGTGCGATCGCAAAGATTAGCCCTACACCTAGCTCTGGTTCTAGCGCCCCCATCACCAGCCCAGTTAGCCCAAAGAAAAAGCCGCCAAACGTCCAGAACTTGAAACTCGTTAGCGTAGACAAGCTGAAGAAGCTTCTCTTTTGCTTTCGAGCGTAAGAGCGCAGCAGATCAGGGTCCGTATCAACCTGAAGGTCTGTATCGGCGTCCGGATCGATGTCTCCGTCGAAGTCACCATCAAAATCCGCATCTGCGTCAAAATCGGCGTCAAGATCAGCCTCTAGATCAACATCGAAGTCCGCGTCCGCATCTGCATCAAGATCATCTAAGAGATCGCCACCGACTAGGGAGAGCGCGACAAAGACACCGCCAATAATTAAACAAAACCAATAGACAGACTGCACAGCTTAGTAACTCTCAAGCTAGCGATAAATAGACTTCCTATATACGTCTTTCTGGGATAGAAACGTTTATACAGTCTACGATTCCCAAATATACCAAGAAGGTCTGTTTCATCGTGTCTATAGATACCGCTGACGTCACTGTCATTCCTGAAAATCTTTACAGATCGTGATTTCTCAAGAGCTGACAGCCAGCTAGTGAGCATACACAGCCAGCTAGTGAGCATACGCTGTTGCGGCATTCTTTGAACGGTTACGCTTTTTCTAGTAAAAACTGGCCATTGCCGTTGTACTCACCATCACAAGTGCCAAAGATTGTCCCGAGCATCAGTAGATAAAGCCTCCACATGCGCCGAAACTTAGGATAGTCCATTCCATAGTCAAGATCTTTCACAGTGTCATGACTGGCATCAAAGCGATCTAGCCAGACCGTCAGCGTTTTGTGATAGTTCATTCCATTCATGTACCAGCGCTGAACCGTTTTAAGATCGTGGTTACAGTTCGGCACCGCGTCATAGTTCCAATATCGCCCATGGGGAAAGATATACTTGTGCGTAAACCCAGAAGACATATTGTTAGGCGTTCGCACCGTGATGATATGAATAAAGATTTTCCCATTATCTTTGATTAGTGAAGCCAGGTTTTCAAAAGCTAGCGTCAGATTCCCTACGTGCTCGAACAAGCCAAGCGTCAGAACCTTATCAAACTTCTCTTTAAACTCAGCCTTGTTTAAGTCGCCCTCACAAAGCGTGAATCGCCCTGAACTCAGATAGCTCTTAGCGTCTTTCATCTTATTTCGCATGAACTCGCACTGCTCATGGCTTAAGTTCAGGCCAGTAAAGCGAACATTTGGGAATTTAGACAAGATATAGTTGGGAACGCAGCCCCAACCACAGCCGCAATCAAGAATATGATCGCCATCTTGGATATCAAGTCGCTCGATGACTTGATCGATCATATGCATTTGGCTCTCTTTAAGGTCTTTTGCACCGCGTTCCCAAAGACCAGCACTATATTTGGGGTAGATGACCTCCCAGTTACCTAACATCTGATTGAGCATGGGCTGGGGCAGATCGTACTGCAACTTCATCAGGTCTTGCGAGCCTTCAGCCATTCGATCGGTTTCGGTGAGTACCCATTCGTAAGGCGCTAGTAAGCCTGGGAAGTATCGGAAAAATATAGGCATCGATGCCTGGATTGTCGAGCGGATCACGCTGTCTGGAACTTCTAGCCCATTGATATAGGCTTCAGCAAATCCCATCTGTGCCGCGTTGAAAATTCGACTGACTGCGCGAGTGGTTCGGTACGAAATCGACCGTTTCACGGGTGCTTGTTTTGTAGAAAAGTTTGTTGTATCGAGACGCTTCGATTCTTTTGCCAAAGCCATTACTATACCTTCCCATGTTTTAAAAGTAGTCTTTAAATCAAGGCTGATATCCTAGTCAAGCTTGGGCTTTTAGCTCGAAAGATCAAAATAGGTTGATGAACAATTGAAAACTTAACTGGGACAATTTGGACACAATCTAGCTTGCCTATAGCAGCTATCTTTATAAATTGTAGTCATGCTCTGTAGAAGCGAAAGTTTAGAATTTTGAAGCGATTACTTTCACTTAGCTCAGAACAAATTAGCTCAGAACAAATTGGCTCAGAATAAAACTGTGTTTCTGTGAAAGGCTTCGTAATAGTAAGCGCACAGCGATTCACCGGATTTACCCAATGAATCGCTGTGGATGAGATGAATCACTGTGGACAAGAACTAGCTAGGTTTCTTTTCTGGCATTAGGCATTTGTCAGAATCACAGCCTGCAGGACCGGCCTCAACCAGTTCACCCGCGTCATGCCTTTCTAAAGCGGCGTGAAAGTCTTCGGTCTGGCGACGCGATCGCACTTCCAACAGCATCTCTTCGTACCGCTCTTTGCTGATGGGCTCAAACGGCAGTCGAGGGAACGTTTGCAAATCATCAAACCTGGCTAGCAACGCCGCCGATACATAGCCTTCGTCGTTTTGAATTGCTTCAGTGATTCGCTGCGCTAGAGGTTCAACCTCGTTCTCACGGAGCTCAATCGTGGCAGATGTATTGTGCGCCGTGTAGTGTTTTTGCACCTGCATGTAGAAATCAAACTGTGCCAGTGCAGAAAACTGTTCAATCGATACTTCATCAGCGCCCGGTAGATTGGCCCAGCCGACTTCTACAGGTAGCTCCACTAGCCACTCGGTACAGCGTGGATCAAAAGGATCGTCTAGTAGATTGCCCTTCTCATCTTTGTCAGACTGAGATGGAATGACTGAATAGCCATAGTCCATGCAGGCTAGCGCCACCGGATCGTCTTTGCGGAAGGTGATTCGGCGAATAAAGCGCTGCGCTTTTGGCGGATGCCAGCCAGAGGATGCACCCGTAAGCAGGCTCTTTGTGCCGGCGGGTTGAACAGTGGTGCAGCGATTAGGGCGGCGGATGTGGTGGCGATCACAATACTCCCAAACCGTCTCATGCACTATCTGCTTCCAACGGCTCAAATACGCTTTCTCTTTCTCCTTAAATTCCACTCCCTGCATAGTGTCCGGGCGACCTGCAGCGAACCACTCTAGCCACTCTACGCCGAACGCCTTCACGCAGAAGTCGAAGAAGCCTGTGAATGAAACGCCTACGATCGGATCTTCTTCGCGTGATTTCTGATAGCGCTCTTCTACAAACCTGTGATTTAGCAGCGCCGCAACCGCAATTCCACCTGCTCTAAACGCATCATTTTGAGCCTGTTCATCATTCGGACTAATCTGGTTAAGATGAATCTCAGCTAAGTTGCAGTGAAAATCTTGACCTAAAATTTCTCCACAAGGATTCAGACCGTAGCGTCCCTTGCCTTGCGCTCGCCTTTCAGCCTCTCCTGCCCACTGAATCGCTCCCTCTCCAGAATAAAACTGCTTCCGTACCGCCGTTTCAATTTCTTGAGGTGATGGCTTTTCATGAAACACGCGAGTGTGGTTCGCCATCCGCAGCGCGTCTTTAGTCGGGTCGATGCTCCAGTTCCCATCCGCATCTTGTCGCCAAAGATTCTCTTTCGCACCCGTCGCAACGTCATCGTTGCTGTCGAACTGACGCATACCCGCACTGTTATGAGTAAGGTAGCCGTCACAATAGAAGCAATGGGCTTCTTCAACTTCTATATCATAGGTCTGTACATGGTCGTAGCTGCCTAACCCGCTGACAGTCACCGGGATATCTAAGTCGAGATCGGCTTCGGCAACATAGCGCTCATAGTTAGAGCCAACGCTGTAGCTACCTTGAAATCCCGTGTCTCGCATTTCGCTATAGGAATAGGCTTCGCGCATCATCGCACCGCTTAAAGTGAAGCCGTATGTCTTAAGCCCTACACGGACAGGGCCTTTTGCAGAATGTGGTGCAATCAATGCATTGTATTGCCCCTTTAGCGCCGGTAGCTTGAGGTTGTACTTGACTTGCCAGTTTGTATTGGTCGGGACGGTTGTCGAAAGACGCCCTGCAATTCCCAAACTAGAAAGAACAGCTGCTACCTGACGAACAAAATTGCGGTAAACGCTAGTCACCAAATGGGGAGGACGGCTGTTCGCCGCGCCATCGCTATCCATTAGTCCAGCTAAGTATGAGGCTCGTACATCTATAGAGCCTTGCAAAATATAGTTAGGGACCTCAAGTGGTCGGTTAGGCTGCTTGATATGCGTATGAAAGTACTCGGCCAAGCGAATGCTAGAACAAACTGACTTGGCGGTATTTTCGCCTCGAACGCTGCCATGAGCCGCAGTTAGTCCAAACTCGGCTAGCCCAGCTTCGATTTTAGACCGTAGCTGCGAAAGCAATCTCTGGTCATTGTCACGCGCGTTCATAGCCCATTCCACGCGACCATAGGGCTTACTATGCTTGTTTCGTCCCAATGCAACGTATCCGTCACCGTGCGTAAAGCCAATTAGCCATGCTACGGCAGCAGTCAGCTTAGGAATACGAATATCCTTAGCGGTGCGGCTTTGCTCCGGTCGTTGAGTCGTTGTATCAGCCGGTAGGGAAGTCGATGTTCCAGTGAGTATCTGATTACTGTGCATGAGGCGATCACCCTCACTTAGCTCAGATAGCCGCTTCCACTTAACTTGACCCTTCGCATCACCAAAAACAGCTATCTGGTGGTTCAACGTTGCCCTTGGCACAGGCCCATTTGTCTCGATCTCGTGAACATTCTGCTGCCCCTGATCGAACTTGTTCACGACCTTGCGGTAGCCTAGCGGCGTCTGAACTTGCTCGCCAATTTGAACATCCTTAATCGGTACGAGTCCCCTTGCCGTATGGACAAGCGCATCCTCCGGCAGGCAACGCCTAATATTGCCAGCTACAACACAAGCTGCTGCTTCATCAATCAGCAGACAGCACTCAATAGAATTGAGCTGACGACCTAGCGCATTATTCAGAATTTTGGCACAGCGCTCATACAATTCCGGTAGCTTCACCGGATTAGCCATTCCGCCAAAACCCTCTAGCCTCTCCCCCGCTGGGCGAATATCACTGAGATCGATGATCGCCTCTACTTCTCCGTCAAAGCGCTCATCAGTCGATAGCTCCAGCAGGGTTTGGTAAGACTTCACCCAACCTTGCCGGCTGTCGCCTGCAATAATCTCAACGCGACTATTGGCTTCATCTACCTTAATTTCAGCCTCTTCTCGGCGCTGACTAGCGACTGTCGTGCCGATATCACCCCGCATCGTCACCTTAATCTTGTTTCGAATAAGCGGCAGCTGATTAATGTACTTTGGCTCTAGGACGGCTCCCGTGCCGCAGCCCATCATTGCCAAATCCATCATCAGGCCAAACGCACGCCAGTCGACAACGTTGGTGCTCGTACAGTTGTAAGCACCGGAGAAATTCTGAGGATTTTTGCTCCACTCCGTACCACCTACCCATAGCCAGCGACCAGAGGGCATCGCCTTAAGCTCACGCTGCATTCTAGAGACAAGATCCCGCTCTTGATCAGTGAGGGTACCTAGTTCCACCAGTCCGGCTAGCGTGCGATCGCAAACATCTTGCCAAGTTTCCCGTTTGCCATCACTAGAGCGGCGGCTGTAGGTGCGATAGAAGACGGGATAGGCAGCGGGTGCGCCTTCTGGGAAAGGACTTTTTGTGTGCGATCGCTTAAGTTCTTGAACCATGGTGATTGCTAGGGATATGAAAGTGGTGAGTGCTGAAAGAGGAAAGAAAGTACGGGAGCCTTACTTTGTATGTTCTATAGGTAGCGCCCCCGTATGTAGCGTCTCTTAGAAAAGAAAACCACTACATATAGCTAATAAGCATAGACATTAGCACAGTTTTTGGATTTAGCGACACACTATGTATCTGAGCGTTAACCTAGCAGCAAGGACTGTCATCGGTAGGACGTAGGTAGGGAAACCCGCACTCTCCTATCACAGCCACCGCCCTTGTCAGCCTCGCGAAAGTCAGCAACATTAAGGAGTAGCTATTTACCACACCGATTTACAGGGGCAGAGTCTTATCATGACAACGGTTTTGGAACAGGGAAATATTAGTATCCATACCGAAAATATTTTCCCCATCATTAAGAAATGGTTGTATTCCGACCACGAAATCTTTCTAAGAGAGCTAGTTTCCAACGGCGTTGACGCCATCAGTAAGCTGAATATGCTCTCTCGCTCTGGTGATTATAAAGGTGAAACCACTTCAGAGATCACCATTGCTGTTGATAAAGAAGCCAAAACCCTCAGCATCAGTGATAGTGGTATTGGCATGACTGGTGATGAGATCAAGAAGTATATCAATCAAGTTGCTTTCTCTAGTGCTGAAGAGTTTATCAGTAAGTATAAAGATGAGTCTGATCAGCAGATCATTGGCCACTTTGGTCTAGGCTTCTATTCCTCTTTCATGGTCGCTGACCGAGTAGATATCGATACCCTATCTTGGCAGGACGATGCCCAGCCTGTTCACTGGTCTTGCGATGGGAGTACGTCTTTTGAGCTGAGCCAGAGCGATCGCACCACCCGCGGTACCACGATCACGCTCTATCTTAACGACGACGAGCAGGAATACTTAGAAGACGCTCGTATCAAACAGCTCGTCAAAACTTACTGTGACTTCCTACCCGTTCCTATTAGCTTCAATGGCGAAGTCATCAACAAGCAAGAAGCGCCTTGGAAAAAATCTCCAAGCGATCTGACTGACGAAGACTATCTCAATCTCTACCGCTACCTCTATCCCTACGAAGAAGAGCCTTTGCTCTGGGTTCATCTCAACACGGACTATCCCTTTGTCGTGAATGGGATTCTTTACTTCCCTAAGCTCAAGCCAGATGTTGAGCTAAACCAGGGACAGATTAAGCTTTTCTGCAATCAGGTTTTCGTCAGTGATAACTGCGAAGAAGTGATTCCTAAGTTTCTAACGCCGTTACGTGGTGTGATTGATAGCACGGATATTCCGCTGAATGTGTCTCGCAGCTTCTTGCAAGCTGATCGGACCGTGCGGCGAATCTCAGACTATGTTGCTAAGAAGGTGGGTGATCGCCTCAAGGAGCAGTATAGAGACGATATTGAGAAGTACATCAGCATTTGGCAAGACCTAGGCACCTTCGTTAAATTTGGCTCGCTTAATGACGACAAATTCAAAAAGCAAGTTGAGAAGTACGTCATCTTCCGCTCAACTGCAGATCTAGCTAAGGCCGATGAACCGAAAGTCTCTGTAGAAGTAGATACTCAAGCTGAAGGCGATGATGCTTGGTCGGATGTTAGTGAGAAAAAAGCAGTTGATGCTAACGGTAACTCCTATACCACTATCCAGGAATATCTAGATCGCAATAAGGAAAAGCACGAAAATAGAGTCTATTACGCAACTGATGAAGTCTCGCAGGCTACTTATATCAGCCTTTTGAAGAATCAGGGCATAGAAGTGCTGTTTATGGATTCGTTCATTGACACCCACTTTGTCTCTTTTCTAGAGCGAGAGTACTCGGACGTCAAATTCTCTAGAGTAGACGCTGATCTAGACGACACCTTGATTGATGGTGACAAGTCAGATGACATCATTGATGGTTCAACGAATAAAACTCGTGGTGAACAAATCAAGTCGGTTTTCGAAAAGGCGCTAAACCGTCCTCAGGTAACTATTCGCACCGAAGCGCTTAAGGGTGATGAGAGTGCTCCTCCGGCGATGGTCTTGCTTCCTGAAGAGCTTCGTCGTATGCAGGAAATGAGCGCCTTCATCCAGCAGCAAAGCGTCCAGTTCCCGGAGGCTCACACGCTTTTGGTAAATACTGCTCATCCCTTGATCAAAAATGTAGCTAATTTAGACCAAGGCATTGTCCAAGCAGACGGCAGTCCATCGCCCTCTAGTCAGCTCGCTAATTTGATCTGTGAGCAGGTTTACGACCTAGCGCTTATGGCTCAAAAAGGCTTTGACGCGGACGGAATGAAAACCTTTACAGAGCGTTCGACCAACTTATTGACAAAGCTGACCGAGCGATAAAACCAGGCCATAGCATCTATCGAATCCGCTTAGCTCCCTCAGCTAGGCGGATTTGTTTTTTTGTCTGCTGTCAGTCGTCACGACCTATGGTGGTTGAGCGGAGTCAATGCCAAACTTGCAGATCGGATTTCACTTTTGTACTAATTGCCATAGCTGTCTATAATAAGTAACTCTGTTAGCGTAGAAAACCCATGTCAAAGAAGTGCGACCTCACTGGCAAGAAAGCCAATAACGCCTTTTCCGTCTCTCACTCTCATCGTCGTACCAAGCGCCTTCAAGAAGCAAACCTTCAAGACAAGCGCATTTGGTGGCCTCAGGGTAATAGATTCGTTCGTCTGCGCGTATCCACCAAAGCACTTAAAACCCTACAGAAAAAAGGTCTAGATGCAATGGCTCGTGAGGCTGGAATCGACTTGAATAAGTACTAGAAAGATAGTCGAAAAACCCCTTTGTCTAACGTGTATTGACTTTTAACCATTCAGAAAGCACTCCTCTCAAATCAAGAAACCTCTCTGTAATCGCAGAGGGGTTTTTCATGTGCGTGCGTTTGGCCTTGCTCTTTCTATATTTTCCTTATCAAGATTTTTTCCCTATTCAAAACGATTTATACAACGCTTTAGCCAAGTAGCAAGCGAGGTTGTTGCCAGAACCCGCTGATGTTAATGGTTTCAGATAGGTAGCCTTACTGATCATCTTAATTATGAAGGTTGGGTAATCTGAGCGGGTAGCAGTGTAGAAGTGGCTAAAAATTATTTTTCCACTTGTGCATCTCCCCATCAGTTAGGAAGCCTGACATGTCCGCCAAGAAGCAGACTCGAAATAGAACTCGCCCTCTGCACAGCTCAGACTTTCAGCGGCTTTCTCGTCGATTTATGAGCGGATTCTTGAGAAGTCTCTTTCTTTTCAACAAGTCTGCTCGCTATAGCCGCGCTGGGTTTGTACTCCCGACGACAGTGCTGTTGCTGCTGATAATGACACTAACGGTAGGAGCACTCAGCTATCGAACGGCTAGCCGCACACAATCAGCGTACTTAACGCGAGAGCAGCAGGTCATCGATAATGTTGCTACCCCTGCGATTGATCGGGCAAAAGCAAAACTAGAATATCTGTTTGGCCGGGATACGCGCTTTCCTAGTTCTTCAACGCCCTCTAGCGATCTGTTAGTCGCACTGATGGCAAACGTAACTGATTCGTCTTTAGGCGTCACCGCACTTGTCGATGATCCTTACGAATTGCCTGGAGAAGAAAGAATTGACATCAACGGGGACGATACTGTTGATAACGCCTGGATGTTTACCTTTGACCTCAACGGTGATGGCATTGAAGACCAAAACGAGATTGTAGCCTATTCCATTTTGATGGACGATGCTGTCGACGTAAATAGTACTCCTAATGATCGCGAAGACGATATCAAAATCGAAGACGTGTTGAGCCCGGCCAAGGCAAATGCTCTAGTCACTCGTAATGGCCCGCTCAATGCTGAACAAGCCCCAGAAACTTGCGGTGGTTCAAGGGTTGCGAATCAAGGATGGTATCAAGTTAGTTCAGCATTGCTGGAGAAAAACTTTCAGGTTACTGCCTATGTGAGTAATGGAAAGGACCTTGGCCGGGCGAACAGTGCTTTGGAGCTACAGCAGGTGCGACGAGCCAGTAAAGGGAATCGATGGGGAGCTTGGTTTAAATACGATCTAGAGATATTCCCAGGTCCCGAATTTAACCTCAATGGGGCCATGCATACCGACGGCAATCTGATGGTTGATGGCAGAGCCCGGTTGCACATGGTCAGTTCTCACAATTCATGCCTGTACACCCAAGATGCCTCTGCTATTACTTTGGCAGAAGTAGATAACGACGGGGATGGTATTGTCGAGCCAACTTCGGGAGACTTTGAAGGGCAGCTCATTGTTGGAAATTCAACTTCAAACAGAATCCGTAGGAGAAACAACCCAAGAATTCATATCTACGATGGCGTTGGCAACTCTCCCTTGACTAGGGGTGAGGATGCGAATTTAACAGTAAATACAGACTCTGTAGACGCAGGGAGGAATGTGTCTCCTTTGAACATTGCACTAAACCCGTTAGCGCTATTCACAAGGAATGTTTCTGAGCATCGTAATACCGATACATGGACGAGAGATCCAGACTGGGAAAGGCGAAAATTCTTTACAAGAGGACGAATTACTAACGAAAATCAAAATCCTCCATACCTAGATGATTTCTATCGTGCTGATAATCGCTATGGTCCTCGTCCTTCTTATTCCGATGTGAATTGGGTAAACGACACTGACGATGGCACTATTACAACAACTCGCACCAGTCCAAGCTATGACAAGAAGCTGGGTGAAACGATTCTAGCGAGTGATCCGAACGGTGAAAATCTGATCGACGAAACATCTGGACTAGATGGCTATTGGGAAAGGCAAGCTGGAGTACATGGACTGCGTTTGGTGGTAGGGCAGCGACTGGAGCTAGGTAATCACTATGGCTGGCAGAGTAATAGCGATCCGTTGTATCCGCCGAATAGTACAACTATTTCTAACCTACAGCGCCAGAGACGAACGTTGCGAGACAATTTAGCTGCGGTGCAAGGCATGGTGGTCTATCACTATGAGAGTGATAGTGGAAGTTATCCGTTAGCTTGCTATGCAGCAACCTCTCACCCAGGCACCTTTGAAACCCTTCAAAACAGCCGAGACTTTCAAGAAGTAACATTCAAAGATTCCAGTAATAACGACGTTTCTTTTATTAGTAACTTCTTGATCGGTAAAGGAACAAATGGCTGGGAATACGACTTTCCATTGCAATTTAGAGCCAGCGGGGGAACGAACGATTCTTTTGGTGCTGCACTAGCAGACAACAAGCCACTAGGAATAGCTCTACGTAATCTAGCGTATCTCGCAGGCGATCCTAAGGGTGGTTCTCCTTCATTTCCACCTGTACAGGACAGTACTGTTCACCCTTTTCCGCAGATGGCCATGTGGGGTGACTACTCGATGCTACGCCGTATATTTACCGACTTTTTAGATAATAAAACGAACTGGAAAAGCTCACTATCAGCGATGTCTGATAGATATGATGCGCTAAGCCCTGCAGACAAGTCTTCTTTGCATTCTGCTGCTTGTACGATGGGCTTACTAGCTAATAGTCTTACGAGCCTAAATCAACTGGATTGGGATGCTACTGTCAACGCTGGAACTTTCTCTGGAATTTCCAATCAGGGGCAGGTCATGACAAAAGTAGGAAAACCTGTTTGGAACGCTTTCGGCATCACCAATTCTGGCCCTGGATCAGGTTCCTTTGCGGAAAAATACTGCAAACCGATCTCTGGTGTCTTCGCTAATAGCGTGTCCAATAGCGGTCGCGGTAATGGCAACGGTAACGGTCGCGGCAATGGCAACGGCAATGGTAACGGTAACGGTCGCGGTAATGGCAACAACGGTGGCGGTGGTAATGGCAACAATGGTGGCGGCGGTAACGGTAACGGCAACAATGGTGGCGGCGGTAACGGCAACGGCGGTGGCGGCGGCGGTGGTAATAAAAACAATTATGACTGTACAGGTGCAAACCTGAGCCCAGAAGAAATTATTGCTAGGGCAGCACTAAGTCCAGGTGCAATAGAATTCATTGAGAACCTTTCAAGCTTTACCCAGATAGATAGAGACCGTACTTATGGATTTCAAGGTTCACCATCATCAACGTCATTCTCGTCGTTTGAAGTCTCAATAGGAAACGATAATTACACCTTTAATTTCCCCGATGATTGCCATCCTGATAATGCGGCTGGCAGTATTGCTTCTTTGTTTAGCGGCAGAGGAAACGGGCTCAACGACGAAAAGGCTGGCGTTGCTTTGGTTTGTGCTACAACTCCCAAATATCCTGCGCTTCACTATCTATTTCCAATAGAAAATCACGATCAAAACGATGACCAACCCGCTGCAGAAGAATATATAGCATCTACATACATATTTGATGACAGGGACGATAATAGCCCAGGAAATGATACAGGGGTTAACCGGGAAGTAACCTATCGCGTAGTTGGAGATGATGATTTAGACGGATTAGAAGAATCAAGTGAACAAGGGATGAGTGCGATCGCATTCGACCATCGGTCTGCAAACTCTTGGAAGCTTCCTCGCAACGATACCGGCACATCATCAGGCGGAGGGGTAAATCCTGAGACAATGCAGATCGTCGACACCGACGGCACCTTAGTTGACGTATCACTACTTGAGAAAGGTATGTACAACGGTCGAGAAGAGATGACCGTTCGAGTATTAGATATTGATTTGGGTCGCCTCACGCAAGCGACGAATCCTGATGGTTCTGACTATTGGGTCTCGGATGGTGAAGATTCTTATAGCGGAATTATCTATGCAGCCCGCGAAGATGCAGCTCGCGAGGATTCTATCGTGCGGCCAGCCGCAGGCAACTGGGAAGATTGTGATGAACTATCTAACATCGCAAATTTTACCAGGAACTCGATGTCTGCTAGCTGTAGGATGGATGTCAGCAGCGCTACGCCAACCGATCCGCCGTTGACTAAGCGAGACGATGGCAGCGATGTCGGCATCAGCATCAAACCAATTAACTATGCTACCGATCCTGATCGGCGTCCCTATGGCTTTCGGTTGAATGCAGATCTAAACAATAATAAAGGAGATATCAGCGACAACAAAAAGCGTAAAAAGGGAGTGTCTTTTGTTACGGATAATGCAGCCTATATCAAGGGTAACTTCAATCCGCATTCTACAGATGGTGACGATTCTATCGAAGAGTTTACGCAGACCCTTTTTGTCCCTAACTCCAGAGTCGATTTTTATGACGGGCGAACAGTTGCTGGACGTAATCTAGACAAGTTTGCAGTCGCTAGCATAGATCGCTGGCGAGTAGCAGAGGTTCTTGCAGATGCGGTGACAATCTTGTCCGATAGCTTTGTCGATGGCTCAATAGAAGAAGGCTTCATCAACGACCGGGACGAGAGATCTTCAAATTTCAACAACTCCAGAACGTCTTTTCATAATCAGCAGCGCCCGCTACGAAGCAACAACAGAGATAAGTGGGCCGGAGCAGATGGCTGGGTTAGAGAGGATTCTAATACGCCTCATGACACTGGTGCGCCTGTCTGGGTTGGCAGAAATGGAGAGTCTAGGACAGCCGATAATCTAATTGAAGAAGCTACTGACAACAACGACTTCGTGATACGCAAAAACGCATCAGGACTCAACAGCATGCTGATTGACGAAAACACTCCCCATAGAGTCAACGCAACCATGATCTCTGGGCTTGTCCCTTCTAGAGAGGGGCAGAGCTACGGAGGATTGCATAACTTTCCTCGTTTCATACAAGATTGGAATACAAATCTATTTATACAGGGCGCCTTTCTACAGCTAAATTTCAGTACAGCTTCAACAGCGCCTTTTAGCATCAGCGCGTGGGAACCCGGTGAATATAGCAATAGCACCAGGGATATCATTCCATATTATGGTCCTCCGGAGCGCTCATGGGGTTACGATGTAGCGCTGCAGTACGCACCAGCAGGCCCAATTGCTCAGCGTTTTGTCACTATTGAAAGACCTCGAAGTGAGCACTATCGGGAGCTACCTATAGACGATCCCTATGTCGAGGGATTGCGCTGTGCAAAGATGCCAGATGGAACAACGCTAGTCTTCTCTGATGAGACAACAAATTGCCCTCCATAGACCGTAGGCTCTTTGTTTAGTTGATTTTGTTTAGTTGATGGTGCATAGTCCCAATCCCGCATAGCTCTGAGCATGATTAGAGAATTTAATTCGAGAACAAAAATCCTATATGACAAGTCAAGGTTGAACCGGCAAAAGGGCAATAGGCTAGCAGCCAATCAGCCAGAACTAACAATGTCCGGGTTGACTTTGATCGAGTGCTTAGTAGCGATCGCAGTCATTGGGATGACTACCGCCGCAATCGGACCGATGATGGTCTTCTCAGTGGCCACTAGGATCCAAAATCAAAGAACAGAGCAGGCGTTGCAGCTTGCACAAGCAGAGATTGATAGAGTCCGCCTAGTTGTAGAGCTAGGCGGAGACTACCAAAACGATCTTGCCGCAATTCCTCTACCCGTCACCACAGAGACAAGCATTATTCGCGAGGTCTCAGCGCCGACCACTTTTGAAGCTTCAACGAGTGACATCACGGATGTGACGGATGCTCGTTTAGTAGATATTGATGGAGATGGGGATGATGACTATGCTATTCAGCTATTTCGCACCGAGGGCGTCAGCGTTGACAGTACGCCCGTAATATTCGATGTAGGCGCTAGAGTATACGATGCAAGACGCGCTGCGGCTAATTTGTCAGAAGGGTTAGCTACAGATACCGCTGGTTTGACATTTACGAGTGGAGAGGGCCAAACCGGAACTCGACCTTTGGCGGTGATATATAGCCAGATCTCTCAAGGCGATAGAGAAGCCTCTTTATGTCAACAGTGGGAATTGCTAAGCGCTGCTGGTTCCGCGCCTTCTAGCATGGTATGCCCTGACTGATATTTCAAAGCCATACTATCTGTCTTGTCTATCACCAATTCTTTATCCAAAAAGACCGTCGTACATTCGCCTACAAGCTGTTTTATCTGCAAAGGATATGCAACACTGCAAACGCATACTTTCACGATGGCTGTCTCCTAAGAAACGCAAATTGTCGTTAGGTTTCACCCTAATGGAATTGCTAATAACAATGGTCGTATCAAGTATTATCACCTCTGGACTGTTGTACTTAGTGATGGAGATCATGCAGGTAGATCGGCGCGAGGCCTCTCTAGACCAGGTGCAGCAAGACATGCAAAGAGCTATTGACTATATAAGAGATGACTTACAACAAGCTCTATATGTCTATTCTGATCCAGCGGACGTAGAGCGCATAGAAACTTCGCTACAAGACGATCGTAATTTTCCTGATAGAGCAGAAGATACTACAGTCCTGGTTTTTTGGCGAGTTGATCCGATTGAAGATAATCTCCCTACTGTTTGTGTTGATGGGCACAGAAATTTTGATGATAGCGATCCCAACTTTGCACAGTGTCAGAGTTTGAGAGTTCGACAAGCCTCCTACACTCTGGTTGCATACGTTCAGCGTACTAATGATGGTAATCGCAATTGGCCAGGTCAGTCGCGCTTAATCCGATACGAGCTTTCAAAATATAGAGGCAATACAGCCAATATGGTGATCAGAGAAGGCTATCGCGATCCTGCCAATTTGGGTGATAGCGAGTCCTCTTTTGAGGATTGGACGCCCGATCTTACTCGTGGAAATCCCTCTGGCAGCTCAGCGGCGCTAGTTGATTTTGTGGACAATCCAACCGCAACTTTAAATCGCTCACCGCTGTCTGATCCGACTGAACCCTGTAGCACCTACGGCACAGACGCTTCAGGAAATTCTCTATACCAGGTGATGCCCAGCGCAGCAACGACAACAGACCATACCAGTTTCTTTGCCTGCGTGCGAAGCCCCGACACAGATAGTGAAGAACGTACTAATCAGGATGTTTATGTCTTCTTGAGAGGAAATGCCTACGACGCACAACCTGGGGCTATCAATATGGCCAATAGTGAAAGTGCATTGCCAATTCTAGAAACTAGGGTGCTGGTAAGAGGGGTCGTTGATAAAAGAATTTGATCACCTTACACCGTTCAAGGACTACTCAACCAAGACGTAGTCAGAAAGGGTTCAAAGGTAGCGGTTTGAAAAGATAGCAGGTTAAGAGACAAAGATGAAACATCAACAGATAGATACTGCTGATAGTACGGCTGGCTTTACGCTGATTGAAGTTTTTGTTGTGGTTGCTATTGTTGGAATATTAAGCACGATTGCAGCCCCTAGCTGGTTCAGCTTTTTGGAGGGAAATCGGCTAACTACTAGCAGAGACCAAATACACTCAGCTATTCGACAGGCTCAAATAATTGCCCAAAGTCGAGGGCTTACCTGGCAGTTTAGTATACGAGAACGAAATGATTTTGTAGAATGGGCTGTGCATCAACCTGTTGCGATAGACGAAGCACAGTGGGAAGTCTCAGACTCTGCGTCTGTACAAATAGATGATGAAACAAGCTTTGCAAGCTCAGGCGACGTGCGCTACGTTCGCTTTGATGAAGATGGTAATGTAGAGAGATTAGGACGTATCACACTTTCAAGTGAACAAGCGCCAACTATCAAACGCTGTGTGATTGTATCCACTCTGATCGGGGCCATGCGCAAATCTAAAGAGCAATCGGTTCCAAATACGGGTGGGAATACATGCTACTAAGGTTATTCTCTGTCAGTCACCGCTACCATTGATGCCATCAAAAAGAAGGAAAAGACCGCCAAGGAAGATAGCGATCGCGCTAGCAGCCAATATCCAGTCGAGTGAAGCGGTACTTTCCATGGTTTTACCTTTTTATAGAGGTTAGCTTGATGAGCTGGCCTATGTAAGCTGATGAGCTGACTTGTGTGCGCTGATTGCTGACTTGTGTGCGCTGATTATAGAGCTTTGCGAGCAGAGACAAATCTGTCTATCCCGGAGAGGTCTTGGTGGATGGTGACATCAGTGTATGCACCCTGCTGACTCAGGAGATCGGCTACTGTTGTTGCTTGCCCCATCATCAGTTCAGTTAGCCAAAGACCACCAGGCTGTAGATAGGTAGCCCCCTCAGAGATAAGATGGCGGATACAGCTTAGTCCGTCTAACCCGCCGTCTAGCGCTAGGTGTGGTTCGTGGTTAGCCACTTCAGGCTGAAGGGTAAGCACAAGCTGACTAGGAATATAGGGTGGATTTGAGACGATGCCGGTGAGCTGTCCCTGAAGATGTCCAAGGGGCGATAGCCAACTGCCTTGAAAGAAGGTAATACGGTGGGCGAGAGAATGTTTTTCGGCGTTGAGCCGAGCTATTTTGACCGCCGCATCGCTAATATCGACAGCGTGAACCCGAGCATTTGGCAAGGTATATGCTAAACCGAGTGCGATCGCCCCGCTGCCTGTACCCAGATCAGCCCAGTTACCTACGTGTTCCTGCTTTGCGTTCGGACGATTGGCGACTAGCTCAGCGGCAATATCGATCATTAGCTCAGTTTCTGGACGTGGAATCAGCACATCTGGTGTCACGGTAAGCAAAAAGTTCCGCCAGGGGGTTTCACCAACCAGATATTGAACAGGCACATTTTGATCTATGCGACGTTGCCATCTTTCGGTTAATTCACGTAGCGGTACGCTTAGTAGAACGCCAGGCTGGTTTTGGTAGTCGCCTAGCTGCAGAGACAGACCTGTAAGCTGGCTGAGCCCTTGCAAAAACCAATCGACTTCGCCTAGATCGATATTGCTTTTTTTAGCAAGCTGGATAGCCCACTGCCGCCATTGATACAAAGCTTGCCCAGGTACAGCAGTAGACATCTAAAGGACATGCAGCAAGCTAGGAATATCTGTTACTTCAGGAAATTGACGAATTTCTTCAAGTGCCTGCTGAAAGGCTCCTTCTGATACTTCATGAGTAACAACGACAAGCTCAACTAGGCGATTTTGAATACCGATCTGAACAATCGATTCTAAGCTGACGTCATAGCGCCCAAAGCAAGTCCCTAGTTTACCAATCACACCGGGAGTGTCTTTTACCAAAAGACGAACGTAGAGACGAGTGACGACTTCGGTGCTAGGAACGATATCGAGCGAGTAAGTATGCGAGCAGGCAAGCAGAGGGTTTAGAGCGTGATCACAGGTAGGATTAGCAGCGATCGCCATCAAATCAGCCACGACAGCACTAGCCGTTGGACCTTCTCCAGCACCCGGACCGTAGAGCATGACTTGGCCAATCGGCTCACCCTCAACTAGAACCGCATTATTGACATCATTAACACTGGCCAGCGGATGATCGATTGGGACCAGGGTTGGATGCACGCGGGCCTGAATTCGCCTAGCACTGTCAGCGTTTATTTTTTGAGGTAGCTGCTTAGGTAGCTGTGCGATCGCCAGTAGTTTGATCACAAACCCTAGCTTTTCAGCGTATGAAATATCGGCTGCACTGACATTGCGAATGCCTTCACAGTAGATGTCTTCTCGCTTAATCCGTCCGCCAAAAGCGAGTGCCGCTAGAATCGAAATCTTATCAGCCGCATCTAGTCCATCAACATCAGCAGTAGGATCAGCTTCGGCGTAGCCTAATGATTGAGCGTCGGTAAGAATCGATTCAAAATCGCCCCCTTCATTCTGCATCCGAGTGAGAATGTAGTTAGTCGTGCCGTTGATGATGCCCATAACCGCCTGAATGCGATTCACGCAAAGAGCTTGCTTAAGCGGGGCAATAATTGGAATGCCGCCACCCACTGCTGCTTCGATCATGACGTAGACGCCGGCTGTAGTAGCAGCTGCATAAATTTCTTCGCCATAGCGGGAAACCACGGCTTTATTAGCACTTACAACGTGCTTGCCGTTTTCGATAGCCTTGAGAATGAGCGATCGCGCAGGCTCTAGTCCGCCAATCACTTCAACAATGATGTCGATACTAGGATCGCTGACGATGCTATCGAGATCTGTTGTGTAGAGGGTCTCGGGGAGATCAATGCTACGAGGTTTAAGCGATCGCACGCCCACTTTCTCAATTTCCAAGGTGTTTAGCAGCGCATGTCGGCCCTTGGTTTCTAATAGAATTTTGGCCACCCCTGTGCCCACGGTGCCCAGTCCTAATATTCCGACTTTTAGTACCGCTTTAGAGTTCAACGCCTGGTAATCTCACGAAATGATCCTCCCAATTGTACAAGGAGGGCCGCTCTCTTTCGAAAACGGCCCTCCCAATCTTGTTCATTCAGATGTCTTTTGAGAGCACCTTACTCAAGCAATTGGCTACTTAGTAAGTCTCTACATTCCACCGATGAGCTTTCTTAAGCGTACGGCGATACTCAGACCAGTCAACACCGGCCTTTTCAGCTTCTACTGCCATCGCTTCGTCGATTCCGTCTTCCATCCCTTTCAGACCGCAAATGTAGACATAAGTATTGTCATTTTGAACCATCTCCCAGATACGCTCCGCATTTTCAGCCACACGGTGCTGAATATACATACGGCCACCTTCAGAGTTCTTTTGCTCACGGCTAATCGCATAGGTCAGCTCAAAGTTATCAGGATACTTCTCCTGAATCTCTTCTAATTCCTCTTTGTAAAGGATGTTCTCAGTCTTAGGAATACCAAAGATGAGCCACGCTTTTCCATCGAACTGATAGTCAGGGTTTGCCTCGCGCTCTTTATCTTTGAACATCCGCCATAGATAAGCGCGGAAAGGAGCGATCCCCGTGCCCGTGCCCATCATGATGATATTGGCCTTGGGATCGTCAGCTAGCAGCATCTCTTTGCCGACTGGGCCTGTGATCTTAACTTTTTGACCAACGTCTAGGCCACAGAGAAAAGAGGAACAAACTCCCTTGACCTGCTCACCAGTCTCAGGATCTTTGTACTCTAGCTGACGTACGCACAAAGAGACGGTCTTATCATCTACATCATCACCATGTTGGGTAGAAGCGATGGAATAAAGTCGAATCTTATGGGGTTTGCCATTCTCATCTTCACCATCAGGAATAATTCCGATACTCTGACCTTCTAGATAGTGCAGATCGCCTTCTGAAAGGTCAAATTTGAGGTGTTTGACTGTACCGATCCCACCTTCTGCAACTAGCTCGTCATTAGAGAGGCACTCGCCGAGATAAGGTGCCTTTGGACGATAGATATTAACCGGAACCTTTTTCTTTTCTTTGGCTTGAGTCATTGATTTCTTCTTAGATTCTGAAGGAGTTGCAGATTGCTTAGCTGGTCCACTACCGTTACTAGACGCACCGTTGCTAGATGAGTCAGACGCTGTCTGACTCGCTGCTTCATTCATGGGTCGGACACTGACAATCTTGCCGCCTAACTGCATGATGCGTTTGGTTTCTTGCTGCATGCGACCGTAGGGCACGACAAAAGAAGTGGTCCCACTACGACGAACGGGAGCGCCTATATCGTCGGCCTGACCGCTTTGGCCTAGACCTTCCACTTCGTACACATAAAGTCGGTTGTCTGCGCTGGTAACGATGCTGCTGGAGTTATACATCCTTGATAATCGCCTCTGGTGGCTTCATATAGCTATATAAAACCTAGACTATCATTGCGAGTTGATGGATTTCACCTACTGCTGTTGAATATCTGCCAGGCGGTTAGAGAATTGGAGTAGCTGCGCTCTGCGGAAATTGTAGTGTGCCTACCTGTGATTGAGGTCATCATTTGTTGAATTTTTGAGCAATCACTGAGCGATCGCAAAGCTTTCCGGCAAAATTCAATCTAAATGACCTTACCGAATGAATCAGGTTACTTGGCCTACGCATCTGAAATACAGAGGCACTATGCCTTTTGGCACTATGTCTTTTGGGGTAGGTCTAAAAGGAATGCGCTATGACCATTGGGGATCGGCCCTTCGAGATTGCTTGTTGTGAAGACGTAGTGTCTGATAATATTCAATATACGTAATCAAAAGTTTCAAATCATTAAAAAGTGTGATTTGTCTAGGTTCATGCTTGAGCTGGCGGTAGGTGGTTTACAGCTGCCGTTGGAATAGGAGAGCCTTTTCTTTTTGGGCAATCGTGACTGGCTTTTTTTGTCATGCGAAAGATTGTCTGTCTTTGATTCTTTAAAATGATTTTGTTGTAGAGGACCCTATGACCAGTAAAGACAGCCAGGTAGTTTTAATCGGTGTTGCCGGAGACTCGGGATGCGGCAAATCGACTTTTTTACGTCGGTTGGCGGACCTCTTTGGTGAAGAGTTTATGACAGTCATCTGTTTGGATGATTACCATAGTTTGGATCGAAAGCAGCGTAAGGAAAAGAAGGTTACGGCACTCAATCCAAAGGCAAACAACTTTGATCTGATGTATGAGCAGATTAAGGCGCTAAAAGAAGGCAATACGATCGATAAGCCGATCTACAACCATGAGACAGGCGAACTCGATCCGCCAGAAAAGGTTGAACCTAACAAAATTATTGTGATAGAAGGCTTGCACCCTTTGTATGATGAGCGGGTGCGTAATCTTTTGGACTTTAGCGTTTACCTCGATATCAGTGACGAGGTAAAAATTAACTGGAAGATTCAGCGAGACATGGCTGAGCGCGGTCATACCTATGAGGACGTGCTAGCGGCAATCAACGCACGTAAGCCCGACTTTGAAGCCTATATCGACGTGCAAAAACAATACGCCGACGTAGTCATCCAAATTCTACCGACGAACCTAATTCCTAACGATAAGGAAAACAAGATCTTGCGGGTTCGCCTAATTCAGCGTGAGGGAATTGAGGGCTTTGAGCCGGTCTATCTGTTTGATGAGGGATCGACAATCAACTGGATTCCTTGCGGTCGCAAGCTGACTTGTTCTTACCCAGGGCTACGGATGCAATACGGTCCCGATAGCTACTTTGGCAATGAGGTTTCAGTATTAGAACTCGATGGTGAGTTTGATCGCTTAGAAGAAGTGATTTATGTGGAGAGTCACTTGAGTAACACTTCAACTAATCACTATGGCGAGATGACAGAGCTATTGCTCAACCACCGTGATTATCCTGGCTCTAACAACGGTAGTGGGTTGTTTCAGGTACTAGTTGGTCTCAAGATGCGAGCTACGTATGAGAAGCTAACTGCGGCTAAGAAAGTGCCCGCAGGTTCAGTTGCTTAGAGAGGCCACCAGAAAGTTGCGTGTCGAAAGAGCTGTATTAAAAGTGCTGTATTGAAGGAATAGTCTTGAGGTGATCAGATGGTCACCTCTTTTTTGGTTGACATCTGTGTCAGCAAATAGCAGGTATTTGCGTCTTCACATGCCTAGCCCCAAAAGCGTTGTAAGGTATTGAATAAATAGACACCTTTGGTGCGTTATTTAAGTGGTTTTTTTGGCAAGCTATGGATATGGCTTGAATATATAATAGTGGTTGTCAAATGCATTTAGCGATGGCTACCCACTCAGTTCTATGTGCATCAACGGCTATATCTATCGCGACGAATGTGTAGAGCTAAGTGGCAATAGATTGATTTATTAAGTTGGCTCAGGCGATCGCTTTTTAGTTTACTCTGGTATCGATTATGTCTTCAAGTTCTCCGCTCACTAGCATCCTAATCATAGAAGATAGCCAAGGAAGGCGAGAGATCTGTTTAGACAGCTCAGTGTACTCGATTGGACGAGATCCTAAGTGCGATATTCGACTGGCTTCCCAGTTCGTGTCGCGACACCATGCCACACTAGTGCAGCTGCCTAAGGATGAGAAAAAGACGCTCTATCGAATCGTGGACGGCAACCTCAAAGGTAAGCCAAGTGCGAATGGCATGTTGATCAACGGCCGGAAAGTACAGTCTCATGACTTAGTTAATGAAGATGAAATTGTATTTGGTCCACAAGCTAGGGCAATCTTCTATCAGCTAGCCAGAGATACTTTTTCAGGAGTCGCACCGGATGAGTTTGATATCACCTTGATCAGCCCTAACATGGTGGACGAAGAAGAGGGATAGAGGATAGAACCGGCAGAAGATCTAGAAAGATAAAGGCAGAGCTCAAGGCTTAGAGCTAGCTTTGGGACTTGCTGGAAATAAGTAGAGTAGTCCTGATATCCAAGTAAGGACAACGGCTATCCAGAAAAGCAGAAGGGCGATGTTCTGCCAGAGATCGCCTAAAGGAGCTAAGAGAAGAGCGATCGCAGTAATCTGCACAACGGTTTTTACCTTTCCCCATATCCCAGCTCCCGGTACTTTGCCATCTTGAAAGACTGGGTTGACGCGCCAGCCAGAGATAGTCAGCTCTCTAGCCAAGATAAGAAATACGCCCCAAGCAGGAATCTCTCCCAAGCCAACTAAGGCGATCAAAGGCGCCATAACCAGTAGCTTGTCGACTAGCGGGTCTAGGAACTTGCCTAACTCGGTGACTTGGTTGAGCTTGCGAGCAAGGTAGCCATCTAACCAATCTGTCCCTGCAAAAACGACAAAAACGACGACGCTAATCCAACGGCGGAAGTCAGTAGGCTCTAAAAGTGCAAACAGGACAATCGGGACGCCGAGCAGTCTAGAGATAGTAATCCAAGTAGGTAGATTCATTCTGCGTTCTCATTCGGCTTTTTTAGAGCGTTTCGGTCGGGGCTCATGTTTGTGGTGCTTGTTTTTGCGATGCCCGGTGCCGTATGAAATTTCTGGCTCGACATAGCTATGGGGCTCAACATGGATAGTTACGCGGCTAGGTCCAAAGGCCTCAGCAATCAACTGCTCGATTTGTTCTGTGATGTTATGAGCGCTCAAGATATCTGTAGGCTCGACAACTAAGTGCATGTCGATAAAGATTTGGCGACCTAAAACACCCCTAGAAGCAATGCTATGGCAGTTAAGCACACCGGGGACTTGCATCACGATGTTGTGGATCGCTTCGGGTGCGATCGCCATCTCATCAACAAGCCAAGGTAGGTTTGCTGACAGGACAACCCAGCCGCTGCGAATAACCAAAACTGCCACTGGAAAAGCTAATGCGACATCCAGCCACTGAACTCCAAGCCAAACACCAATGAGCCCACCGAGAACAGTAATCGTAATCCAAATGTCGCTCATGGTGTGCTGAGCATCAGCAATCAGAATATTGCTGTTTAGCTTTCTGCCCACTCCTCGTTCATAGAAGGCAACGAAGATATTGACACCTAAAACTAAGATCATGATCCAAAGCGATATGGCATTCATAACGGTCGGATCGCTCGCGGTGAAAATCCGCGATATAGCTCCTTCTAGTATCTCGTAGCAGGCGATGCCTAGAAAAGCAGCAATACCGAGCGCGCCTACGGCCTCGAATTTTTGGTGCCCATAAGGATGCTCACGATCTGGCTCTGCTGAGGCGAGCTGATTAGTGACGAGCCCTAAGACGTTGTTAGCACTATCGGTGACGCTATGAAGTGCATCTGCCATTAGGCTAAGAGAACCAGTCCACCAGGCTACAATTGCCTTTAAAATAACGACAACAACGTTGAGGCCGAGTGTTAGCAGCAACACTCTTCTAACTTCGGCACGGTATGTGTAGAGGCCTTTGTGGGCACGAGCGCCATGATCGTGACCGCCATAACCGTGACCACGGCTATCAAACGGGCCATGGTCGTGAAGATTCTTAGCGCGATGGTTACGATCTGAAGGCTGCGAATCAATCTTATCCACGTCCTAGAGCCTCCTAATAAAATGCCGTTAGCATTGTTAGCCTATCGTGCCCCTAAAGGTTTGGGAATCAAAATTCGGTTCACTACTTCAGATTCACTCTTTAGACTTGCTTTAGGCCTAGGTCTCTTCTTTAGGTTTGGGTCTCTATAGCTAGACAAGGAGTTAGGCCAGTTAGACACTAACACCCCTGGCACTCACTTCCGAGATGGCTTGATTCACTTGATTGAAGATAGTGTGGCAGTGATTCTCTTGGCGAAGCGGCAGCTCTTCGTTTCTAACGATTAAATCGATTTTCGCTCCTTGAGATTGAACAGCAGGCGGGTTAAGCAATATCTCAACAGTTGCTAACTGCGCAAGAGAAACTTGTCCTGGTTTTTCTTTGGCGACAATGTAGACAGGATCTTGATAAACCAAATCAAGATCACAGTCCATCAAAGCTGTGACGAGCCCTTGATGGACTTCTTCCTTGGGGGCGCCAGTCATGAATAGATTAGTGTAACGGGCCATAGTAGTGGATTTAAAAAGTGGGTGGCAGCGCGGCTGTGACTGCCGTGCCTGGTATCCTATCGAAGACCAGTGACAGAATACCGCTAGTTTGTAGGGTTAGGAAATATGCGAGCTGAAAACGTGCCATAAGGCGGCGCTTGTGAGACTTGTGCAGATTGCTGAGATAGCGGTTAGGAGACTAGGTAAATGCGTGGAAAACTGATTGTATTCGAAGGAGGAGAAGGGTGTGGCAAAACGACTCAGCTTCAAAGATTATACGATTGGATAGTTCAAAACAAAAGCTGGCAACTTTTGTTGTCAAAAGGCCACGTCGCAGGCGTGAAGATGACCCGAGAGCCAGGAGGCACGGTGCTAGGTAAGCAACTGCGTCAGCTGCTGTTGAATGAATCGAAACTGAATGAACCGAGATCGGCAAACGACGCTTTGACGCCCGTTACCAACAAAGCTGAACTGTTGCTATATGCGGCAGACCGAGCTCAGCACGTGGAGGAAGTTTTATTGCCGTGGTTAGAAGCAGGCTACTGGGTGCTGTGCGATCGCTACATAGATTCGACTGTGGCATATCAGGGCTATGGTCGCCAACTAGATTTATCGCTAATCACGACGCTAAATCAGATCGCGACGGCAGGGCTTAGGGGCGATTTGACTCTGTGGTTGAACGTTCCTCCCGAAGTAGGGCTAGATAGAATGCGGGCGCGGGGCCAAGCAGATCGAATCGAGCAGGCAAGTATGGCCTTTCATCAGCGAGTACATGATGGGTTTGCCATGTTAGCAAAGGAGAATGCTACAACGGTGAGCGTAGCTGGCGATCGCACTGCTGATGAGGTAGCTATGAGCATTCAGCAAGTCTTGCAAAGGCGGTTGAAGCAGTGGTATCCAGAATGGGCAACTTCGCAATAGATATGATTGTAGATAAGAGTGTCGATCCTTTTGCGAGCCTAATCGGTCAAGAACAAGCAATAACGTTGCTGCGCCGAGTAGTGCAATTACAGCGGGTAGCCCCAGGCTATCTATTTGTTGGTCCAACGGGAACTGGGAAGTCCTTGGCGGCAACAGGATTTGCCCAACTATTGTTGTCTTCTAGGCTAGGTCAGAGTGCATCAGCTACAGCGATTTTAGCCAGAAGAATTCGTGATCGTAATCACCCGGATTTGCTGTGGATTGAGCCGACCTATCTACATCAGGGCAAGCTCTTAACGGCGGCTGAGGCGGCTGAGGCTGGGCTAAAGCGCAAAAGTCCACCGCGCATTCGCCTTCCTCAGATTAGAAGAATCGCTCGTTTTTTGAGTCGGCCACCCTTGGAATCAGATCGAGCTGTGGTCATAATTGAGCAAGCAGAGAAAATGGCTGAAGGGGCAGCTAATGCCCTTTTGAAAACGCTGGAAGAGCCTGGTCAAGCCACCTTAGTCTTACTCGCACCGGATCAGCAGGCTCTGCTATCGACACTTGTTTCTCGCTGTCAGTCAATTCCTTTTCGCCGGTTGAACAACGAGCAGATGGTGCAGGTACTGACCCAAACAGGGTCTGAAGAAATTGTGCAGTCAATGGAGATAATGGCGATCGCCCAGGGCTCTCCAGGACAGGCGATCGATAGTTGGCAGCAGATGCAAGCTTTACCCTCTGAACTTTTGGCAAGCTTAGAGAAGCCCCCTGTTCGTATACAAACTGCATTAGAGATTGCTAAAGAGATTAATCAAACCCTAGATACAGAAGCTCAGCTATGGCTATTGGACTATCTACAGCACCGCTATTGGCAGCAAGGGCAAAGCGAAATAGAAGAGCTTGAAGCGTTAGAAAAGGCAAGAGAGTATCTGCTGGCGTATGTGCAGCCAAGGCTGGTATGGGAAGTAACGCTCTCGACGCTAACAAAAAATAGGATGTTCAGTCTGTAACTTCGATGAACAGCGTCAACCTATACCAAGGCAATCTATACCAAGGCATCGACTATGATAAGCCACCGACTACAGCAAAGCACTAACCATTGCTATCGTTGGGCTATTGCTGGGCCATCACCGGGCATAAGATTGACATTTAATAGGCTAGTGGACTAGTGAGCAAGAAATCCCCATGTAGCTACCCCTGTAGCTAGCCCTAGCCCTAAAATGACTGGAGCCAGCCAAGCGGCCAGCTTGGTCGAGAACGGATGGATTTGACAAAGCCCGTTCTGGATCGTCATCACAGAATGGGAGAAAGACCAAAGCGTCGCTGCTAGCAGACCGATATGCGCTAGCCAAGGTCCGCGATCGCCCATCATCGTCATTGCTAGATCAGGAAGAACCGCATTGACAACACTTAGCAGTCCCAAAGGAACTATTGCCGTTCCAAGCACGAAGATATCAGCAGCCCACAATCCCCTTAACCTTAGCCAAACTTTAGCTAGTGAAACAGCTAGCACCATAGTCACAAAAGTTAATCCGCCAACAACCCATAGCCGAGAAGCAATCAGCCAGCTACTGACGGCAAGCCGTTCGCTAGTGCCAAAAACAAAGCAAAGGTTAGCGAGAATAGCTAAGCCGTAGCCCACTAAGCTAGTTTGGCGCGGACCGAGCTTCTCATAAAGCGAGACCAGCTCTCCGGCTGGGTTGCTGATCAGCCGAAGAATCGAAATAAACCCTAACGCATTGAGATCACGTCGGTTAATCCTTACTTCTGTTCTACGGACTTTTGTTCCACGGACTTCTGTTTTGCGGCGGCCCCGATGTTCGTTTTGACGATTGGAATTACTCAGAAAACGAACTGGTCTGATCAATTTAGCGAGAAGTGATCGCTTTGCCCGATCAGACGATGGTGGGAACTGCTCTTTTGAGACCTGCTGTAGATGGTGATAGCTCGCAAGGTCTCCCTGCTTGCGATAAAGCTGCGCTGAGTGTCTAATATCTCGTTGCGCTTCGGTATAGTCGTGAAGCTCTTGGTAGGCAATGCCGCGCTGATAGTAATAGCGAGCATCACCGCCATCTAGCTTAATGGCTTCAGAGAAGGCAGCGATCGCGCTTTCTACATACCCTAGACGAAAGCGGGCCATCCCCTGGTAGTAGTAGATTTGGCTGTCTACCCCATGACTTGTGCCATGTAGTGACACTGCCCGCTGACAGTCAACTAGCACACCAGAATCATCACCTAGTACGTAGCGAACTTCAGCGCGGCGGAGGTAGGCTTCTACAAACTGGTTGTTCAGCTCAATTGCCTGAGTATAGTCAGCGATCGCATCCTCATAGCGGTGAGCGATGGCAGAGCGAATGCCTCTAAGGTAAAACTCGTCTGCCGAGTGCTGGCCTAAAGGCGCATTGCTGCTATAGGCCCCTGATCTATAGGCTTGGGTTTTACCCTCTCTCTTATCAGGTCGCTGCTGACTCTGATCGTAGTGCTGCCTTTGAACACGGTCTCGAAGCACTTCATAGGCTTCTCGAATAGCATGAAACTTTGCGATAATTCCCGGCTGATTGGGATGAAGATCGGGGTGATACTGCCGTGCTAAACGCCTGAAAGCTGTTTTGACCTCTTGCTGGTTAGCATCTCTTGATATACGCAGACGACGGTAATAGTCATCAGGAGGAGTCATAATCAAAACAACAGAGTCAAAAGAACAGGTAAAGCAGGGGCAGATAGAAAGTCGGCAATAAAAGTTGTAAGAGCCGCTTTATTCTAACGACTTCTATAATGGCCATCCGTACAAATACATACTCTCTTGTACCAAAATATTCTAGACCGCTTCCTAGCATTCCTGCTGGCTTAATACACTTTGTACATAGATAAATATTCCGCGTATAAAGTTCTACCTCAGGATGATTACGACCCGCTTCCAGAAGGGGAAGCATTATGAGGAAGTTGGTTTTCCTGCTGTCTGAATAGGTGCTGCTAGGAGGACATCTAAAAAGACGAAGACAGCCCGAGGCAGCACGGCGTTTTCTAGAATAGCGACACCGATAACTCTTTCTAACGGCTCTGGCAAAGATTTGACTCGCACGCCGGGTGGAATCGGTTCTGCTTCTAGCCGAGCGAGGACAGCTGCGCCTAACCCTTTAGTCACTAAGCTCATGAGCGTGGAGTCTTCGCGGACAGCATAATCAATCGGCAGACGATAGCCGAACTGGGCTAGGTGTTCTTCGACCAGCCTATTGTTCTGTGTAGAGCGTTTATTCGCAGCGCGTGGATAGCTCACAAGCTCTTCCCAAGTCAAGGAGGCGTCAGCTTTAGCCGTTGCGTTTTGAGTTGGGGGGAGCAGGGCAACAAAGTCGTCACGCAGGATCTCCCAGTACTGAAAGTCTGTAGCGGTAGGCAGCAGAACAAAACCTATATCAGCCCTACCTTCTCTGAGCGCTTGCTCAACTTCTGCGTATCGATCATATTCATCAATCTCAACGGTAAGGGCGGGATGCGATCGCCGAAAGCGAGAAATCACATCCGGCAAAATGTGGGTGGCCACCGTCCGAAAAGCCGCTACTCTCACTCGCCCTGTCTGCAAACCTTTAGCCTGCTGCGCCGTGTGGCGAATGCTGTCTAGTTGAGTTAAGACAGCTCTGGCCTGCTGGCAAATCTGTAGGCCTAGTGGCGTCAACACCGCGCCATTGCGACCCCGAATCAAAAGGACAATGCCCAACTCTGTTTCTAGCGTGGCGATCGCATGGCTAATCGTAGACTGCGCTAGGTTCAAATGCAGTGCTGCTGTGCTAAAGCTACCGTGGTCTGCAACGGCAACCAGCGCTGCAAGCTGTGAGATCTTGAGTTGCCCTGGGTTCGCCATACATCTAGTGGTCAGAGATAGTGGTTAGAGAAGCCAAATAGTCTCCCTACTAGTAGACCTGAGTTTTGTTTGCTGGCGCCATCGTTTCTATCGATACAACCCATCACTTTTGCACTTGCTACAAAAGGCCAAAACTACCTACCCTTAAGCGAGGTCTAAACCAAAGTGGCCTTGTGAAGACAACTCCAATCAGCGGCGCCGCTAACAGCAACTATGATTCGGTCTAAAAATCTTGATTTAGCTGTTGTACTCTTTCTTTCTTTCTGTTTGCTAGTCGGTAGCGCTCTAGCTGGCATATTCATTGCTTATGCCCTATTTACTTCGCTATTGCTCTTTATTTACGTATTAAATCGCAGAGGGTTTGCGGTTTCTATTTTATTACGGATGGCCATAGGGGGCGCGCGCCAGTCTCTACCGGTAATTCAGGTGCTGTTGCTAATTGGAATGGTAACAGCAGTGTGGATGGCTGCCGGAACAGTACCAGCACTGGTCTATTACGGCACGCAGCTAATTTCGGCTCAGTTTTTTATCCTATGGGCTTTTCTACTCACAGGAGCAGTGTCTGTTCTAATCGGCACTTCGTTTGGCACAGTCGGCACGATTGGGATTGCGCTGATGGTGATCGCTAGAGGTAGCAGTGTAGATGTCAATCCGGTTGCAGGTGCGATTATCGCTGGTGCATTTGTCGGAGATCGATGTTCACCGATGTCTTCTAGTGCGCATCTAGTAGCCAGTGTGACCCATACAGATCTCTATAGGAACCTGCGGAATATGATAGCGAGCGGTATGTGGCCGCTAATACTGTCGATCGCATTTTATGCAGGACTTTCCTTATTGCATCCTGTGCAGCTTGTCGAAGCTTCGATTACAGCCGCGCTCCCAGAAGCATTTGATCTATCTGCTGTGGCACTGCTACCGGCGATTTCGGTTCTTTTATTAGCAGTGCTAAGAGTAGATGTGCGGTGGGCAATGGGGGTAAGTATTGGATTAGGATGTGCGATCGCTCACACTATTCAACACTATTCCTTCCTAACGCTAATCCAGTTCCTTTTGCTCGGCTTCCAGCTAGAACAAGACTCGCCGCTGCAGTCTATTCTACTAGGTGGCGGGTTGCTACCGATGGCCAAAGCGATGCTGGTTGTGCTACTTTCTACAGCGTTTGCGGGAATCTTTTCAGGCAGCAAAGTTCTCAGCTTTTTAGATCGGTGGCTCAACCGCATCCGCAGCAAACAGCATCTAGGCCAGGCAACTGTTTTAGTCAGCATCATCGCTAATCTGTTTGGCTGTACGCAAACCATTGCAATCTTGCTAACTGAGCAGATTATGCGGCCATACTATCAACCGCACTTCGTCGGAAAACGGAGTTCAGAACAGCTAGCACTATCTTTAGAAGATACAGCAGTCGTCATCGCGCCACTCATTCCTTGGAATATTGCTGGACTCGTTCCAGCGACTGCACTAGCTGTCGGACCAGGCTTTATTCCATACGCTCTGTATCTATTTCTATTTCCGTTACTTGTGATTAGCCGTAAACCCAAGCATCAGACAGTCGAACCTGTCTGTGAGCATCTCTCTCTTTAGATACTTTTTTTATACGGACGGGTCCCTTAGCGTTGAGTCGGCTATCAACGACTAGATAAAACATAGCAATATGACTACCCCCCAGAGCGTATCAGATTCCTTTGCTCAAGCCTTCTTCACAGCAGAGCAGCTGGGTGGTTTGGTCTCAGCTGTTGGGACCCAAATATTTAATAAGGTCTCTAAATCTGCACTCGAGACGACTTCTATTGTCAGTGAGGTTGCTACAGAATCGGCTCATTCTGCCTTAGAGCAAACAACCGAGAGCGTGGGTAAAACGCTAGAACCGATTGCCGAAAACTCGGCTGTGGACTACGTAGCAAAGGTACCTGGGTTTAAATGGCTAACCAGTGCCCTGGGCAGAGTAGATAAGGAGAAAGCCGTAGCAGATGTCGTGAAGCTAAAAGCGGAGCATCCATATGAGTCGGATGAAGAGATTGCGCACCGGATTGTTATAGACACGACCATTAAAGCGGGTGGGGTAGGCTTCGCGACAAACATTGTTCCGCCAGTGGCGCTAGGATTGTTCGCGATTGACGTAGCAGCAATCTCGGCCCTACAGTCAGAGATGCTTTATCGAGTGGCTGCCGCCTACGAGTTTGATGTGAACGCTCCGGCTAGAAAAGGTGAGGCGCTGACTATCTTCACGCTGTCGTTGGGTACCTCTAGCGCGGTGAAAACTGGATTGAGCGTAGTAGAGCTAATTCCCGTTGTGGGAGCGGCTGTCGGCGCAAGCAGCAACGCAGGTATTTTGTACAGCTTTGGGATAGCGGCCTCTCAGTTTTATAAGCGAAAGCAAGAGAGAATGCAGGGAAGAATAAAACAGGAACAACCGCATTAGAACGATGAACGGGTTTAAACCGGTAGAAGGCTAGCGATCGCTAACACAGTTTGCTGACACTCTTTAATTGCTCACACGCTTTTTCGGGTGCTACTTTTCGGAGATAGTAAGGATAAGGCTACACACTCTCTCTTTGTGACTAAACTCGCTATTAAATTAGTTACTAGAGTATCTATCTTTGCTAACTTAGTTTCTGGCCCTGAATAGAAAGATCCAGCAGCTCCATTGGATGCTTTAGCATTACTTTTTGTCCTTGTTTTTCTAAGGCTTGTTTGATCTGCAGAGAACAACCAGGATTGGAGGATGCAATCAGCGTCGCACCTGTTTTAACTAGGTTTGTTGCTTTCATCTGCCCTAACTCTTCAGCAATTTCTGGCTGTAGCATGTTATAAACGCCCGCGCTGCCGCAGCAAAGCGCTGCATCTAAGGGTTCTTTCAAGACGAGCCCAGGAATCTGTTGTAATAGCGTTCTAGGCTGGCGGCTAATCTTCTGACCGTGTAGTAGGTGGCAAGCGTCTTGGTAGACCGTGACCAGCGGATCTTTTTGTAAGGGGTGTAGCTCTGCGTTTAATCCAACCTCTGCTAAAAACTCTTGAACATCGCGGACTTTAGCGCTGAAGGCTTTGGCTCGATCTGCGTAGGCCGGATCGTCTGCCAGAATATGTCCGTATTCTTTAAGGGTATGACCACATCCAGCAGCATTGATAATGATGTATTCAACACCTGTTCCTTCGAAGCTATCAATCATTTGACGAGCTAGCGCTTGTGCCTGGGCTGTCTCACCTTGATGCTCAGGTAGCGCCGAGCAGCAACCTTGACTTCTAGGGACGACAATTTCGCAGCCGTTAGCACTCAACACTCTAGCAGTCGCTTGATTGACACCAGAAAAGAAGACTCTTTGAACACAGCCAAGGATCATACCCACTCGATATCGTTTGTCGGTAGTCGCTGGAATCTCTTCTGGGAGATTGTCTGAAAAGCAGCTAGCAGTGACGGGCGGTAGCAGGCTCTCCATAGCCGCTAGGTTGGGAGAAAGCTGCTTTAATAGCCCAGTTTTTTGTAGCAGTTTGGAGATGCCTAGCTTCTGATAGAGAATCAGGGGCGTTAGTAGTAGGCGAATGCGATCTGGATAGGGAAAAAGAGAGAAAATTAGCTGACGGACAGCCTTTTGTTTAATTGAACGAGGATGATTACGTTGGATTTGAGGACGAACGCTGGAGATGAGCTTGTCGTACTGTACGCCCGAAGGGCAAGCAGTAGTGCAGGCAAGACAGCCCAAACAGGTATCAAAGTGCTGAACAGAAGCAGGGGAAAGGGGGGCTTCTCCTTTGTTGATAGCGTCCATTAGATAGATGCGGCCCCGGGGAGAGTCGTTTTCTTTGCCAATGACGCGGTAGCTCGGGCAAGTGGGTAGACAAAATCCACAGTGGACACAAGCGTCGATCAGACTCTGCTCTGGAGGAGCGCTATTGTCGAAGCTAGGTAAATCAATGGGTGATTCATCGGGGATTGCTTTGTTTGTAGAGAGGCTGGTGTCTAGCTTTAGCGGACTGTCTGTAGTTTGCATGGCTCGCTTTCGCAATTCGTTTAGGTTCCCTGTTGTTTAGCTTAGCGCGTTTGCGGAATGCGATCGCCTATACCTGTAGCACCCTAAACCAGGGTCGCGAATAGCCGAGGACGCTTAAGGAAACACATCGAGGAACCCTTGAGCTTATCCGTTGCTAGATAGTGTTTTCAAGCCAAGTTTTATGACAGTGACTGCCAGTGCAGTAAAGCCAAAGCCAGGAGCGTTTAGCCGTAATGAACCAAGATTCTTTGAAGATCAGACCCAAAAGTCGTAGCTCGAATCATTTTGCTGTATTAATTCGTTTGCTGCGTGATCGCCGTACGTTTTTAGAAGAAGTCCGCAATGAAACCAAACTAGAAAGTAAGATCGGCTCTTTGCTGATCGCTAGTACCTTTTTCTTCGCGGTCTACGGTGGCATTTTGGGCTCGTACGGAGGTGGTTTACAGATTATTTCCTCTGCAATCAAGCTGCCAGCGCTGTACTTGCTCACGCTGCTGATCTGCGTGCCGACGCTATATTTTTTTGATATTCTGTTTGGCTCTCAGCTCAGCTTCAAGCAGTACGTCACTATGGCGCTTACAGCGGTCGCGGTAATTAGCGTTTTGCTCTTTAGCTTTGCGCCAGTCATTTTGTTTTTTCTCATTTCTGTTAGAGAGTATGATTTTTTCTTGCTACTCAACGTGTTGGTAATGGCAATTACTGGCTGTGTAGGTGTGCGCCTGTTTTACAAAGGAATGGTGGACATGGCCGGACCTGATGGCTTTGATCAAAAGCTGCGCTTGAAACTATTGCAGGGTTGGGTGGTGCTGTATGGGCTAGTAGGTTCTCAGCTAGGCTGGACGCTACGGCCTTTTGTCGGTTCTGACGGCCAGATTTTCCAAATCTTTCGACCTGAGGTTGAGGGTAACTTCTACTCCCAAGTCTTGCGGACGCTGGGCTCCATGCTCGGGCTCTATTAGTGGGAAAGAAAATAGTGGGAGAGAAAGCAGAAATTAGCGCGGAGAATATAGCGTGACCTGATGAAGTAGGTACACATGAGTCCTTAGCCTGCTTTCTATAAAGGTTACAGCCGTTACAAATGTCGCAAGCTAAGTGACCAAAGCTATATGTACTTCAGCTATATATACTTCAGCAAAGTAAGAAACGTTACAGAGAAAATCTAGCAATGAAGACTCTAGATAATCTGAGAATTACGCAGCGAGAGCTAGATGAGATGACAGGGCTAGATGTTGGCGATGTCACTATTGGATGGGCCTATCGTCAGACGGCTTTCTTGCCCACGCATCGACTGGCTCTATTAAGTGAGCTGGGCTTGCTGCTGGCAGTGGGTCTAATCTTTTGTCTGCCTTTGACGCTGTTGACCGTGCGCTCAGCAAGTGGTGACAATATGCAGGCAGTTTGGGGAGCTTTGCCGCTTGGCGTGCTAGGCGCGATCACTCTGACTATCGCTTGGACCTATTACCGCTGGCATGAGGGCAGGCGTCTGCTCACCCTTAGCCATTTACTCGATGAAATTGACCGCTTCAACGAAGTGGTCTCAGCCGTTGAAATATTAGAAGAGCTAGGTGCGGCAAAAAATACGCTCTCATACCCAGGAAAACCAAGCCTAGAGAACAGAGAAGGTGTTATAGAAGCACTTCACTTGACTAGAGAAAGCTTGGTGTGTGGCCTCATGACTGAAAGAATCATGCGAAAACATCAACAGTTCATGGCTAGGCGTCAAGAAATGTTCCATAGCATTGAGCGAAACCTGGCGACGTTACAGCTATTGTGGGTTAGTGATGAAGCTAGTGACTATGGCCGTCTACTTAATGAGGCTATCCAAATTGGAACTAGCGTTCATCAGGAGCTGAGCCAAAGTAGAACAGGGCCTCAGCCAGTGGCTTAAGGTCGGCGCTTTCTAATATCAACGTTCTTCCAAACTGCGAGGGTCGAGAGCATCTCTGAGGCCATCACCGAGCAGATTGAAGCAAAGAACAACAATCACAATCAATGCGGCCGGAGGCCAAACCAACCAGGGATTGAGCACCAAGATCGAAGCGTCGGTGCCAGCAGAAAGCATATTGCCCCAGGACGGATCGGGCTCGGTGATACCGAGCCCAATTAGGCTTAAGACAGCTTCAGAGACGATGTAGCTAGGAATAGACAGTGTGGCCGCAATAATTACGTAGGTGGCGGTTTGCGGCAAGATGTGGCGGGTAATAATATGTAGGCTGCGTCCGCCCATCGAGCGTGATGCCTGTACGAACGTTCTTTCTTTGAGCGAGAGCACTTCACCTCGAATTACCCTAGCTAACCCTGCCCAGCCGATAAACGAGATAATTAGCACGATCAGCAGAAACCGCTGAGCGCTATCGAGCTGAGGTGGCAGAATCACACCTAACGCAACCAGCAGATAGATAGAGGGAATCGTCATGATTACCTCGACCAAACGCATGATCACAGAATCGACAATACCTCCGAAGTAGCCAGAGATTCCGCCTACCAGTAAGCCCAGCGGAAAAGAAATTGAGATACCGACAATGCCAATACCGAGACTAATGCGCCCTCCGTAGACCAAGCGGCTAAACACATCCCTTGCCGCTCTGTCCGTACCAAAAATGTTGAAATAGGCAGGGGTAGTGGCCACCGGACTAACCTCTACCTCTGCTGGGGGTAGCTCTATAGGTTCTAAGAAGTCACTATCCGGCTGTGCTATCGGTTCTACTGGGTCTACTATGGGCTCGGCTGTTTGAAATGGTAACGTAGCGGGTCCGACTGGACCGAATAGATGCAGATTGCTAGAGATGCCTGGAAAGATAGGAACTTCTCTCATCGTAATGTTGTCTTCGAACGAGAAGCCCGTAATCAGTGGCAACGTGAACTTAAAAAGTTGATACTGATCGCCCCGCACAAACAAGCGCAGCGGTGCAGGACGGCTAAAGTCCACTTCCTTTTCTCTTAGTCCGGTATCGATATCAATAGGCCCTTGAATGGTGGGATAGATGTGTGGGCCAATAAATTGGTTGGTTTCCTGGTTCACCCAGTAGATGCTTGTAGGAGGGAGTAAGGAACCATTGGGCTGCTGATTGAGTGGATCGTAGGGGGCGACGAAATCAGCAAAGATGACTGCGATGTAAAAGACGATTAGGACAACCGCACCAAATCGAGCAAGCGGATTGCGCTTTAGTTTCTGCCACCAGGATTTGGTTTTCATGATCGCGCTTGTCTAGGATTACGAGCTATTACAGATCAGCTGATGGGGTATAGGGTAACAGGTTTGGTCCTATTTTTTTGCTGTCTTAGGGATCTACGCAAAATGGGGAAGTGTAAGCAATAATAGGAATATTAAACTTTTGTAAACACTTTTTTGTAAACACTCCGCTGGCAAACTGGCAAATACGTACCCCTGTGGCTTACCAAGATCTTCAGCACGATTTCCGAGACGACGAAGATAGCTCTATAGAACCGGAGGTGGTGCCTACCTCAAGCTCAAAAGGCCTCACAGACGGGATTTTGAAACCTAAGAAACGAAAGCGACCGGTTCGAAACGTTCCCGGCTGGTTAAGTGGACCCAGAGGCCTATTGCTAGGGTTGGGTCTAGGACTAGGGCTAGCAATAGGGGGCCAAAAGCTGCTGTCTATGGTCGCTTCTAGAGGAGAGGCGCCGCTAGTCGAACCAACGGCGGTAGCGAGTGCGACGGTAACCACGGTGCGATCGCAATCTACTTCCATTCGCCAAACCATTGAGACCAATGGCACCGTCGAAGCGTTTGACTTGCTTTCAGTATCGCCTAGAGCAAGTGGTTTACAGATTCGGGCAGTGAACGTGCGCGAGGGCGATCGCGTTGCGGCAGGCCAAATTCTGGCTGTTCTTGACGATTCGGTTTTGCGTAGTGAGATCGAGCAATCCCAGGCCCAGGTAAGTGCGGCGATCGCCACCGTCGAGCAGAGACGAGCAGAGGCGGCCCAAGCCCAAGCTTCTCTAGCCGAAGCCAGAGAAAACTTTGACCGATATAGTTCGCTATTCGAGCAGGGAGCTATCAGCGCTGAGTCTCTAACCGAGCGGAGAACTGAAGTTGCTACCGCAGAGCAAACCGTCGGCGCGCAGCAGGCGGCGATTTCAAGCGCCCAGGCATCTGTTCGTAGCGCCGAAGCTGAGGTCAATCAGTTAAAAACCCAGCTAGATCAAACCTTGGTGATCGCACCTAGCGATGGCGTAATTGCGGAAAGAGCAGCAACAGTAGGAGATACAGCTAGTACAGGCACACCTCTATTCAAGCTAATTAGTAATGACGAATTAGAGCTAGCGGTCGAGATTCCGCAGACGCAGATGGCCAAAGTAACACCGGGTACGCCAGTTCAGATCTCGTCTAACTCTGATGCTGCTTTGCAGCTTCAGGGCTTTGTGCGATCAATTGATCCAACCGTTGACGCGCAGACGAGAAAGGCGACCGTAAAAGTAGGGTTGCCAGGGAGCGATCGCCTACGTCCTGGTATGTTTTTGCAAGCAGCGATTGTGGTCGGAACGCGTGAAGGGGTAACGGTACCAGCAGAAGCCGTTCTACCGCAAAGCAGCGGTGGCTTTGTAGTCTACCAGTTAGCTGCGGATGGCACTGTTAAAGCCCAGCCTGTAACCACAGGTGAGCAGATTCCAGCAAGCGGAAATCAGCCTGCGCAAATCGAAATCGTTTCTGGATTGCAGGCTGATGTCCCAGTTGTTTTAGAAGGGGCGAGCTATGTACAAGATGGCGATCTAGTAGATGTAGTTTCCAACGATGGCCCTGGCATTGTCTCAGAGAGTAGCTTTGAGGGCAGCAACTAGATATGTTCAACATTTCTGAATGGTCAATTCGGCGTCCGGTGCCGACGATTGTTTTATTTTTGGTACTCACGATCACAGGTTTAGTTGCCTTTGGCAATCTGGGCATTGATGCCAATCCGAATATCGATGTGCCAGCGGTACAGGTGCAGGTGACCCAGACAGGCGCTGGCCCTGCCGAGATGGAAAACCAGATCACTAAAAAGATAGAAGATGCAGTGGCCGGTCTTGGCAACATTGACTCGCTGACCTCGACTGTGAGTGACGGATCGTCAGAAACAGTCATTGAATTTAATTTGGGGGTTGATACTGACCAGGCTACTAATGATGTTCGTGATGCGATTACCCGGATTCGCCAAGATTTTCCGGAAGATGCGAGCGACCCAATTGTGCAGCGGCTAGAGTTTTCTGGTGGGCCTGTTGTCATCTATACCGTTGGCTCAGATCAGCGCTCAGTCGAAGAAATTAGCGATCTTGTTGATAGAGAGATTGGCCGCAAACTTCTAGCAGCAGAAGGCGTGGCTAGAGTTGACCGAGTCGGTGGTGTCGATAGAGAGATCCGTGTAAATCTCGATCCAGCTCAGCTCAACGCCTTAGGTATCACAGCGACTGAGGTGAATGACCAAATTCGCCAGTTTAATATCAACTTGCCGGGGGGCCGCAGCGATATCTCGGGGATAGAGCAAGGCATTCGGACGCTAGGCAGTGCAGCAACGGTAGATGAGCTGCGATCGCTACAAATTGTCTTACCGGCTGGGGGAACTACGCCGCTTAGTAGTTTGGGCTCAGTCGAAGACGACTTTGGCGAAATCCGCCAGTCTGCCTATCTAAATGGTCAGCCAGTGGTAGGCTTTCGGGTCTATCGCAGTAAGGGTAGCGTGGTAGTCACGGTAGAAGACTCGGTCACAGAGGCGATCGCTGAGCTTGAGCAGACGCTGCCAGAAGATATCACTTTTGAGCTGACGTTCACCCAAGGCACCGACATTAGAGACTCGTATCAAGCGTCTATTGATGCGCTGATACTAGGCTGCATTTTGGCGGTGATTGTGGTGGGTCTTTTCCTCCGCAACTGGCGGACAACGCTGATTACCGCGACGGCGCTGCCGCTTTCAATCATCCCCACTTTTCTGGTTTTGCAAGCGTTAGGCTACACGCTCAACAGTATGTCTCTGCTGGCATTGACATTGGCGGTTGGCAACCTAGTAGACGATGCGATCGTAGAAATTGAGAATACCGAGCGTCACATTCAAATGGGTAAGCCACCTTTTAAAGCTGCAATCGATTCGACAGCAGAAGTTGGCTTAGCCGTCGTCACCACCACGGCGACAATTGTTGCCGTATTCCTTCCAGTTGCTTTCATGGGAGGAATTCCAGGCCAGTTCTTCAAGCCGTTTGGCGTGACGGTAGCGGTAGCAACGATGTTCTCTACGCTGGTGGCCCGACTAGTAAGTCCCATGATGGCGGCCTATTTGCTCAAACCAGCCGATGGAGGTAATGAGGGAAACACAGTCGTTGCTGCTGATGGGCTACGGGTGCCGCGCTATCTGTTGCCGTACCATAAACTGTTGAACACAGCGCTAAATCATCGCCTGATTACGATTGTGCTAGCACTATTGTTCTTCATTGGCAGTATGAACTTGGCCCGGTTCTTACCGACTAGTCTGTTTGACTCAGGTAATACTAGTCGAACCTCTATTAGTATCTCTTTACCACCGGGAACGACTTTGGAAAGAACGGAGCTGGTGAGCGATCGCGTTACCAATCTTCTCCTTTCTAAACCTGCGACAGAAGATGTGTTCATGACCAACACCCCAGGCGATGCCTCCGCTTCTGTACAGCTAAAGCCCAAAGAAGAACGAATAGAGCGCAGCCTCTATGAGGAGCAGCTCCGCAAAGAATTTCAAACTATTCCGGGCGTTAGAATTAATTTTGTCAGTCAGGGTGCGGGCGGTGGTGGCAAAGATTATGAACTGGTTCTCACGGGTGAAAATCCTGAGCTGCTGACGCGAACCGCTCAAGATCTGACTCAGCAGGTGCGACAGATTCCAGGCATGGTGGAAGTGAACTCTACCGCCTCGCTGGTGCAGCCAGAGGTCTTGATTCGACCCGATCCGGCTAGAGCCGCAGATTTAGGCGTGTCGGTAAGTAGCATTGCTCGGACGGCTTCTTTGGCAACGCTGGGCGATAGTGAATCAAACCTAGCTGATTTCGATGTGGGCGATCGCCAGATTCCTATTCGTGTGCGATTAGCCCCCGAGGCTGTTGATGATCTAAGCACACTAGAGAACCTGCAAGTACCCGGTCAAAATGGTCAGATGGTGCCGCTAATTGCAGTTGCCGATATCAGTTTTGGTAGCGGCCCTGCTCAGATCGATCGCTTCAATCGCTCTCGCCAGATCACTGTCGGTGCTAACCTTCAGGGTATCACGCTAGGTCAAGCTATCGAGGCCGTTGGTGAGCTACCCATCATGCAAAACTTACCTGATGGTGTCAGAGAGCAGTCAACAGGCGATGCTGAGATCCAGCAGGAAGTCTTTAGCCGATTTGGGCTAGCGCTAGGCACGGCGATCTTGATGATCTATGCCGTGTTGGTGCTGTTGTACAACGACTTTTTGTATCCTATTGCTGTGATGATGGCACTGCCGCTGTGCGTTGGTGGTGCGTTGATGGGGCTACTAGTCGCGCAAAAGCCGATGGGATTATTCGCGTTGATCGGCATCGTACTGCTGATTGGTCTGGTGACGAAGAACTCGATTTTGCTAGTGGACTATGCGCTGATTGCGATGAGAGAAGGGAAGTCGCGGCGTCAGGCGGTGATCGAAGCGGGAATTACCAGACTGCGACCGATTTTGATGACTTCGATCTCAACGGTGGCAGGGATGGTACCGATTGCCTTGGAACTCGGGGCAGGCGGTGAAACGCGCAGTCCGATGGCGATCGCAGTCATCGGTGGCTTCTCAACCTCTACGCTACTAACGCTAGTGGTCATTCCCGTATTCTTTACCTATATCAGCGGCGCCAGGAGCAGAACCGCTAGGATATTAAGTAGAACAACAGGCATTGGTCGCTCTACTGGTCAGACTACTACCCAGAGCCAAGCTGCTCAGACCTAAATATGCAGCCAGAGCTAAACTAGAGGCAATGCTTTCTCTCTAGCACATCCAACTTTTTCTAGCCGACCTCTTCTAGTTCTGGCACGTACTTTGTTTTGTAGCTCTCGATGAGGGTTCCAATGACATCCATCATCGAAGCTAAGGGATGCAGTTCGTCCTCACCTACTTGATCGATCAAATTGTTTAGCATCTCAACCAAACGTTCGTATTCCTGCTCGCTATAGGAAATGATATGCATATAAATGGCTACCTCACTGCGCTTGAGGTGCTAGCTACTTGCCTTTGTGTTTGGGGTTCTACGCCTGCCATCTCTAGGATCTGGGGAATCAGATCTTCTCTTCTAACCGCCATCATATGGACGCCCTGACAGAGCTGACGTGCGGCTTGTACTTGCTCGGCGGCAATTTTCATGCCTTCGTGAAGGGGTTCTTTGGCGGCCGCCAATCTATCAATCAGATGCTGAGGGATGTCGACGCCGGGAACGCAGCGGTTGATGAAGGCGGCGTTCTTAGCGGATTTGAGTAGAAAGATGCCAGCTAGGATAGGGCGATCGCATCCCACCGCCACTTGATCCATAAACTTCTCTAACTTGTCAAAATCAGAGATTAGCTGACTTTGAAAAAACTGCGCGCCCGAGGTTAACTTTTTCTCGAATCGGCTTTGCAGCCCTGACCAGCTTGTGGACTGTGGGTCGACGGCTGCGCCTGGAAAGATATCTAGTGCGCCGTCGTTCATAGGTTTCTCGTTATAGTCAGTGCCTTCGTTGAGCTTTCTAATCAAGCGCAGAAGGCGAATAGAGTCTAGCTCATGGACAGGTTTGGCTTTGGGATGGTCACCTGCCTTGAGCGGATCGCCGGTCAGGGCTAGAACGTTGCGAACTCCCAGAGCGTGGGCTCCCATGAGGTCGGCTTGGAGGGCAATAGCATTGCGATCACGCCCAGTCATCTGGCAAATAGGTTCAATTCCAGCCTGGCGCAATAGTGCAGAGCAGGCTAAAGAAGACATTCGCAGCACTGCTCTACTACCGTCGGTCACATTGACAGCATGTACCCAGTCCTTCAAACCGTCAGCCATCTCTAGCATGTGCTGTGGATTAGCGCCTTTGGGCGGCATCACTTCAGCCGTGACGATAAACTTTTTGGACTTGATGGCCGCGCGAAATCGATTTGATACTGCATCCATAGGCTCGGCGGCTCAGCTTCTTAGAACTGACTTCTTAAATGTTCTTTCTTAGTTGCTATTCTATCGAGCCTAGGCATCAAAGCCGATCATGTTCTGCGATTGAAATGAGTCATGTTCGAGCTTGTCTGTTTGTGATGCGGTGTTTAGGTTGATAGCGTGAAGCCCATAGCCGTTTTGACCTTGTCTAGCGTGGGGATTGCGATCGCCTGCGCTTTGCTTTTCCCATCGGCTAATACTGAGAGCAAATAGGTGCGATCATCCATTAGCTCAGCGTACTTCTCCTGGATCGGTCGTAGTGCCTCCACTGTAGTCTCAGCTAGCAATGGCTTGAACTGTCCCCATCCCATATCTCGGCATTCATCAGCAACGGCTGCTTTTGTTTGACCTGAGAGTAGTTGATAAAGACCTAGCAGATTGTTACATTCTGGCCGTTCAGGATTATCGAATTCCAAGCCCCGTTCGAGATCGGTTTTTGCTCGTTTAATCTTTTTGGTGATCGCTTGCGGGGTATCAGTTAGATCAATTCGACTTTGATCTGAAGGGTCTGATTTGGACATCTTTTTCGTCCCATCAGTGAGGCTCATTACCCGCGCTCCAGTCTCGCGTATCAATGGTTCTGGCACCTTGAGAACTGGTTTCTTCTTTTTGCCAAACTGATGGTTGAGTCTGCCAGCGATGTCGCGAGTTAACTCTAAATGCTGCTTTTGATCTTCGCCAACAGGCACCAAATCAGGTTCGTATAGCAAGATATCGGCTGCCTGTAGCACCGGATAATCCATCAAGCCAACACTGACATTTTCTCCCTGCTTGAGCGCTTTCTCCTTGAATTGGATCATTCGTTCTAGCCAATTAAGCGGTGTGATGCAGTTGAACAGCCACGCTAGTTCACTATGTTCTGGTAGTTGAGATTGGACAAAGATAGTGGATTGTTCAGGATCGATTCCGCAAGCAATATAAGTAGCAGCTAGCTTAAGCGTATTTTCAGCCAGGGTTTTAGGATCTTGAGGAACGGTAATGGCATGCAGATCTGCCATGAACAAAAAGCAATCGTACTGAGCCTGTAGTTCGACCCAGTTTCGAATAGCACCAAGATAGTTACCTAGATGCATGTTGCCGGTGGTTTGGATGCCTGAAAGGATGCGAGGCTGAGGCATGGGCACAGGTAGGAGAGAGCTGTCTAATTTTAGGGGAGGCGGCGTGGGCGAGCAAGGCGTCGACTTTGCTCAGCTACCAGAAGGCCAAATGGAGATTACTGGATCTCTGCTTGGATGACGGAGTTGTCTTGGGGCCCTAGGGTGAGCTGGAGAGGACGACCCCTTTCAAAGGCTTTGACTGCTTCGCGGTAGACTTCGTAGTCGGTGGGAAGAGTTTTTTCTTCACCTGCCTGGTTGAAGCTTAGTGTGTAGTCAGCGGACTTGATAATTTCTGGAGAGCGAGCGGTTTCGCCTGGGCGAAGGCGAGACTCGATATCGTCTACAGTGGGTTCGGGCGGTAAGGTAGGCCACCAGAGTCCTTTACTATCAGGACCAGAACCGGCGGCGTCAGGGCGGATGCCATTAGTCGTTGTGAGCGTAGTGGATTCGAATTGTTCTAGGCGGCGATCATTGGGTCTATCTTGACCAGGACTGGTGGGAATGTATTCGACTTGCCAGGTGTAGGTGGTGATAGCGGTACCTTGAAACTCAGCAGTCGCTTCTGAGGCGTTAGTTTGAACCTGATTGCAGCCAAAGGCGCTTACAGATAGAACAAGGGCGGCTGCGACAGGGGCAGCGGGCATGATTGCCGGGCGAGTAAAGAAGCGATTCATTCTTTTGGATGCTCATAAGAGCGGCTATTTAGCGGTCTATAGTTTAACGTTGACGGTTACCTGTACTCCCTTGTTTGTGGCAGACCTTGAAGCGGCATGAAGCTAGATAGCCGAGTGCAGCTAGATAGCGCAAGTTGTCTTGTTCATGATCGATTTTATGAGAGGTCGTTCTGTGTTAGCAGAATACAAAAGTAAAATGGTCACCAACGTTCTAGTGTTTCCTGTCAGCTTGATGGCAAAAGCGCTAGGTGTTCGTTAATGCCGAAAGTAAAGTACTAGGTGTCAATCGGTGGTGAAATCGGTGGCGAAAGTGCTCCGTGTAAATCAGCAACTGTCAAAGATATCTAGTGGACGAAAGTATATAGCGATCGCTAGGTTTGCAGTCAACTCACCACGAGTCCTAACCGATTGACTTAGATTAAAGCAGCAGATTAAAGCAGCAATGAACAATACCGAACAGGCGGGCATGGGTAAATCCGATAGGCAATGGCAGTTTTGGATCGATCGAGGCGGCACCTTTACGGATGTGGTAGCCAAGCGACCCAACGGCGAGATTGTTGTTCATAAGCTACTTTCTGAGAACCCTGAGCAGTATTCAGATGCGCCGGTGCAGGGAATTCGTGATTGCTTGGGCCTGGGCGCAGACGACCCGATTCCGGCTGAACAAATTGCTGGAATAAAAATGGGGACGACGGTGGCGACTAATGCACTGCTAGAACATCAGGGCGATCGCACTCTGCTTGTCATCACTCAAGGCTTTGGCGATGCCCTTAGAATCGGCTATCAAAATCGGCCCAATATCTTCGCGAGAGAGATTGTGCTGCCGCAGATGCTTTATGAGCGCGTGGTGGAAGTTGAAGAAAGGATAGGCGCTCAGGGCGAAGTTTTGATACCGCTACAAATAGATGAAGCTCAACGGCAGTTAAGGGAAGCTTACGCTCAAGGGATCCGAAGTTGTGCGATCGCCCTGATGCACGGCTACCGATACCCAAAGCACGAGCAAGCCCTAGGTAAACTCGCTCGGCAAATTGGCTTCACCCAAGTTTCACTATCCCATCAGGTAAGCCCGCTGATGAAGTTGGTCAGTCGAGGCGATACAACGGTGGTCGATGCTTATCTTTCGCCGATTTTGCGACGATATGTAGACCGGGTGACCAGTCAAATATCGAGCTCAGCGTCTACAGATGATGTGCCCTCGCTGATGTTCATGCAGTCGAATGGTGGCTTGAGCGATGCTCAGTTCTTTCAAGGAAAAGACAGCATCCTCTCTGGCCCTGCAGGCGGAATTGTCGGAGCCGTTAAGACTAGCGAACTAGCTGGATTCGAGAAAATTATCAGCTTTGACATGGGCGGCACCTCTACAGATGTGGCTCACTATGCGGGGGAATATGAGCGTACCTTTGACTCAGAAGTCGCTGGCGTGCGGCTGCGAACGCCAATGATGGCAATTAACACAGTAGCAGCCGGTGGTGGTTCAATCATTCAATACGATGGCAGTCGCTACCGGGTAGGGCCATCATCTGCCGGGGCTAATCCAGGTCCAGCTAGCTATGGCCGAGGTGGACCGCTAACTGTGACGGACTGCAATGTGCAAGTAGGTAAGCTTCAGCCTGGTTTCTTTCCACAGGTGTTTGGCCCCAAAGCAAATGCACCCCTAAATCGACAAGTTGTCGCTGAAAAGCTTGAGCAACTGACCGCTGAGATTGGTGATGGTCGTAGTGCCGCTGCGGTTGCCGATGGATTCTTGAGTATCGCGGTCGAGAAAATGGCCAACGCGATTAAACAAATCTCGCTGCAAAAAGGCTACGACGTGTCTAAGTATACGCTCTGTTGCTTTGGTGGGGCGGGCGGACAACATGCTTGTTTGATCGCAGCGGCGCTGGGCATGAAGCGGGTTTTAATTCATCCTTATGCGGGAGTACTTTCTGCCTATGGAATTGGGCTAGCGGAAATCAGAGTGCTGAGAGAAAGCTCGATAGAAGCGCCACTGACAGCGGAATTAGACCTATTGCCTCGCTTTGATGAACTGATTGCCGATGCAGAAGGCGAACTCGCCCAACAGTCAGTTCAGCCAACTGGATTAGAAGTTCGGCAACAGGCGCATTTGAAATACGACGGGACCGATTCGACGCTGCTTGTCAACTTCGAGCCAGCTAGACAGATGCAGCAGCAGTTTGAAACTAAGCATCACCAGCGGTACGGGTTTGTAGCCGCAGGCAAAGACCTAATAGTTGAGGCCATTTCGATTGAGCTGGTGGCCCAAACTCAAACAGCGAATGAACCTCAGCTAGAGCGACAATCAGCAGCAAGCCCTCAGCCAGTTGAGCATGTGAAAATTTATACGGCTGGGGACTGGCATCAGACGCCGGTTTATCAGCGCAAAGAGCTACAGCCGGGAGACACGGTTTTAGGACCAGCACTAGTGGTGGAAACAACAGGCACGACTGTGATTGAACCAGATTGGCAAGTTGAAGTGAGCGATCGCAACCATCTAATCCTGACCTATCAAGCTTCAGAAAGGAGCTTAGGAAATGTCGATATCAGCACTAAAACCGCTGATCCGGTAATGCTGGAAATCTTCAACAATCTGTTTCGCTCGATCGCTGAGCAAATGGGCACTACGCTGCAAAATACTAGCTATTCAGTAAACATCAAAGAAAGGCTTGATTTTTCTTGTGCCGTCTTTGATCAAAACGGACAACTTGTTGCAAATGCGCCCCATATTCCAGTCCATTTGGGTTCGATGAGTGAAAGTGTTAAATCGCTGGTAGATAGCCGTGGTGACTCTCTTCAACCAGGGGACGTTTACATATTGAACAATCCCTACCACGGCGGTACCCACCTACCCGATATAACCGCCATTACGCCTGTCTTTGACAAAGGTAGTAGCAATGTGATCTTCTACTTAGCTTCTCGCGGACATCATGCTGATATTGGCGGAATAACGCCAGGATCAATGCCTTCTAATAGTACGTCGGTAGAGCAGGAAGGGGTGCTGTTCGACAACTTTCAACTTGTCGAGGCGGGTCGATTTCGAGAGACTGAGCTGCAGCAAATGCTAACAACGGGAGAATACCCAGTGCGTAATCCGACTCAGAATATCGCTGATTTGCAGGCACAGATTGCTGCGAACGAGAAAGGAGTGCAAGAGCTACAGCGGATGCTAGAACAGTATGGACTCGATACAGTACAGGCTTATATGGGCTATGTACAAGATAACGCTGAAGCGGCCGTTCGGCGAGCGATTGATCGGCTAAGCGATGGCAGCTTTACCTACGAGATGGACAGTGGCGATCGCATCCAGGTCACCATTCAAATTGACAAACAAGATCGGAGTGCCACCATCGACTTTTCAGGAACCTCACCCCAGCTAAATAGCAACTTCAATGCCCCATCCGCTATTTGTAAAGCAGCCGTCCTCTATGTCTTTAGAACGCTCGTAGACGATGATATTCCCTTAAATGCAGGCTGTCTGAAACCGCTAAAGATCGTCATTCCCGAAGGCTGTCTGCTTAATCCTGAATATCCAGCTGCTGTGGTTGCAGGGAATGTCGAAACCTCTCAGGCAATTGTTGATACATTGTATGGTGCTCTAGGTGTGCTAGCGGCTTCGCAAGGAACCATGAATAACTTCACCTTTGGCAATCAGCGCTATCAGTATTACGAGACAATCTGCGGTGGTGCTGGTGCTGGCCCTGACTTCGATGGTACAGACGCAGTGCAAACCCACATGACCAACTCGCACCTCACCGATCCAGAAGTGCTTGAATGGCGTTTCCCTGTTCTTTTAGAAAGCTTCTCTATCCGAGAAAATAGCGGCGGTGCAGGTCATCACCGAGGTGGGCACGGTGCCGTGCGGCGACTGCGCTTCAAAGAACCCATGACAGCAGCGATTCTCTCTAGTCATCGGCGGATTCCGCCCTTTGGACAGGCAGGTGGCGAGGCTGGTAGCGTTGGCCATAACTGGATTCAACGCCGCGATGGTAGCCGTCAAGAGCTAGCGAGTACTGCCACAGTTAACGTAGAGCCCGGTGATACCTTTGTTATCGAAACTCCAGGTGGCGGAGGATTTGGCCGGTGTAGCACATAGCGGAATGCATTTCGCCGCCTAGCTAAAGAACGCTAGAGGGTTGCATAGACGTACTAAAGTATTCGAGGACCTCTCTGATTAGGCCACTTTTGCCATGACAGCTAACCCGGATATAGCCACCGCCTAGCATATGAGCATCTTTGAGCTGTTTGACGCATCTGGCAACAGAATGATCAACGTAGCTAGTAATAGTGACAACAAGATCACAGGTGCTAATCTTATCTTTGATCTGGTTGCGGCTGTTGCTGGCAATGCTATGAGGGGGAACGTGGATACAGCGTTTCAGGCCGTATTGTTTAAGGGCTTCTGTAACTTCTCGGTAGGTAGTTTCATGACCACCGACTAAAGCAATTGATAAGTTGGAAAGATCAACAGGTAAGGTATAAAGCGAAGTACTTTCATCTGAACTGTCTTCTAGGCCCAGAAAGGGATTCGTATCAATAGCGCCGGACTTCGACTCCGTGCTGCTGTGTTCAGCACTGCCATTCTGGTAAGAGCGTATGTCGAGCTGCTGTTCTAGGAAAGCAACTCTACCTAGCAAAGAGCCATTACTTTCTTTGAGAGCTGAGTTTTCTGTTTCACTTTCTCTAAGTCTAAGCTGTAGATCTTCATTCTCGCTGATCAAAGAGTCGACTTCACTATCGGCAATGCTCAAAAGTTCGTCTGTATCAGTTTTGTTACGACTAAGACGCTGAGTCAGATCAATCTGCTTTTGCTGAAGGCGGCTATGCTTTTGTTCTAGATCGCTATGCTCTAACTGCAATTGGTCGTAGGCAAGCTGCAGTCGTAATAGATGTTCAGACAGATGATGTTTAGCCTGACGATCTTTGCCAGTCGCTCCCTTAAGGAATAACTGAACAGCATGAAGCACCGGTTTGAGCATGATGGCCCTCGGCAAGAGATGGTTATATTCCACAATAGCGGGTTGCTAGAAAACGGACGCTTTTCTAGAGCAATCTCTCAGGAATTTCTCAGCATTACTTTAAAAAAGTTCATTCGTAACCATCTAGAAAGCTTGTCTTCACTATGAGACAGGCTGCCTTGCGTTATCTAGTCTTTATTTATACTGTATTTGCTACGCTGTTGCTCTATGAATTCCTAGTTCCTGCATTCTAGTTCCTGCACTCCTTTACATCGGTTTCCGCTATGAAGCTGTGAATAATGTCTTGAAAATTGCGATCGCCTTCAAACCCTAGGGCGACTGCTTGTTTAGTATCAAACCGACTAGGCCAGCTCGCGACAATTTCTGAAATAGCCTGATCCGGCTGATAGCTGATACGACTGGAGACGGTCTGACCGGCGATCGCTTCTAGGGCATCAATCATAGACGCTACTGTTACTGTAATGCCTGGCAGGTTGAGCGTTCGACTATAGGTAAACTGCGCACTCTCTAGCGACAGGGCATGTATCAGGTTATTGACAACTGCTGTCGGACTAGATAGCCAGAGAGAAAGCGTAGGATCGACCGGGCAGACGGCCGTTTCTCCCTGTAGAGGTTCGCGGATAATGCCACTTGCAAAGGAGGACGCAGCCGCGTTGGGTTTGCCAGGTCGTACGCAGACAGTTGGTAAGCGTAGCACCCGTCCATCAATGAAGCCTTTTCGAGTGTAGTCGTTGATCCATAGCTCACAGATGGCTTTTTCAGTGCCGTATGAGGACTGGGGCTGCACGACGGTATTGTCTGCAATCACTTCCGGGAGGTCACCCCCAAAAACAGCTAGAGAGCTAGCAAAGATGAACTTTGCACCGGGTGCTTGATGACGAACGGCTTCTAGCAGATAGCGAGTACCATCGCAGTTCACCGCCATGCCCAGATCGAAGTTAGCTTCGGCTTGGCCACTGACAACGGCGGCTAGATGATAAACCGCTGTAATATCTGCGCTCACTAGGACTTTGCTAGCTGTAGGGCGAGCCAGATCAGCGGCAAGGCTACTGACTCTTGAGTCGCTATTAGGTACAGGCGGCGGTGTTAGATCGACAAGTGTGAGATGCTGGAGATTAGGGTTTGAGAGCAGCCGACGAGCGAGACGTTGGCCCAAGAAACCTGCTGCACCAGTGATGAGAATACGCATAGGAAGAGAAAAAGACTCCCCTTAGATATTACGGCGAACGGCCTGGTAGTGGTCAGCTCGGATCTTTGCCATAGTAGTGCCGAGCTGATCGTCAATCTCACCAAGCGTAGCTAGCAGGTGAGTACAAAGCGCAAGCGCCGCCTCAAATTCGGGTTGGACGACTTCTTGAGCGCCCAGCTGGCTAAGCTGGTCGAGCTCTTTGGTGGTATGGGCCCGAGCGATGATGTCGAGCTTAGGTGCGATCGCCCGCGCCCGTTTTAGCAGCAGCCGAGTACTCATTGGGTCGGGTAGAGCGATGACCAGCGCCTTCGCTGTCGTGAGATTAGCTCTAGCTAGGATCAACTCGGCATCAGCATCTCCCATAATAAAGGGAATGCTCTGACGACGCAGTGACTGGACAGCGGCTTCGCTATTTTCTAGCACCAGCACCGGGTGGTTTTGCCGATGCAACAGTTCAACAATGACGCCACCAACTCGGCCATAGCCAGCAACGACCACATGGTTGGCGATCGCGTCTTCTCCCGAACTTTGCTGTGGTGACTCTAGCCTGCTTAAAAAGCTCATGAGCCGAGGCTGCTGGTGTACCCACTTGATCAACGGCTCAGCTAGCTGAAGAGACGTAGGTGTCAGCACGAGGGTTATAGCCGTGGTTCCTAGGAGCAGCAAGTAGGTTTCTTGAGTAATCAGCTCGTTTTCTAGACCAACTACTGCCAGTACAAAGGAGAATTCACCAATCTGATTGATACCACAGCTAGTAAGCACAGCCGTCTTGAGTGAATAGCCAAACAGCAAGACGATGGGTAAGATTACCAGTGCTTTTCCGACCATAACCAGACTCACCAGGCTAAGAATTTTGCTGAGATTTTGAATTAATATCTCGGGGTCAATCAGCATACCAATCGAGACAAAAAACAGGCTGGCAAACGTATCGCGCAGCGGTAGCACCTTGCCTAATGCCTGGTCAGCATAGTCAACTTCAGCAATCATCAGCCCGGCCACAAACGCACCAATTTCAATCGAAAGCCCCAACCGCGCAGTGATAATCGCCACGCCTAAACACAGGGCAATTAGCGTCAGCAAAAAAAGTTCGTTGCTTTCCGTGAGCGCCACTTGCCGGATCACAGTCGGAATCACGAAGCGACCAACCAATACCGCTGCAACCAAAAAACTACTGACTTTTAGTAAGACGAGGCCAACAACTTGCCACAGCGGACCGGGCTGGTTGATGGCTGGAACCACTGCCAGCATCAAACCCAATGCCAAATCCTGTGCGATCAAAATAGCCAACATGATCTGACCATGGCGGGTGTTGGTTTCGCCGCGCTCGGTCAACGTTTTGAGTGCTACGGCTGTCGAAGATAGTGAGAGAAGTGCGCCCCAAAACAAACCTTGCGCTAGGCTATCTACCCAACCAAAAGAGAGCATGATGGCGGTGACCAGCGCAGTGGTGATACCGATCTGACAAAGACTGCCCTGCAGGGCGATATTGCGGACTCTATTAAGTTCTTCTAGCGAAAATTGAACGCCAAGAGCAAAGAGCAGAAAAGCAACGCCAATCTCAGCTAGCTCTTGAATATTGGCAGTATCACGAATGAGGTTAAGTCCGAGCGGACCGATAATCAAGCCGCTGCCTAAATACCCTAGCAGGACTGGCTGACTCAAACGGCTGACAAAATAGCCCCCTGTTGCTGCCGCACCCAGAACGAGCATAAGATCAATCGTGAAACTAAGCTCTGAAGCCATTTTGTACCTGAGCAAAGCGCCCAAAGCTTCATCTTACGTCAGCTTGTCTGCCCGTGGGTCAGGGCATGACTCCTTCGCTTTTCAGTCGCTTTTTAGTGTCTTTTGCTTGGGCTGAAGCGATTGTTGGAACTTTGGTGAGTCGCTTTAGCTGTTGCTTGTATTGAGCAATCAAATCAGGCTTAGGTAAATTGCGGCGAGAGCCAATAGGACGGGTACGAACGCCGCATGTTTTAGCAACACTTGCCTTCCGCAGGTCGCTGACTTTCCATTGTTTCCAGTCAACCGGTTCACAAACAATCTGTGCGAACTCCGCTGGATAAGGCAATATAGCTACTGAGCGTTCAAAGTTAGACTTTGCTTTAACGATTTCTTCTAGCTTAGATTCTACATCTGTTGTTTCTGTAGCTACGAACATCGCAGAAGCTGACGAAGAGCTAGGGGATTCGCGCGTAGCTATATAAAGCCCGAAAGCGCCGATCACCCAGGCTTCAGAACCATAGAGCAGGCCAGCAAGGACAATGTTTAAAGCATGGTCAATGAATTCAATAGTCATGAGGGATGCCTTAGATTTTATGAACAGCTATTAACAGCACTAACTTAGTAGTACATACTAACTATAGTTCATCTGTGCCTATTAGCAGCAGTTTGTGCGATCTGACTGAATTCCTTATATCCGTGATCGCAGTCACCAACGACTCTGAAGTGCCCGCGCTGTAGGGGATAAACCAAGACTAAGGGGTAGCCAGTAAAGAAATGCGAGCACAATTCCTCCTAGCATTCTTCCGGTAGCCAGGCGATGAAGTGAACTTTGCCCCCATGGCCATTCACTCATTGCTAGTGCCAGTGTCACAAATCCAAACACCGCCGCAGGCATAAGCAAATAGTGATAGGTACACCGCCTTATCAAAGCCCAAGGTAGCTAGTTGTTCAGATACTTGACCAACAGATACGATTTCATACTGGCGATCGCATCACCAATCGCACCTCTATAAAACCGACAGATTGGGTTCTATTGTCTAGCTTTATCTGCTAATGACGATCTGCCAATAGCGTATCTACCGACATCAAAACCGAACGAACAGACACCCAAGTAAAATAGAGAAACCATAGCAGAATCCCTAGAAACTTGAAGCCGTCTTCTATCAAAAAGGTATTATTTTTCGATAGGTTATTCGTTGGAATAATGTTATCGAAGCCGACAGAAGAAGCAAATAGCGTGATGCTTAGCAGGAAAAGAAGCGGCTGTATCCTGAGGAATTGTTTACGAAAGCGAAAGAGACATGGCAGGAAAGCAATAATATAGGCAAGTAACACAAACTTTTCTCCTATGCCTAGGTTCTTTGGGAAAACTAACTCATGTAGCATGAACAAATCGTCTAGGCCTAATATCGCGCTGAAGCAACCGAATACTAATAGGAAATGCTTCTGTTCCTTTGCAGTTTGAAAAGCATGAACAAGAGCAGCGCCCATAAAACAAACTGCTGCTGTTGCTGTCCATAGCTGTATGCCTATGTTTGAAACAGCTCCATAGAAAAATGGATGGTCGGCGATCGCAGCCGGATCTCGAGTCAAAAGTGCTACTGGAACAGCAGTTTGCATCCCAATAAGTGCTAGAGAAAATATGCTAAGGGTCGTTAGCAAAGTAGTTATTTTCAAGTACTTTTTAGTCGACGGGGAATGAGTCGCTATTTCAATAGCCATCTATCTGTCATTAACCTTTTCTTATCCTTTCATAATCTAAACTTAATATAATCAGGCACGCAGATTAAGAAGATTCTGTGTGGATCTATAGCTTTGCGCGCTGTGCCTACTACACCACGGGAGGCTTTAGCTCCTGTCTACAGCGCAATGCGTATGTATAGCTGGGACGATAGACGGTGCTCTGCTACCACAATTTAAACAACCGCTTAGATCGCCGCGAGGAATGTGCTCTAGTACACAACGAACCGCTGTAGATCCATCATGCTAGAGAAGTCGCGCAAGAGTCAGGGACACAGCTATGCGTCTTCTATTAATTGAAGATGATATTCAGCTAGCAGAGTCGCTTTCAGAGGCTTTGACGGCTGAGCAGTACATTGTCGATGTGGTCAAAGATGGTGAGGCCGGCTGGAGCCAGATGCAGACTTTGGACTACGACCTGACGCTGATGGATGTGACCTTGCCCTATCTAGATGGGATTGGCCTTTGCCAGCGACTACGCAGTCGAGGTCATCAGCTCCCAGTACTAATGCTAACAGCGCGTGATACCAGTCAAGACAAGGTTCGTGGACTAGATGCGGGCGCAGACGCCTATATGGTAAAGCCCTTTGATTTATCAGAGCTGCTAGCGCAGATTCGAGCGCTGTTACGTCGAGGCAGCATACCAGCGGCGATCGCCCTTGCCTACGAACATCTTCAGCTCAATCCTGAAACTTATGAAGCTAGCTATGCTCAGCAGGCTCTACGGCTTACCCCCAAAGAATTTTCTATTCTTGAATTGCTGATGCGAAATGGCCGCCGTGTTTTGAGCCGTAGCTTCATTCTAGAGTCGCTGTGGTCTTTGCAAAGTCCACCTGACGAAGAAACCGTCAAAGCGCACATCAAAAGTCTGCGCAACAAACTTAGAGCTGCTGGTGCGCCTAAATCTTTTATTGAAACGGTCCATGGGGTTGGCTATCGCCTTCAGTTAGCTTGATACGCCTTGGTTAAACCGACTACCGACAGAAGTTTTTAATAGAGACCATCACAAATATCTCTATCTTCTACTCTATCTGAGGTAGCGTTACGGTAAACGTAGTACCTTCACCTAAAGCGCTTTCGCAAAGCAGAGTGCCGTGATGCAATTGTAGACAGGCAGAGACAACCGAAAGTCCGAGTCCCGTCCCTTGAATATGGCCTACATTCTTGCCCCGATAGAAAGCTTCATTGAGCCGGGCTTGATCTGCTTTATGAATACCGATGCCGCGATCGCTCACTTGAAAAACTAGATTATGAAGCTGACACGTGACGCTCAGTGACACCTGTGGTAGCTCCTTAGAATATTTCACCGCATTAGAAAGCAAATTAGTGAGCACTGCTCGTAGTAGCTGAGGATCGAAATAGGCCGCTGTTGGCACTGTCGATGAAACAATAAAGTTGACAGTAGGCGGAACGTCAAAACTACACCTCACTTCATCAATGATCTGTTTGCAAAACAAGGATAGATTGAGCGTTTCTGGCGAGAATTCAAGCTTGCCAGACTCAGCTCGTGCCAGCGTCAACAAGTCTCCTAGAAGCTGATTCATACGCTTAGCAGCCGCTCGAATCCGGCGGTAGATCCGAGGACGCTCTGTTCTATCTAAGTCTGTTTCCAACACCTGAGCAGAAAGCAAGATGCTTGCCAAAGGCGTTCGTAATTCGTGAGAAGCCATCGAGAAAAGACGAATTTTGAGAGCGCTGAGTTCTTGAGTTTTGATCAACGCGCTTTGAGTCTGAGCAAAGTAGCGAGCAACCATAAAGGTTAGTAGCAGGCCGATAATCAAGGTAGACAAAGCTCGCCACGGGGTAGTTGTCGGATAGTTCGCGGCAGGCGTGAAAGCGATCACCCAAGAGCGTTCACCTACCGTAAGCTGATGAACGCAGGCTTCAACTGTTGGGCAAAGTGTCCGTTGCTTCCGGTTTGTCAGAAGAGCGTTTCTCTGAAAAACTGTTGTAACCGTTCGAGTGTTTGCTTGATAGACCCCAAGAAGTTCTTCAGTAGGAGAAGCTGAGCGATCGCTGAGCGCGAAATCAATATCGTAGCTGAACGTTTCAAGAGATTCTTCTACAACCTCTGCGACTCGAAAAACACCGAGTAGATAACCCTGTAGCTGCGCTCGGCGGTCTTGAACGGAGCTAGGCACCATCCGAGATGAATACAGCGGTAGGAAGACCAGAAAGCCAAACTGGTTGTTATCTTCTTGGACCAATCGAATCCGACCAGAAGCCGCAACGCGGCCTGTATCACGCGCGGTTTCTAGCGCAGCTTGGCGTATATCATCAGAGGTCAGATCATAGCCAAGTGCAGGCTCATTGCCTTTGTAAGGCTGCACATATGTAACTGGGACATAGTAGGGGCGATCGCCTGCACGGACTAGCTTCCCTTGACTATCCTGCTCAGTGATTTGAAAAGTAGGATAGCCTTCAGCTCTAATGGTCGCCTCGAAAGTCGTCCGGGTTGGCAGACCAGAATTCTCCGCTTTGATTTCAGTTAATTGACTATCAGTTCCCTGGGCGTTGAGCGTATCAGCTAGTACGAAAGGAGCCCATTCTAGCGCTTGAATGCCTGGGTAGGTGGCCAGTGCTCGTTCTACAAAACGGTTAAAATCGGTGCGGGGAATGGTTTGTTCTGCGACCGCGTAGAAATCGCTTAAGGATAACAGAATGTCGGTGTACCGGTTGATACTGCGCTGGAGTGAAGTGGCAAGACTATCCGTTTGACGTTGGAACTGAAGGCGTTGGTTGGTGCGTTCTTGACGGGCGATCGCAGCAGCACTTAGCCCAGAAAGGCCGATGCCTACAGCCAGCGTTAGCGCAATAGGTAGAGTAGGACGGCCTATACGCACAAGGACGATTATGCTCCTATGATTATTGTAAAAGCTTGAATCATTCGTAGCCCGAATAAAGTGAGTAGTGCGATCGCAACAGAGCGATTAATCTGTTGACGACGTAGCCGACCAACACTACTCAATCTAGTAAGAAGGAGATAGAAAGCATAGTTTATTAGGCAGGAAAGTGGATAAAGCAAAATAGCGTTGAGTCCCATCCTCCAACCCCTCGCATAGTCATTCTCTATCCCTGGAACACCCAGAATCCAAAGGGGAAGTATCAAAACGCATAGGCTCGCAACTACGCTGCTGAAGATAGTCACTCGCCGGAAGGTCAGCATTGTTCTTCTTGGAATAACAGGCCTTACAATTAACTGTCTTATTATTCTTTTAATAGGAAAGGCTATCTGAAATAGTAGCTCAAAAACTGTAGCGTTCTAAATACCCGTTCTTGAAGCCTATCCCCAGAGGCAAAAGAGACCTCTACACGCCGGTACTTACCCATCCAGCTTACGAATACATCCATCTCTATATCCACCTGATAGACAACTTTCATCTATCAACCCCGTTCAAACCCTTGGCAAGTTACCATCAGCGTGAACAGCATAGAAATCTTCACTCTCCTTGTAGTTCTTCTCGAATTCTTCTCGAATTCTTCCCAGAAAGATTCATCTACGTCTTCTAACCTTCAATCAATGGTACTTGCCAAACGAGTTGGGAGAGAAACATAGCTATGCGGCGACGAGATTTATTCAAGCAGGGAGCAGCGTTTACGACCGGTATCTCTCTAGCAGCCTTGATCAATGCCTGTGGAAGCACTTCTGAGCCCACTGAACCTAGTAGCGACTCAACCGACAGCAGCGAAGATAATTCTGAAGGAAGTGCGCTTACTATTGTTCAAGGCGGTGGCTTCCCTAATGGGCTAGACCTGCACCAAGTCGGCACTAACCGCCCTGCCTATGGGACCTCTTGGGCAATTTACGATCGCCTTGTCACCTTCGGCACCAAAACCCTCGAAGACGGCTCTCTTTCCTACGACTATACCGATATCCAACCCGAACTTGCTGAGTCATGGGAAGTGGCAGAAGACGGGCTATCTGCTACCTTCAACCTCCGGCAAGACGCTACTTTTCATGACGGTACGCCTATCACTGCCAAAGATGTGAAATGGTCTTACGACCGAGCGGTCTCGGTAGGTGGCTTTCCTACCTTTCAGATGAAAGCAGGCGCCCTCGAAAGCCCTGATCAGTTCGTGATTGTTGACGACCACACCTTTAGAGTTGACTTTATCCGCAAGGACAAACTGACGCTGATGGATATGGCTGTTCCAATTCCAGCCATTATGAACTCTGCGCTGATAGAACCTCACGTTACCGAAGACGATCCTTGGGGCCTCGAATGGGCGAATGCTAACCCTGCTGGCGGCGGTGCCTACAAGCTAGAAACTTTTCAGCCCGAAGAGCGGGTGGTACTCGTGCGAAACGACGACTGGAAATCTGGGCCGCTCCCCGCTATTGAAAGAATCATTGAACTCAACGTTCCTGAAGCGGGCAATCGTCGCGCTCTGCTAGAAAGAGGAGATGTCGATATGTTCTATAACGTCTCTGAGAAAGACATCAGTGAACTGAGCGCCACCGATAGATTCACTGTGGTCTCTACGCCGATTGAAAACTGTCTGTACGCTGTCGATCTCAATACCCAGGCAGAACTTTCTGGAGCCGCTAACCCCTTCAGCGATGTCAAAGTTCGTCAGGCCGTCGCCTACGCCATGCCCTATGATGCCATTGTAGAAACTGCGCTCTATGGCCAGTGTGTCCCTATGTACGGGGCGCAAAGTATGGAGCCTAGTACGATTGAATGGCCCCAGCCCTATCCTTACAATACAGATCCAGATAGAGCCCAAGCGCTGATGGCCGAATCCGGCTATCCAGACGGCTTTGATACTACGCTTGCCTTTGATTTAGGTACCCAGGAATGGGCCGAGCCGATGTGTGTACTTATCCAAGAGGCGCTAGCACCGCTTGGCATCAATGTAACTTTGGAGAAGGTGCCTAGCGCCAATTTTAGAGGCGTGCTAGTCGAAAAAAGCCGACCTATGATTGTCAACGGATTTGGCGGCTGGCTCAACTACCCTGACTATTTTTTCTTCTATTCCTATCACGGTCAAAATGCCACTTTCAACGGCAGTTCCTACCAGAATCCTAAGCTAGATACGTTTGTAGATGCGGCTCTAAAACAAGAAGCAGGGACACCTGAGTATGAGGAAAACGTCAAAGGATTCTTGAAAATTGCATTCGAAGAAATGCCGCGTATTCCAATCGCGCAGCCTTACCTGTCTGTCGCTATGCAAAACAATGTTGAAGGCTATCAGTACTGGTTTCACCGTCAGCTAGACTATCGCCCTCTAGAGAAGGTGTAGTATGGCTCGCTCCTCTACCGCCGCCTTGATCGCTCGTCGAACCTTTGCTGCTATTCCGAGTGTGCTTGGCGTTATTGTCCTTACCTTTATCCTCACTCGCGCTCTACCTGGTGATCCGGCGGCTTACTTCGCCGGGCCTGCTGCTAGCCAAGAGGCTATAGAGCAAGTTCGTGAAACGTTAGGTCTCAATCGCAGCCTTCCAGAACAATTTTTCATTTATCTTGGAGAACTGGCGCGAGGCGATCTTGGTAGTTCACTGACTACAGGCCAAACGGTTCTTTCTGACTTGCTCACTCGGCTGCCAGCTTCTTTAGAATTAACGTTGGCAGGGCTGTTCTTTTCACTCACGTTAGCGATCCCTTTGGGTATTCTCGCTGCCACTCGTCCCGGGTCTTGGATAGACCATGGCGTTCGGGTCTTGGCAACAGCAGGCGTTTCTCTGCCTACTTTCTTCACAGGTCTTTTACTGATCTATGTCTTTTACTTTCTCTTTGGAATCGCACCAGCGCCGCTTGGACGGTTGGATATTCTTTATTCTCCCCCTCGCTCTATTACAGGCCTATATCTGATAGATAGCCTTTTGTCAGGTAATCTAGAAATCTTTTGGGCAGCGCTGTCACAGCTATTTTTACCGGCTGTTACTCTCGGTCTGTTTGCCCTAGCGCCGCTAGCTAGAGTTACTCGAGCAGCGATGCTTGCTGTACTCTCTAGCGATTTTATTCGCACTGCTAGAGCGAGTGGTCTATCTACTAGAACCGTGCTGTTTGGCTACGCTTTTCGTAATGCTCTTTTACCTATTGTCACCACTTTAGGTGTTGTTTTCTCTTTCTTACTGGGTGCAAATGTGCTGGTAGAAAAAGTGTTCTCCTGGCCAGGAATCGGTTCTTACGCTGTGTCGGCCTTGGTCGCTTCAGACTATGCAGCGGTGCAAGGATTTGTGCTAACGATGGCTTTGCTGTATGTCGTGCTTAATCTGCTGATCGATTTGTTGTACGTCGTGATTGATCCTAGAGCGGGGGTAGAATCGTGACTTTGCTACAGACCTCTTCAAAGCAATCTTTCTGGTCACAGGCTCGCTATATTATTAGCGAGAATATTGTTACCTTCTTCGCGTTTCTTCTATTCTTTGTCCTAGTGCTATTTGCGCTGTTTGGCAGTGCGATCGCCCCTTATGATCCGCTCGCTAGCGACGCCACCGTTCCGCTCTCACCCCCGACAGTCTCGCACTGGTTTGGCACTGATGATCTTGGCCGCGACATCCTTAGCCGCGTGATTGTGGCGACTCGGTTAGACCTAGGTATTGCTGTGGTTGCCGTTGCGCTTTCATTTTTTCTCGGTAGTATCCTAGGCACCTGTGCAGGCTACTTTGGTGGTCTAGCAGATCGCATTATCAGTCGCTTGGTCGATACCATCATGGCTTTTCCTTTGTTCGTTCTAGCAATGGGACTAGTAGCGGCGCTCGGTAATACAGTCGAGAACATTATTTACGCGACTGCGGTCATCAACATTCCGCTTTATACCCGCGTTATTCGCTCCGAAGTGTTGATTCGTCGTGAGGCTGGCTATGTAGAAGCTGCGCGCCTAGCCGGTAACAATCACCTGCAAATCATGACATACCATTTATTTCCCAACGTTCTTCCTGTGATGATGGTGCATATTTCACTCAACATGGGATGGGCCATTCTTAACGCTGCTGGACTTTCTTTTATTGGCCTGGGTGTCCGTCCCCCTACACCCGAATGGGGCATTATGGTCGCTGAAGGAGCAACCTATATTATCTCTGGAGAATGGTGGCTAGCTATCTTCCCCGGTATTGTTCTGATGATTGCCGTGTTTTGTTTCAATCTGCTAGGTGATGGCCTAAGAGATTTGATTGACCCCAGGATGAGAACGTGAAAGATAATCCACAGGTCGCTCAGTTTTCACAGTACAAAGTAGATTCCCTCACAGGAGAAACGGTTTCAAGCGATGGTATGTCTCTTCTTTCTGTTCGAAATCTTTCTCTGGAATTTCGTACCCGTACTGGTACTGTCAACGCTCTAGAAAACATTAGTTTACAGGTTTACCCTAGTGAAACAGTGGGTATTGTCGGCGAATCTGGCTCTGGAAAGTCTGTCCTTGCTCTGGCCATTATGGGCATCCTCGATCCGGCGGCTCACATCACTAGTGGCGAGGTTCTTTGGCAGCAGTCTGACACCTACGATTTACTGAAAACTTCTGAGAAAGAACTGAGGCGGCTACGCGGCAAAGCACTGTCGATGATTTTTCAGAGTCCGCGCACTGCGCTGAATCCAATTCGCAAAGTGGGTAAGCAAATTGTCGATGTTTTGCGCGCTCACACTACGCTTTCTAGAACTCAACTTAAGCCACGTGCATTAGAACTGCTCGCCAGCGTTAGAATCCCTGACCCACGGCAGCGCTACAATGCCTACCCTTACGAGCTTTCGGGTGGTCTATGTCAGCGCGTTATGATTGCTTTGGCGATCGCCTGTTCCCCCCAGCTACTGATTGCTGACGAACCGACAACCGGTCTAGATGTCACTACTCAAGCTACGGTAATGACGCTGCTCAAAGAGCTAGCCACGGCAAAGCGAATGGCGACCATTGTGATCACTCACGATTTAGCACTAGCCTCAGAATACTGCGATCGCATCCTGGTTATGCACGCTGGCCATCTAGTTGAAAGCGCCCCGACTCATATGCTTTTTCGCTCTCCCGCTCATCCTTATACCACCAAGCTAATTGCCGCCACGCCTGAGCCGCATAAGGGGTTCAATGATTTGGTTCCTATTCTAGGGGACCTACCAGACTTGCGCCGAGCAGACCTGCCGCCCTGTCGGTTTATCAGTCGGTGCGATCGCGCTACCGACCAGTGCTTCAGCGCGCCCCTTTTAGAACAACAGATTACTCAAGATCATCAGGTCGCCTGCTGGCACCCGCTAGAAATAGACACGACATGAACAACGCTCCTCTGCTACAAGTTTCAGAGCTTGCCAAACATTTCCCAGTTAATTCAGCCTCTGCTGCCTGGCTTTCTCGCCAGCGGCCATCTCATCTTCATGCGGTAGATGGGGTCACCTTCAGCATTCAGCCAGGAGAAAGTATTGGCTTAGTCGGTGAATCTGGCTGCGGGAAATCTACCTTAATTCGTTTGATTGCTCGTTTGATTGAGCCAACATCTGGGAAAGTCCTATTTAACAACGTTTCTATCGGTCAAATTCCAGTCAGTATGTTCTCTCACAGTCCATACCGAGCCGATCTACAGATGGTTTTTCAAGACCATAGCGATAGTCTAAATCCACGGTTTACTGCTTTCGACACGATCGCAGAGCCAATTAAACGACTAGGCCCTACTTACACAAAACCACAGCTACAGCAGCGCGCTGCCGAACTTGCCCAGCTAGTCGGTCTTCCAACAGAGCTACTCAGCCGCTTTCCTCATCAGCTATCTGGCGGACAAAAAGCCCGCGTGGGCATTGCTCGGGCGATCGCTTTAAACCCTAAACTTCTCATTCTTGATGAGCCGACGTCTGCCCTTGACGTTTCTGTCCAGGCCATCATTCTGCATCTGCTCAAAGATCTCAAACAGCAGCTCAACATGAGCTACCTATTCATCTCGCACGATCTAAACGTAGTGAGATTATTATGCGATCGCATTTTAGTGATGTATCTTGGCAAGCTTGTAGAAACGGGTCCTACCGACACCATCTTCAATCATCCCCAGCATCCCTACACACAGGCGCTCGTTTCGGCGATTCCTAGTTTTGCTGCCGTTCCACAACGAATTCCGCTGACGGGAGAGCCACGTAGCCCCATCAATCCTTCTCCCCATGTTTGCCGCCTCTATGGGCGCTGTCCAAAAAGCGATGATCACTGCCAGCAAGCCCAACCAAACCTTCGGCCCCTTAGCGCTAGCCATGAGGTCGCCTGTCACTACCCTAGCGCATTATGACTGTGCCAATAGGTACCCCAGTGAATACTTTTAGATATGTACTATTGCATCTACATAGATGCGATATAGCTGCTTTATTTTTTCTGTGCCAAGCAGTTGATGTGTTACAACCTCACTTATGTGTGGGTGTTTGTGAACGACCATTCGCGTCTTCTATGCGAGCGTTATCACTGTATTTTTCCTGATCAAAGTGATAGATCGTACGAATAGGATATGGAATATTGATATCTGCTTGATCACAAGCTTTCTTCAGAACTAGCATCATCTGCGTCTTTAATCGGCGAACAGAGGCCTGATCTGATCGGGTCCAGTAGCGCACGACCATATCAATAGAGCTATCACCAAAGCCGACGATGTCCACCTCGACTGCCGGATTAGAAGTGACTTCTTCGACACTTCTAGCAGCTTCCGTCAGCGTTCTGACTGCATGGGATAGGGGTGTATTGTAGTCTACGCCAATTGCTAGATCGGTCCGCCTGCTTGGCCTACCTGTCATCACCTGTACCGGACTAGTAAAGACAATAGAATTGGGCACCACAACTAGCTCACCCTGATAGGTTCTGATCTGTGTGGAGCGCAGCGCAATTTCTTCGACAGTGCCTTCAAAGCTATCGACGATAATTTGATCTCCTATTGAGAAAGGCTCTTGGAGTAGCAGTAAAACGCCAGATAAAAAGTTTTTGAAGATGTCTTGAAAAGCAAAACCTATGGCAACTGAGCCTAGTCCTAACAGAGCAATTAAATCACCAAACCCAAGATCAGGAAAAGCGATAATACAGGCAAACAGAATACCAGCAGTCCACGTTGCCGCGAAGCTGGTCTGAACAAGCAAAGACTGTAGGGAAAGACTCTTGAGCGTTCTCGAGGCTACTCTGTGCATGCCTCGGCGAACCAGATTAGCTACCGTTCGGGTGAGCAGCAGAATAATCACTGCCAAAATAATCTGAGGAAAGACAACGATCGCCTGCGCCGCTATATCAACCAGCTTACTTCGGATTTCTTCGAGCAACATATCCATATCGGTCCCTTCACCTATATCTAGATGTATGTACCTAGACGACTACCTTTCAGATGACTAGCTGCATTTATCATCGAAAAGCTCACCACAGACAAGCCACTCAGATAGGGGCTCTCTATGATGAGCTGTCGGAAACTAGGCTACCGCCAATGTTAGCAATTGTGCAAGCGCAATTGAACCAGCTCGAACCGGCTCTGGCCTCAATCGCTATATCAAGCACTCATAACTACAGAAGCTAGGTGAAGGATGTGAAAGGCAGACTTGTTTTTTTAGCTTAGTTTTTAGCTTGGTATGCTTATTACTACCATTTGCGATCGCCCTCTTCATCTGTGCGCGCCTGGCGGATCACGTCGGAAATCTCTTCTGCATCCTTCACGTGATGTAGTGCTTCTTTCTCGCCGTCTTCGCCTTCTACAGTGAAGTAGGTTGGCACCTCAACTGGATTGCCGGTAGCATCTTCATAGGCCACGGCAGTCTTCTCGCCCTTTTCTTCCACAGAAGTACCCGGAGGCGCTTCCTTATCACCAGGGTTAATATTTTCGGTCCCCGGCTGATTGGGTTCTCTTGGATCGTGTCCGCTTGGATTGTTGTCGGTCGTTGCCATAATTTATGCTTCCTCCCATAATGTACGAACTTCACCCGGCATGAACTCTGCTATCTCAGCAACTCGCTCGTTAGAAAGTTCTTCTTTAGTGGCGCTAAAGACTGCCTTGACGACTGTTTGTGGACCAGTGGTTTTTGGCAACCCTCCTTCTTTCTCGATTCTAAAAAAGAAGGTCTTATCATCAAACTTCAGCTTAGGTCGAATCTGACTCAGGAACCGAACCAACGGATTAGAGTCTTTCCACAAATCAGCAACCTCTTCTTGAGCTGCTTTCTTGTCAGTATCGACCGCGGATGTGTGCAGTTCGCTAGCGACATTGCCTGCAGCTTCTGTGGTCATTAGGTCTCGCATGGTGCGAAAGACTATCTCTGTAAGGTCTCTGGCATCGTAGATATCAGAGATATGGCCTTTGAGCATGACCTTCTTCAAAAAGTCCATATCTTTAGTCGCAATCGGCGTACTTGGCCCTGACTGCAGGCCTTCAGGAGGATTCTCGCTCATCCTTTTAAACAGGTCCTGGCCACTGGGTGTAAGCTCAACAGACTGAAGCTCTACATTATCTGGCAGTGGGTTAGGACCTGAGTCGGCGTAAGCATCTCCGGAGAAGTCTGCCTTGATGTACCCTTTCTGGTTCATGTAGTCAAGGTGCGCCAGAATCTCAGTTCTGTCGGTATTGCGGCCGACAAAATCTGCTGCTGTCAAGCTCAAGGGAAGCGGCTCAGACGAGTCTGGGCGATCGCTCATCTTCTTCAGCAAGATGTATGCAAGATCCTCTTTTAACTCTATTGCCATAAAAATGCTCCAGTAGTTCTTTTAAACGAAAGTATCTGCGCTATGTACGCAAGATTTCACAAGTATGACTGCCTATAGATGAAACATACTCGTAGATAAAGACTAGAGAAGCAGCTCTAAGAGAATTAGAGTCATCTTTACAAAAATAAATTAGCCTGTAAACAGGAGCCGAAGGAACCCATCGACACAACTCTCTTTGCCAAGCTTGTCTAGTCACTAAAGATATTAAGATGGTGCGTACAAGGGACTAGTCAATCAATAGAAGGAATAAAGCTAAAGCAGAGGCCTACCTTCTGATATATATTCTCTTTGCACATATACCGCTATGGCTCTTACAGACCTCCAGTGTTCTATGGTAGGTCAGTAGCAGATTCTATTCGAACCGCTGTATCCGAGGCCGTAATTTCACGACCAACACTTTCAAGACCAGCATTACAGCAGAAAGCTTATCTTATCTGATTAATTCACTAAAACTCATCACGCGAAACTTATTGCGCAGAACCCAGAGTTTCTGAGGACACAAAATTTCCTAAAACAGGGATTTTGATTAGCTTCGCTAAATGCTTTACTTCTTTAGCTTAGGAATAGCTTCTGGATTACGGACTTTCGGTGCGTCTGATAGGACAACGATAATACCAATTCTGCCTGTTTCGATGGCTGCGTCGCACAGTAGGTCTAGAACGTCAACGCCTAGTATTTCTTCAACTAATGTCTTGATCTGAGGCTGCATCGCCTCGTTTAAATCCGTACGAACTTTCTCCGCTAGTTCTAACTGCCCTTCTTCGAAAAGTAGCTTCTCTGGCTGAGTCACCGAATCTTCTAGAACAACGACAAGCTTTCGACTAAATAGTTGACATGACACTTTACTGGGTTGTTGACCCAGATGCTTTTTGTAAAGCGCCTGTATCTTTTGTGAAAGCTCCCGTTCGATTTGTCCAACAGTTCGCTGCTCAGTTGACTCCATCCGCTGCTCAGTTGTTTCCATATTACCTTTTCTCTTGGTTTGACGAACTGTTATTCATAATCAGGGCTGAGCTACGATAGGTCACAAGAAGGAGAGTTAACAAAGAATGCTTGCTCAATTCATCATCAAGTAGATTAACTATCTAATGTAGACGCCGTACCCTTTTGGTGCATATCCTTCGTAGGATAGCTCTTATTTTATCTAAAATTATGACTATGCCGCACCACAAAGGATAGAGATGGATCATTCCTCTTATATCTATTAAGGAGGAAACGTTTGAAACCCTTATGTGATAGGCCAGATGGACTATAGAACCAGTCTTCAGTACAAATGCTTCTTTGCACTATGCCTATCACGGATTATCTGTTAGGGCCTGTTAAGTTCAGTAGCGCTAGGTTGTGCTAGCAGCGGGCAAGTGGGAGTTCTTCAATTGAAGAACTCACAAGGTTTCTATAGACAGTTAGAATGTCAAGCTCTCTAGATAAGTAGAGATCCTGGGCGAGCATAGACAATTGTTTCTTTCTATAGATGCACTCGAATCTTCCGGAAGATGGATGGGGCTAGGATCGATAAAGCGATTCTATTAAGGAGCTGACTAAATTATTTTAGGAATAATAAGGAGACGTTAGGATGGTTGTTCTTGACCAACGTTTGAATGCGCTAAGGCAGTGGTTTTTTCGCGCAGCCTGTCTGGTGATGGTGACTATTGCGATCTTTGGCAGTTCCGTAGCATCTGCGTATGCAGTTGGCTCACAAGCGGCAGCTGATGTCGTCAACGAGCGGGCTGCTGCTGAGCTAGATAGGGTTGCTGGTGCTGGTGCTAGTGACCAAGTTGAAGGAGCTGTTGATAGTGCAGTTGGTACAATCAAGCGTGGTGTCGGTGCAACCAAAGACTCTTTAGATATGGACAGCGCTGCTAATAAGATAGACGGAGCGACTGACCAACTAGAGGGCAAGGTAAAGCGCGACATTGGCCGGACCAAAGGTGCTGCTGCTGACGCTGCTGACGACGTCGAAGACGCTACTGGTGGCGTAGTTGAATCTATTAAGGACTTCTTTAATTAGGAATTGTTAACTGCACTCCTTGTATAGAGTAGCTATGTCCTAGCCTAAAATTGAGTCGAGTTGAAGGACTTTCTATAAAGCTAGCTGTCTAGCAAGTAGCCTACAGAGCAAACTGTGTTACTCGACTCGTTCATCTTTTAAATTCTCAGGAGAAATTTCCATGAAAAAGATACTCAACTATCTTTCAACGTTGACTGCTAGCTTCCGTCCATTTGTGATCGCGGCTGTCTGTGCGGTTTTCCTCTTCACTAGTGCTGCTCCGGCGCTTGCTATCGGCGGTAGCAACTCTAGTCCTTCGAAGGGTTTGGAGCAGTTAAACACCGTCCAAAAAAAGTCTGAGAACACAATCTCTGGCAAGCTTTCTAGCAATAACGATGGCAAGAGCGTTATGAAGAACTCCGCTGAGGGGTTAAATGGCGTGCAGGGTGCAGGGGATAAGGAGAACATGTATAGTCCTAAAGACTCGAGCGCTACTTCTGTCGAAGAAAACATTCAAGAAGCGTTAGAAGAAATCACTCCATAGTTGTCTTATAGTAGTTACTTTGTATTGGTGTTTTGACATTGGTTTTTATGACCGCATCGAAACAACCATACCTATCAAAGCGTTACAACTATAAGTATCGTTGATTATCGTTTGACTAAGTCTAGCAACGAGCTGCTGAGCAAACGCCATCAATAAGAAAAAGGGCTAACCGAGAAGATGTTCCGGTTAGCTCTTTTTGATGCTTTGTATTCCATGTTTGTAACGACGCGGTGCAGTTCAGGTGCAGTCTTACTTATGTGGTTGGGTAATCTACTGTTAGCTAAAGCTTTCGGAAATTTGTATAGTCTTTGCAGATCTTACTGAAGCAACAAAACCCTGTTGATTCTTTCTAAGCTTGGTCCATTCACAGATAGAGGAATAGGTTACATCTTGTTCTATACTGTGCTCTTGTATACAAAGTTGATAGGATTCTCTAAGAAAAACGTGGAAAATAGTATTTCACTTTCAGCAGCAACGGAAAAGCTCTCAAGTATGATTCAAGGGGCGATCGCACTGCTTCCAAATATTGTTATCGGCATTGTCATCTTTATCCTTTTTTGGATTCTAGGTAGATTTGTTCGATCTTTTATTCGACGGCAAACCAAACATCGAGACACGCGCAACGTTGGTCTAGTTTTTGGTCGTTTGATTCAAGGGGGGCTGGTTATTCTAGGTTTCCTAATTGCGGCTACTATCATTTTTCCTAGCTTTAATCCTGCTGACGCTCTAGCAGCTTTGGGTATTGGCGGTGTTGCTATTGGCTTTGCCTTTAAAGATATTCTACAGAACTTCCTAGCGGGTATATTAATTCTGCTAACAGAACCTTTCAAGCTAAACGATCAAATTATCTTTAATGGCTACGAAGGAACTGTAGAACACATTCAGACAAGAGCAACGACTATTCGCACTTATGATGGTCGCCGGGTAGTGATTCCTAATGCAGAACTTTTTACTAACGCAGTCATCGTCAATACTGCTTATGATCGTAGACGATTAGAATACGATATCGGAATTGGCTATGGCGATGATATCGCCCAAGCGAAGAAAATCATCCTTAGAACCCTCAGTAGCCGCAATGAAGTCATCAAAGATCCCGCACCAGAAGCACTAGTTGTCGCGCTAGCAGATAGCACAATTAACATCCGAGCTCGCTGGTGGATTGAACCGCCGAGACAGGCTGACATGGTAGCATCAAGAGATTGGGTTCTAGAAAATGTATGTAACGAGTTGGTTGCTGCTGGAATAGATCTACCCTTTCCCACTCAACAGGTTCTCTTCCATGATCAGACCGAGGAAACTGACGGGAATAGAGCCAAGCAACGAGAAGGGTGGCCTGTTCAGCCAGAAGGAGACTCGCCTAGAGCACTCAATCTTTCTCGCTCTGTGCTAACAATGGTCAAAAGACAGCGCGAGCAAACAGAAAACGGTCAATAGCTATACTATAGATATCCAACAAATAGATATCCAACAGATAGCTACTCAGCAAATAGTTACCCGACATAATCTGCGAGCATACCCATGTTTTACATATCCCCATATCGATGGGTCGGACGTTAGTAGGTTGTGTTTTAGTGAGCTACTGAGGTATTGGGTTGTCTCATGGTATGAATCCGCTTCTTGTCTGAATTTAGGGTTTATATCGGGATGAGCGAAGCGCTTATGGGAATGACTATAGAGCTCTGTTGATAGAGGCAGAAGGAAATAGCTGCACTACTAAATCACTATGGCCAAACAAGCCTCCAAATTCAGAGATTGGCTACTCGACAAACGTTTCTTTCGAGTAGGTTGGTTTGCTAAGGATACTCATCTTGCGCCAGAGCCAGAAGAAGCCCTCGCTAATCTACCAGATGAGGTCGCTAGTGCGCTGATAGATGCAGCAAATGATCTATCAGCTCATCCTTCTGCAACACAGGCTATATTAGATCCTTTAAATAGCGCGATCGCACAATGGATGGAAAATCCCAATAGCGCTAATAACTCTATAGTTTTTCTAGCTCAGCCTGTCTTGCCAGTTTCTTTGATCCTAGGGGAAAGTCTTTCTAGGTTGGATATTGAGAACAAGCAGATAACTTTTAAACTACTAGATTGGGTGAAGCGTCCGCCACATGGCGCAAACATTCGAAGAAGACTAGAGAAAGAAATCGGTCCGGTCGCACCGAAGTCTGATGAAATGGAGCGGCCTAGTGCGAAGCAGCTCACTGTTATTCCTAATCTTTGTTGGTGCTTTTTACGAAGTGTCCAAGGTCTAGATGGTATTGACTATATGCAAGATACGGTAATGAACGACTCAAGTCAGTTCATGGTGCTAGGCTGCGGACAAATTGGCTGGGAGTATTTAAAGTCTACCCTCAAATTTCATGCCTACTGCGACCAAGTGTTGCACCTACCCAGTCTATCTGGAGAACAGCTTCAGGAATGGCTAGATCCTATTATCAGTCAGTTTGATATTCACTTCAGTGATGCAGCCCTACACAAACGTCTAGGAAATCCAAACCAGCTGAAAGATGTTAGTTTTTCTATTGACAAGCCAGTTGAAACACTTTCAGAGATTGCTCAAGAGGCAACAGCAACAGTAAAGTCTTCCGTACGTTTTGTCAAAGAGGCGATTGATCACGACAGTGATACGCAGAGCGCTAGCCCAAAACTTGAGTATTTCAACCGTCTAGCTAATATCTCAGATGGGATAAGCATCGTAGCACTGCAGCTATTCATCAGGTCACTACGCTACGAAAAAGATACTGACTATCCCACGGGTAGCGATACCGGTAGTTGCATGGACAGCGGTTCAAATAAAGGGCTAAGTCGGGGGTTGAAAAAGGGCCATGTGAATAAGCAAGGCACTCTGGAGAAGTCTAGTCAGAAGCCCAATCAGAAGCCCAATCAAGGCAGTACCCAACCTGTCAAAATTGTTGCTCAGCTACCAAAACTACCGCCTCTCCCGGAGCTTAGTCAAAGCGATTTATATCTGCTGTATGCACTGATGCTTCATGGCGACCTTACCATTGATGCATTAGCAGAAAGTCTAGGAGACTCTCCCCAAGTTGTTAACAATCAGGTTCAAGTTCTGCGCAACGAGGGTGTTATTGAACAGAAGAACGGCGTGATTAAAACTAACCCAATTCACTACCCAAGACTAAAAAGAGAGCTAGCGAACAACAATTTCATCATTATGACATCATGAAATAGAGCAAGAAGCGATAGTAATTAGATTGATGAAGGTAGCTTAATAGGAATAAGTCATAGATGATTGATCTATTTAGAAAGCCCTTGATAAGGATGCTGATAGCACAATCAACCCCGGGGTCGGCACAAAACTCAACTCAAGACTCCGCTAGAGAGGCAGCCGATCAAACTAGAGAGTTGATTAGCAAAATTACTGGGCCAAAGATTCTTCAGGCGCTGATTATTATTGTTGTTTGCTATCTGACTATTAAAGGCGTAGACGCTTTGGTAATCTGGCTATCAGAGCAAGTAGCTAGGCACAATCGCTTACGGATAAAACAGTTTCAGCCGTTTGTACGAACGACTGTCATGACGATAACTGTCATTCTATTGATGAATCTGTTTTTAAACCTTTCGAGAGAGAACGTACTAGCAGTGACTGGTACCGTTGCGGTTGCTCTAGGGTTTGCCTTTAAAGATTATGCTAGCTCGATTATTGCAGGCATCGTTGGGTTGTTTGAAGCGCCATATCGGGTTGGAGATAGGGTGGCGATCGCAGATGAGTACGGCGAGGTTGTTAGCTACGGATTGAGGGGTATTCGCTTGCAGACTCCCTCCGATAATATCGTGACTATTCCACACAGCCACATTTGGACTAACCCTGTCTCTAATGCCAACATGGGCGAACTAGAGGCGCAGGTTGTCACGGAGTTTTATTTAGACCACGAAGTAAACCCTGAGCAAGTTGAGAACATCTTGTATCGGATTGCCTATACCAGTAAATATACGCATCTGAAGCTACCTATTACAGTTGTAATGTCTGAACATAGCTGGGGGAGTTTGTACAAACTGCGCTCCTATCCCCTAGATGCTAGAGATGAATTTGCCTATAAGACAGATCTAACAGTAAGGGCCAAGAAAGAATTTACTAGGCACGGCCTATCTTATCCAAAGCGGTTTGATCTACTAGAGGACGATCAACAGCGAAGAAAAAGTGAGAGCTGAGGCTTTTTGACACTTATGTAATGCTCTTCGTGATTGACCTTTTATTCGGAGCATTCAAATCAACAGAGGTAAAAAGGGTTTGAAGGTCATTTGACCTCTAACCCTTCTGATAAGTTATTACGATTCGCTTGTACTGAGCAAGTTGCTCTGATAGCAAAAAACTATCGATCAATTACCGTCGAACTGCCAGCATCTACATCCAACTCTTCTCGGCGGATAGTAGCTTCTTCGCTAACAACTTCTTGCTCGCGCTCTTTTCTAACTGAAACCTCTTCACGAACCACAGCTTCTTTACGAATATCTGCTTGCTCCTCAAATACTTCTACGCGGGCAACTTCACCTTCAGCAAAATCGTGTGCAGTAGTTCCAGCGGTGGTTGTAGTAGGTGTGGTTCGCTCGACCACAACTCTCTCTTTCTCAATCGGAACAGATACTTTCGCTGTCTCAGCCTCAACCCGCTTGCCTACAACGACGTCACCGGTTTTGACGACATTCTTATCAGCAATCAAACGCTCTTCATAAAGGCGGATGGGCTGATTCGTATCCGTATTATCTACTGCGTATAGGTCAGGGTCTCTATCGTATGTGTAGTTATCGCGGGTGTAAGTACCAGCAGTACTCGCTACGCCAGCAGCACCGACCGGAGCACTCTGACTAGCTGCGTTCTCTCTATAGATGCCGCGTACATTTTCCTCGTAGTCATAGTCTACGGTTGTGCTCTCATTATATTCAGGTAGATTCTCTACCTGACCCTTACTCAGTCCTGCTACATACACTCGTTTTTGAGCATTATCAAACTTAGCACGACCGATTGGGAGCAAAACTTTCTTACCGAAGAACCAAAAGCCTGTATCCACAATTAGGTAGCGAAACTGGCCGGTAGTATCATCGAACAAGCCATCTTCTACAGAGCCAACTTTGTCGTCGCCGTCTGCGTAGACGGTATAGTCGTCTAGGTGGCTAAGGCTATTGTCACTAAAAGTATTCTTATAGTCTGGATAAGTGTTCTTTAGGCTTACTAATGCCATACGTTTTACCTCTTTGAGTGGTTATGTACCTACTAAGTCTAAAAGAACAGATATTATCTTTCATCGCATATAGGAAAGAGCCTTATATTTTTTTTCTATTCATATAGTGATATTTCTTTCTAGACAGAGGACATGATTTTTGCTGTTGTATTGAAATGTCATACGTAAGAGAGGGTATGTATGCTGATGCCGAAAGACTATCTAGACGCTTGAGTTCTAAAAGCTTTGAGGTGTTCGTGTCTATGCCAAATGCACTATTCTATCTCCTTCTTTTCTAGTAACCCCCTTTAAAAAAGAAGAAAGGTGACGTAGTACGTACGTCACCTCGGCAAACAAGATTTGTCATTTCAAAAAGCGGTCACTTCAAAAAGCTGAGTAGTTATCTATCGAACAACAGCTCTAGGCCGCTTTGCGCCAACTGTAGAGCCGATTAGCGCAGCGACCAATCCCAGCAAGGAACCAATGATGAAGGAAATACTAGCTGTGGCTGCTGACGCTGCATATTGTGCCGCTTCTTGGGGGGTGACGTTGGGAGCTGCTTGAGTAACTTGGTCGGGATTAGGTAGAGAAGCACCACCGGGCTCAATAACCTGAGTAAGTGCACCGCCAGCGCTAGAAGCTATCACACCGAAGGCTCCAGAAACACCGCTAGCGAGCAGCCAACCACTGATTACTAGGGTCGTTGCCCACATAATGGTTGCGTTGAGCATTGCTGTCTTCTTGTTCATCGGACCACAGGAAGCTGCCATTGCCCATGCGCCTAAGAAAAGAGAAATTAATAAGCTGATAATTGCCCAGATCCCTATGCCTGTGCCGATCGAACCAGGCGTCGCTTCACCTGCCGCATATCCGCCAACGGCTGCTCCCAAAGCACTTAACATCAGTTGCGAAACAAGGGCTACTACGATACCTGCAAAAATAGGACCCCAGCGAACGGTATCGTGATATTCCATAACTGGATTCGCAGGTACGGCGCTCGTGGTTGCAGAAGTGACATGAACATTCGAGCTTGTTCTATCAGGTATTGTTCTATCGGGCGTTGTTCTATCAGGTGGTGTTCTATCAGGTGTATATGCCATAGTGCAAAGGCTCCAGTAGGGGTCGTTTATTACATTACGTCTCAAGAGGTAAGTAATTAGAGGCTCATCCTATAAAGAAGTAGGCAGACACAAACCATTCAAAAGAGTGAATGTATTCAGACGAAAGGTATAGAATTTTCTGTGTTTATAAATACCAAATTGAGGGAATATAATAAATTAATCCGGAAATATGAGGTAAGTGTGGAGATCTACTAGCTCTTAATGTTTCTTATTAAACTTTATCTTTCCCTTGACGGAAGAAGATCTCAGTGCCGATAGGTCACTATATAGCAGAGATTATTTATTCAGCCCTTGGAGCTATTATGCCTGGTCCTTTGAACGATGATGATCGTATTCCTGTAATGAGATCAGTAGAAGAATCAATTCCTGTTGAAGCAGCTGTCGAACCAGGAGTTGATTCTTCTAGAGACATAGCTACAGAACCACAGAGTAAAGATTCTGTTGTGTCGAACCCTTCTATGTCTATAAGCGATGGTCGCGCTGCTGGGGTAAGACCATCGTCTATCGAACTATATGAAGAGCAGCTTGTAGCTCAAACTCGCAGAGTGAAAACCGGCGAGGTGAAGATATCCAAACGCATCGTGACAACTGACGCCAGCGCGGATGTGCCTGTCACCAAAGAGAAAATCATCATCGAGATTGAATCGGTATATGGTGGAGAAACAAGAATAGATATAGGGGAAGCTGAAACTGCTGAAGACGGCTCTGTTCGCATGGGTATCTATGAAGAGCAAGCACTATCTTGCCGTCGAATTGTGCCCTATCAGAATGTATCTTTGAGAAAGGAGATTGTGACTGATACCGTTAGAGCGCAAGAGATACTACGAAGAGAAGAAATAGACATCACAACAGAAGGTAGCCCCAATATAGAAGAAAGACAGTGTTGAAGAAAGATAGAAACTCACTACAGACAACGTGAACTATGGTTTGGGGAAGTTTTAACCTCATCAAGTCAGGCTTCTAGAGCAGTGGGTCTTGAGCAACAGGTCTTGGCGCTTCCCCCTATACTAATCCACTCAGATGTAGGCAGAGACCGATTCCGCCGCCCGCTAGAACTAACCAAGCCGAGTTTATCTTGAAGCGAAGCACCAATACAGCGCTTAACAGCGCTAAACCAACTGTCAACCAATCTACGAACGCTGCTTGGGCTAAGGTATAGGTGACTCCGGCCATAAGTCCTAAAGACCCAGCATTAACACCGTCTAGGAAACCGCTAGCCCACGGTGACCGGCGGATCTTAGGGACCCAGGGATTGACTAAACCTACCAGCAAAAAGGCCGGAAGGAAGATACCAATTGTGCCAGCGATCGCCCCGGCGTTGCCTGCTAGGAGATAGCCCACAAACGTAGCTGTGGTAAACACTGGGCCGGGAGTGATTTGGCCGATAGCGATCGCGTCTAAAAGTTGTTGCGAAGTTAACCATTGTTTCTCTACTAAATCTCTTTGAAGAAAAGCTAGCAACACATAACCGCTACCATATAGCACACAGCCGACTTTTAGAAAGAATAAGAAGACACCTCCCCAGCCGATAGAGACAGCGGTTGCAGCGGTCCTTCCTACTTGAGCTAATAATCCTGAAAATGGCAACAAGATTGCGCCAACCCCAACATTTCTGTTCTGGTAATTTTTGACTAGCATCACGACTAATCCTGACAGTAAAAGCAACAGGATTTCGTTCATACCTGTAAAGTAAAGAGCAATTGCACCCAACCCTACTGCCGTCGTTGGTAGATCTTTAGCTGCTTTCTTACCTAGCTTCCATAGCGCCTGAAGTACCACCGCAATAATCACAGGTTTGATCCCATACAGCAACCAGCCTACCTGTGGCACTGTTTGATAGCGCACATACAGTGCTGCTAGTACCCACACCATCACCATCGCTGGAAAGATGAAGCTTCCTCCAGCGACAAACAGCCCTCGCCATCGGGCGCGCTCATAGCCGATATGAATCGCTAGCTCAGTAGAATTTGGCCCAGGCAAAAGGTTCGTAACGCCAATTAGATCGAGTAGCTGGTCGCGACTCATCCACCGCCGCCTTTTGACTACCTCATCATCCATCATGGCAACATGGGCAGCCGGTCCTCCAAAGGCAACTACGCCTAGTCGGAAAAACACGCTTGCTAGCTCACGAAGTCGACTTTGCTGTTGTTCAGGCGGCAGCGATGAATAGGCAATCGTCTCTGGCTGCTGTTCCATGATTCAATTTGTGACACTAGGTGCTCGACAATACCGAATCTACCTTAAGACTAAATTAACAAGCTACTTTGTAATGGCGCGGCGGTTGGCTCCATCATCTTTTTACGAGTCGCGTTATGAGTCAAGAACCTAAAAGTAGGTCAGCTAGGTACTTATTCCGGTTGACTGCCCTGTTTAGCAAAGCGATCGCTAGCTTCTACGAGCGCACTCGTAATCCCAGGTTCAGTTGCAGAATGTCCAGCCTCATTGACAATGATCAGCTCAGATTCTGGCCAAAGGCGATGGAGTTCCCAAGCAGAAGTCATTGGACAAACCACATCGTAGCGACCTTGGACAATAACGGTAGGAATATGCCGGATGGCGTCGATGTTATCAAGTAGGTAATTAGGATTATCAAAGAAACCACCGTTAATGAAGTAGTGGCATTCGATTCTGGCAAAAGCATCGGCAAAGCTGCCTTCGCCAAAGCGTTCAATTAGATCGGTATCAGGGATCAGTTTGCTAGTGCTGGCTTCCCAAATAGACCAGGCTCTGGCGGCTGTTTCTCGAGTAGTAGCGTCCTCACTGGTGAGCCGATCGTAGTAGGCTGTGACCAAATCGCTGCGTTCTTCTGGTGGGATAGGCGCAAGATAGCCTTCCCAAGCATCTGGAAAAATATTGCTAGCACCAGATTGATAGAACCACTGAATTTCCTTGGGCCGAAGCATAAAGATGCCGCGCAGAATCAGACCATCGCATCTATCTGGATGCGTTTGTGCGTAGGTAAGCGCTAAGGTGCTGCCCCAGCTACCTCCAAAAACAGTCCATGTTGAGATAGAAAGGTGCGATCGCAGCCTTTCAATATCTGCTACTAGATCCCAGGTTGTGTTTTCAGTCAGTTCTGCATGCGGCGTACTTTGGCCACAGCCACGTTGGTCGAACAAGATAATTCGCCACTTGGCCGGATCAAAAAACTGTCGATATAGCGAGACAATGCCGCCGCCCGGTCCGCCATGCAAGAAAACCACAGGCTTGCCATTGGGATTGCCTACTTCTTCGTAATAGAGCGTATGTAGAGACGAAACCGGCAGCATCCCACGAAAATAAGGCTCGATGGGCGGGTATAGCTGACGCATAACAAGTCTAGAAGAAAACTACCTTTCGACTATTCTGACAGCAGAGGCGACCAATGCGCGGACAACCACACTGGTATGTCTAGATCATGTTGGCTTTGACTTTCTGATGTCTTCTCCAAACTTTTCTTAGGCTTGTACTTAGCTTTGAGGTCGTGACCTTTTTGCAACCGATTGACGCGGTGGCGTTCTATCTCAGAGTCTTTCCCGCTAGAGAGCAATCTTTGGTACGGTTCAAGAGGTGATATGTACTTCTAACAGATACTTAAGAACATATGGTTTATAGGTGCTATTCATAGGTACAAGATCCCCAGGGTCGGGATCTCAAGAGTTAGGATTTCAAAGATTAGGATTTTAAGGGTTAGGAGTAATGACAGTAGAAGTTTGGCCAGGGAAGTCCCATCCTTTAGGCGCCACGTGGATGGAAACAGGTACAAATTTCGCGCTGTTTTCTGAGAATGCCACCAAGGTAATTCTATGTTTGTTTGATGAATCTGGGCAAGAGACGCAGGTTTCCCTGCCGAAGGTGACCAATTATATTTGGCACGGTTTCATTCCAGGAATAGGTCCCGGTCAGCGGTACGGATTTCGAGTAGAAGGTCCCTATCAGCCCAAGCTCGGCCATCGGTTTAACGTTAACAAACTGCTGATCGATCCTTATGCAAAGGCGCTGACAGGCGATATTCGCTTTGGTCCTGAGCTATTTAGCTTTCCAATGGACGATTTTGCAAATCTAGATCGCGATTTAGATTTCTCCCTGACCGATAGCAGTTCGGCCATGCCAAAATCCGTAGTAGCTGATGATAGCTTCGATTGGCAAGGTGACCAACATCCAGATATTCCTTGGGATCAAACCATTATCTATGAAGTTCACGTTCGGGGCTTTACTAAACAGCACGATAAAATTCCGCCCCACCTAAGAGGCACCTATGCTGGGATGGCCCATCCAGAGGCGATCGCCCATCTTAAAGACCTCGGAATCACCGCTGTTGAACTACTGCCTGTCCATCACTACAACGTCTATCCAGGTCATCTGGTCACAACCGGTCTGCACAACTATTGGGGTTATGACTCACTCGGATATTTTGCCCCGCACGCCGGCTACAGTGCTAAACCTGGGCAGCAGGTACGTGAGTTCAAAGCCATGGTGAAGGCGCTGCATGAAGCTAATATCGAAGTCATTCTTGATGTGGTTTATAACCACACCGGAGAAGGGAACCATCTGGGGCCTACGTTCTCTTTGCGCGGTATTGATAACGCTGCCTATTACCGTTTGGTAGAAACAGCGCCGCGGTATTACATGGACTTCACTGGCTGTGGTAATTCTTTGAACGTGCGTCATCCTCAAGTGCTAAAGCTAATTATGGACAGCTTGCGCTATTGGGTTCAGGAGATGCATGTAGACGGCTTCCGCTTTGACCTTGCCTCTGCTCTAGCACGCGA